>DAINCY010000001.1:0-75923 GCA_036732145.1 Candidatus Dormiibacterota bacterium
ATCCTCGATGAGTTCATCGTCGGAGGCGTCCCTGCGGGCGAAGTATTCCCACCACGATGGTTTGGCATCGCGCCGGTGCCAGTCGAGCAGCGACGCCAGCAGGACCGTGCCGCGCTGCTCGGCCGTCTGCTGTTGCGGATCGACGGGAATGCCCTCTGTCAGCTGGACAGCGAGTGTGTCGGTGGCCGCGCTGCCGTCGGCGACCGTCTGCGGCGCCGCGCCCTCGCTCGGCGGCGGTCGCGGCAATGCAGTCCCCATCCGGCTCTCCAGCTCGGCCCGCCTCTCTTCCAGCCAGCCGCGCAGTCCCACCAGGGAGCGGCAGTCCTCCTCGTTGTAGAGGCGGATCGCATCGAGGATGGCGTGGTCGCGGTCCTCGAGCCACAGCTCGTACTGCACGACACTGGTGCCGGCCTCGCTGACCTGTCCCTGCCGCGCGCCCATGTACAGCGGTTCGAGCTTCTTGATCGAATAGGACTCCACGCCCACTCGCACGCCCTGCCTGACGATACGGTACAGATCGACAAATACGCCGGCTCGAAGCAGGCTGTCAACCTCCTCCTCTCGCGTGGCGTAGCGACCCATCAGCCGCTTCATGGCAGCGGGCTCATACGCTGCGTAGTGGTAGACATGCATCGCGGGATCGGTGCGACGCGCCGCCTTCACGGTGTCGATGAAGCGCTCGAACGCCGCCTTCTCCGCCGCCGGGTCGTGGGCCCATAGGGTGCGAAAGGGAGCCCCGGGCGCGTCGCCGTCGAGCCAGCCGAAGAGGTACTCGCGGCCGTGCGGGCCGGCGAACCCATCGCCCTCCATGTCGAAGAAGATGTCCGCTCTCGAGGGCGGCGGCAGGGCGGCAAGGCCGCGATGAGCAGCGTCAGGGTCAGGGTCGACGAGGCTCCACGCAATGGTCCCGGTTCGATCCGATGCGACCTGGAGCCGCGCCTGCTCCCGAAGACCATCGAGCGCAGCGCCGCGGAGCTGATCCACATCCGTGCCTGCGGGGACAGCCGCGAGCTCCGCCCGAGTGCCGATCCCTGCGGCGAGGAGGCGGGTGCGTTGGTCGCGGCGCACCCCGGCCACCAGGGAGAGGTGATCCTCACGGTGCCACTGGGTGCTGCAGCGATCCTTCCAGTCGCAGTACCCGCAGAGGGCGACGGGCTCCGCTGAGGTCGCCACAAGGCCGTTGTCCACCGCGTCCTCGAAGCGCGCGCGCACCGTCGCGAGGTAGGCGGACATGTCGGCATAGAGGAAGGTGTTCACGGTGTCGTCGCCGAGCACCACATGGAGCGACCTCGGGGCCACCCCCTGCAACCGCGCCACCTGGCGCGTGTAGTCGCCGAGCTGGAGGAGCGTGGCGGCCTTGGTGGTGCGCGCCAGCTTGGTGTCGTGAGCCTCGTAGCTCCATTGACCCAGGTCGCTTGGTGCGGACACGCGGCGGAGGAAATCCGCATGCCCGCGCCAGCGACCGTCGAAGAAGCTCGCCTGGTAAATGAGCTCGACGCCGTCGCGCATCGCCGCCAGGGTCAGGGCCTCGGCCTCGCGCAGGCCCTCCATGGTGCCGGCCGGGCGCCGGATTTCCGTCACGGTGCCCACCTCGGCACGCAGCCGCTCGAGGTATCGTGTCTCGTGGCGATTGCCGTGCTCGCGCAGCACCTCGAGGAACGGATCGTCGCGGTGCGGACGCTCGAGCTTCTCCCTGGCGACGAGCCTGTCGAGATGGGATCGATGCTCGCAGCCCGTGAACGCGACCAGGTCGGACGGGCTGAGTACGAGCACTCCCTCGATGTCTTGCATGGCACCAATGGTGACCAGGGAGTGCGACAGCTGTCTGTCGTTTCCCTGCTGACTCACAGCCAGGCGTCAGGAAGCCGTAAGGCGGTCGGCGTAGGCTGTCAGCGATGAGGCAGT
The DNA here is from genome assembly GCA_036732145.1 of Candidatus Dormiibacterota bacterium. GTDB lineage: Bacteria > Chloroflexota > Dormibacteria > Aeolococcales > Aeolococcaceae > Aeolococcus. Next base: position 1,906 of record DAINCY010000001.1, read on the forward strand.
CCTCCCCCGCCGATCGCGATCGCGCCCAGCGGCGGGTTCGGTCGATCACCGTGGCCTCCGCCGCCGGTGCGGGGGTGCTCACTCTGGTGGGTGCTGCAGTCACGGCGGGGACGTTCGCCGGCCGCACAGTCAGCGCCGCTCAGTCCACCCAGGCGCCCGCGCCCACCCTGGACCCGAGCACGGGTCTGCAGCCACCGATCCAGCCTCCCAGTGACGCATCGGGGCCGGGTGGCGCCTCGAGCAGTGGATCTGTGGGGCCGCCGATCGTCTCCGGGGGCTCGTAAGCACATGTTCAGCGTCGGATGGCAGGCTCTGGGCACCTCGGTTGTGGTTGCGGTGACCCACCGGGATGCCCTCGGGGACGCACGTGACGCGGTTGCCGCCGAGATCGATGCCCTCGACCGCGCCTGCAGCCGCTTCCGTGCCGACTCCGACCTGGCCCACCTGAATGCCGCGCACGGCGTCCCGGTGATGGTGACGCCGCTTCTCGCCCAGGCAATCCGCGTGGCCCTGCGCGCGGCCCGGCTCACCGACGGCGACGTCGACCCCACCGTGGGTGGATCGATGGAGGCGATCGGCTACGACGCCGACTTCTCGACGATCGCGCCCGACAGCGGGAGCGTCGCTGTGCGGTACCGCCCTGCCACCGGCTGGACCAAGGTGGTGATCACCGACCTGCCGGCCCTCGTCACCCTTCCCGTCGGAACCATCCTCGACCTCGGCGCCACGGCCAAGGCCCTGGGCGCCGACCGGGCGGCCGCCGCCGCCCACGCCGCCACCGGCTCAGGCGTCCTCGTCAGCCTCGGGGGGGACATCGCCCTGGCCGGCGAACCTCCAGCCCGTGGATGGCCCATTCACGTCACCGATGACCACGCCGCCCCTGCCGAGGCTCCCGGACAGGCGATCACGCTCCACTCCGGCGGCCTGGCCACGTCCAGCTCGACAGTGCGTCACTGGCGACGCGGCGGGCTGCCGGTGCACCACATCGTCGACCCCCGCACGGGGGTCCCCGCGCAATCCCCGTATCGCACCGTCAGCGTCGCCGCGGCCACGTCTGTCGACGCCAACGTCGCCAGCACCGCGGCCATGGTCCGCGGGGCGCGCGCCCCGGACTGGCTGGAATCCACCGGGCTGCCAGCGCGGCTGGTCGCCCACGACGGCGTGGTGCTCCACCTCAATCACTGGCCGGTCATGGCGGAGCTGGCGGCGTGATCGCGGCCTCCGGGCCCACTGCACTCTGGTACGCGGCGCGCAGCACCGGCTACGTCAGCCTATTGATGCTCACCGCCATCCTGGTGCTCGGCGTCGTCACCGCGATGCGCTGGGACAGCCGGGAGTGGCCTCGCTTCCTGAACCAGGCCGTGCACCGCAACCTCTCCCTGCTTGTGCTCGTCTTCCTTGGCATCCACATCGTCACCTCGATCGTCGACCCCTTCGCGGGAATCGCGATGCTCAACACTGTGGTGCCCTTCACCGGCTCGTATCGCCCGCTCTGGCTCGGCCTTGGCGTCGTGTCCACGGAGCTCCTGGTGGCATTGACGATCAGCAGCCTCCTGCGCCACCGCATCGGTTTTGGGGTCTGGCGCGTCCTCCACTGGGCGGCATACGCGTGCTGGCCGCTGGCGCTTCTGCACACGCTCGGCACAGGCAGCGACGTGCGCTCGGCGTGGGCCCTGGTGATCAGTCTCGGTTGCGTCGGCGCGGTGGTGTTCGCGATCGTGCTGCGGCTCACCAGCGAACGGGCGAGCATGCCCGTGGCGGTGCGTGGCGTCACCCTGTTGGTCACCGCGGCCGTGACCGTCGCGCTGCTCGGCTTCGCTGCCGCCGGCCCCCTGCACAGCGGCTGGGCCAAGGCCGCGGGCACTCCGGACCGGCTCCTCGCCGCCACCGCCGCGACCTCCGCGGCGGCGACGCCCACCCCGGCCCCGGCGCCGCAACTGGCGACAGGGTTGCGCGACCAGGTGACGGGCACGGCGGTGCAGAACGGCACCACCGTCGAGGTCAACCTCACCGACAGGCGCGATGCCAACCTGCGCATCACCGTCGCCGTCAGAGGCAATTCCACGACGGGCCAGTTGCTCATCACCGACAACGGCGCCACCGTCTGCAACACCACCGCATCGGTGGCTCAGGACCTGCTGGCCACCTGCGGCCGGACGTCGGTCGACATCAGTCTGGCACAGCAGGCGGATGGGTCCATCGCCGGTCAGATGGTCACGGCGGCCGGTCAGTGATCGCGCCGGCGGCGACCCTGCGACTCCTCGACGGTCCTCCGCAGGCAGCGGGGGCGGAGACCCTGGCGGCACACCTCGCCCGCGTGGGTCCGCTGCCGCAGCACCCCGGGGGCTCGCTGATCGACGTCATCGACGAGGCTGGGCTGCGCGGTCGGGGCGGAGCCGGCTACCCGTCGGCGCGCAAGTGGGCGGCCGCTCGCCAGCGCTCTCGCGGCGACGCGGTGGTGGTCGCCAACGGAGCCGAGACCGAGCCGATGAGTGCCAAGGATCGGGTGCTCATGACCACGCGCCCGCACCTGGTTCTCGACGGCGTCCTGCTTGCGGCGGAGGCGGTGGCCGCCCAACGAGCCGTGGTGTACATCACACGCGCCCACGACGACGCTGCGGCCGCCGTCAGCCAGGCCATCGACGAACGCCGCGCCGCCGGGGATCTTCCGCTTCCCGTGTCCCTGTCACGTGCTCCGCACCGCTACGTGGCCGGCGAGGAGTCGGCCGTGATCGCCCACCTCAACGGTGGCGCCGCCCGGCCGACGGTGGTTCCACCACGTCCATTCGAGAGAGGGGTGGACGGCAGGCCGACGTTGGTCCACAACGTGGAGACGCTCGCTCACGCTGCGGTCATCGCACGCCACGGTGCGGATCGGTACCGCCGCGCCGGCGCCGACGGGGCGACCGGCACCGTCCTGGTCACGATGGCCGGCGCCATCCATGCCGCCGGGGTATACGAGCTGGCCGGCGGCTCGACCGTCGCTCAGGCGGTCAGCGCAGGCGGCGGGGCCACCGCCTCTGTCGCCGCGGTCCTTGTCGGTGGTTACTTCGGGTGCTGGGTCGCGGCCGATGATGCCTGGGACCTTCGCCTGGGCGTCGACGTGCCGCTGGGCAGCGGGGTCATCGCCGTCTTTCCACACGGTCGCTGCGGCGTCGCCCAGACCGCTGCCCTGGTCGGGTTCCTGGCCCGGGAGAGCGCGCGGCAGTGCGGTCCCTGTGAGCACGGGCTCGCCGCCATCGCCAGCACCACGGCCGAGCTGGCATCCGGCAACGCCAAGCCGCGCGACGCGGAGCGTCTCCAGCGCTGGATCGGACAGATCGCCGGCCGCGGGGCGTGCCACCACCCCGACGGCGCCCTGGTGCTGCTCGCCAGCGGGCTGCGCGTCTTCGCGGGGGACGTGTCGACCCACCTCCGCCGCGGCCGCTGCGACCGCGACCGCACCGCGCTGCTGCCCGCTCCCGACTGGATCGGGAAGCGCCGGTGAGCCGGCTTCGGGTCAACCCCATCCGCTGCGACGGCTTCGGGATGTGCGCCGAGATGCTGCCCGAACGGATCACCCTGGACGACTGGGGCTACCCGATCGTCGACGGACGCCCCGTCAGCCGGGAGCTCGTGGAGCTGGCCCGCCGGGCGGTGGCCGCCTGCCCCACGGCGGCGCTTCGGCTGGTCGACGACGCCGAGCCGTCCCGCTGAGTCGGCAACGGAGCCCTCAAACCCGGGTGCGCACCACCGCAGGCTTGCCGAGGATCCCGTCGATCATCGCGAGGAACTCGGTGACCTTCGCCGGCTTGGTGAGGTACGCAACGGCGCCGGCCTCGAGGAGCTGCCGGACCTGTCGCTCGGTGGCATCGGCGCTGTAGATCACCACGGGGATCTCAGCGGTGCGGGAATCGGCCCTGAGGCGCTCGATCACCTCGTCGCCGTCGAGGTCGGGGAGGTGCAGATCGAGGACGATGAGGTGGGGCAGGTGCTCGCGCGCCAGTTCCACGGCGAGGCCACCCTGCATGGCGGTCAGCAGCCTCACAGTGGGTCGAAGCGAGAAGATGGCTTCCACCAGCGCAATGGTCGCGAGGTTGTCCTCGACGTACAGGACGGTGTGATCAGCTGCGGGATCGCGAAGAACAGCCGGCCCTTTGGCGGGAATCACGGAGGCCCGGTCGGTCCCGGTAGCCTGCTGCAGCCGAACCGTGAACGTCGATCCCTCACCCCGTGCGCTGCGCACCTCCACGCTGCCACCCATGGCCACCGCCAGCTGGCGGGACAGGGCCAGCCCGAGGCCACTTCCCTGGATGTGGGTGCGCTCGGCGCCAAGCCGCTCGAACGGCTGGAAAAGCCGCCGCTGCTCGCTCTCGTTCAGCCCGGGGCCGTCGTCGATGACATCGATGTCGACAGCGCCGTTCCTGGCCGCCGCGCCGACCACGACGTGGCCGCCTTCCGATCCGTACTTGATGGCGTTGCTGAGCAGGTTGAGCAGCACCTGGATGAGGCGCTGGCGGTCGGCCCGGACATGGATCTGATCGGTGCCCTCCACGCGCACGCTGACGGTGACGCGCCGCTCGCCGGCGGACTGCGCGACCAGGCCGACACACTCCTCGAGAACTGAGCGAACGTCCAGCGGCTGCAGCGAGAGTGACTCCCGGCCGGCTTCGATACGAGCGATGTCCAGGACGTCGTTCACCAGGCTGAGCAGGTGTGAACCAGCGCGCTGGATGGCGTCGATCGCTGTCTTCTGGTCCTGGCGCGGCTGGCGCATCTCCAGCAGGTCGCTGAACCCGAGCATCGCCGCCAGCGGCGTGCGCAGCTCGTGACTCATGCGTGAGAGGTACTCGCTCTTGGCGTTGCTGGCCTGCTCGGCCGCGTCGCGAGCGCGGCGCAGTTCGTCGGCGACGCGCTTCTCGTTGCTGATGTCGCGGTTGATCTCGAGAACCGACAGCGGTTTGCCGGCGACGTCGCGCTGTACAGCCCATCGGGCGCTGGTCGACAGCGTGCGGCCATCCTTGGTCCGCTGCACCAGCTCGCCCTCCCAGTGATCGTGCTCGCTGAGGGCTGCCATGATGGCGTGAACCGGCACGGAGTACTGCGTCTGGAGCAGTTCCTGTGAGTCCCTGTTGAGGGCCTCGGCCGAGCTGTATCCGTACAGCTCGGAGGCGGCCTTGTTCCAGTACTGGATGGCGCGCGAGGCGAAGTCCCAGCTGAAGACGGCGTCGTACGCCAGGTCGAGCAGTTCCGCATTGCGCCGCACGCCGACCACAAGGTGCACGCGATCCAGGGCCACGGTGATCGACACGGCGTACTGTCCGAGGCGCGCCAGCTCCTCATCACCGAACAAGGGGGTGAACGGGCCCCCGAGCACGGCCAGGAATCCATCACCAGCCTGGGAATGAAGAGGCACCACTGCGGTCGCCCCCAGTGAGCTCGTGAAGGACAGACCCGCTGAGTCGCGCACGTCTTCCAGGTCGCGATGGAGGCGCTCACCAGCGGCGAGATCGATTCCGGACACTGCCAGGACGCGCCCGTTGAGCACCAGCAGAGCAGCGCCGCCACCGAGCAGGCGCGCCGCCCACTCCAGCGCACGCTCGGCGAGAGTGATCTCGTCGGCGGAGTACAGGAGCAGATTGTTGATCGCGTGGCGCAGTTGAATCTCCTCGCGCTCGCGCCAGACGCGGCGCAACCATCCAGGCGGTGACAGGGATACCGCAAGCAAGGGCATGCTGAGCAGCACGACGCTGTAGACCGCCACTTCGGCCGTCGTGCTCTGGGCCGCGACGGTGGCGACAACAGTGCCGAGCAGCGCGATGACGATTCCTGTGAACCCGGCGTTCAGGGCGCGCAGCCGAGCGCGCTGAACCGAGGGCAGCGTGCCCGACACTCGCCACAGGCGCAGGATCGACGCCCCCACCACGCCGCACCAGGCGAGGAGCGTGACGATGTCGACGGCCAGCGCCGAGCCGCTCGGCCTGGCCACCGTACCGTCGAGGTTGGCGGCGATGCAGGCGGCGGTGACCCCGGCGAGGGCGATCGACGAGGTTCTCAGCGCCCATGTCCCAACCGGAATCAGGCTGTGACGAAACAGCAGGAAGGAGTATGCAGATGCCATGAACAGGGCGATGCTGACCGCCGACAGCAGCGCTCGCGAGGTGCCCGAGACTTGCGCGATCGCCACCAGTGTCCCGAGGATGCCGAGCAGGCCGACCGCAAGAGCCAGGTACCGCCGGCTGCGGTCCCTGTGTTGGAGCCAGTCGACGAAGGTCAGAGCACCGAGCACGTCCAGCGCCACCGCTACCGCCCATTGCAGTGCCGCAAGTGCCTGGGTCACAGATCAAAGTATGACAACGGGGGGCCGAAGTGACGGCAGTCGCCCGCCCCGGTGACGTGGGCGACAATCAGCGAGGTGCCCCACTATTTCGACCGCGAGCCGCTGGCACCCTCCCATCCACGTGAGGTGGTGCTGAGGCTGCCGGATGTCACCGTGGGGCTGCACAGTGACGCGGGGGTCTTCGGACACCGAGCGGTGGACAGCGGCACCCTGTTTCTGCTGCGGCGCGCTCCGCCGCCTCCTCAGGCGGGCGACATCCTCGACCTGGGGACCGGGTACGGGCCGATCGCTGTCGCGCTGGGTCTGCGCGCTCCGAAGGCGCGGGTGTGGGGCGTCGACGTCAACAGGCGCGCCCTGGAGCTGACATCCCGTAACGCCGCCGCCTCAGGAGCAACCAATGTGGTGGCCGCCACCCCCGAGGAGGTCCCCAGCGGGGTGCGGTTTGCCGCCATCTACAGCAATCCGCCCGTGCGCATCGGACTGCCGCTGTTGCATCCGCTGCTGACCGGCTGGCTCGACCGGCTCCTTCCTGATGCGGCGGCGCACCTCGTGGTGCACCGCCACCTCGGCTCGGACTCTCTGGCGCGGTGGCTCGTCGGCGAGGGTTTCGGCGTGGAACGAGTCGCCTCTCACGATGGCTTTCGCATCCTGCGTGTGCAGCCCCGACCAGCCGTGGGGGATGATCGCTGAATGGTCGTGCCTGCGCTCAACGCCGCCCTCGGGGTCATCCGCATCGACATCGATCCTGTGATCCGCATCGGCGGCCTGTCGGTGCACTGGTACGGCGTGATGTACGCCCTGGCCTTCCTGGTCGCCTTCCGCTATGGAGTCCTGCCTCACGTCGTCCCTCGGGGCGTCGATCGGGGTACAGCGGAACGCGCGCTCATCTGGACGATCATCTTCGGACTGCTCGGAGCACGTCTCTACTACGTCGTCCAACAACCCAATCTTGGTGACTACCTGCACAATCCGATCCGGATCATCGCTGTGTGGGAAGGAGGCATGGCCTTTTTCGGTGCCATCATCGCCGGCCTGGCCACGGTCACTGTGTTCGCGTGGCGGAACCGCCTCTCCACCTGGGTGATGTGGGACGCGGCAGTGATCTTCGCCGTCATCGGCCAGCCCATAGGCCGCATCGGAAACCTCATCAACGGCGACATCCTGGGTGCGCAGAGCAACCTGCCGTGGGCGACCGCGTACGTCAATCCGCATGCGGTGCTGCAGAGCGGATTTCAGCTCTGTACGTCGGTCAGCTGCCCCGCCTACCAACCGGCGGCGGCGTACGAGGCCCTCGGCACCGTCGCCATCGGACTGATCCTCTTCGCCCTGCGCCGCCGCGGCGTGCGCAACGGCGCACTCGCCGTCGCCTACCTCCCGCTGTACGCGATCAGCCAGCTCATCCTCTTTCAGTTCCGGGCCAGTGAACCAGTCCTCGGACTCGGTCTGCACCAGGCGCAGTGGACGGCGCTGGTGATCCTGCTCCTGGTGGCCCCGCTGGTGTTTCTGGCGTGGCGCCGTCATCTCGACACCGTGGCGGTACCGGGGTGACACCGGGCGGAGTGGGACCCCTGGCGTCGATTGTCGACCTCCTCTTCACCATCCTCGAACTGATGGTCTTCGCCCGCGTGATGCTGTCGTGGCTGCCGATCAGCCCGTGGAACCCAATCGCACGCTGGCTGAGACGCATCGTCGACCCGATCCTGCGGCCGTTCCGGCGCGTGCTTCCCGCCTTCAGCGGCATCGATTTCTCCCCGCTGCTCGCCCTGGCGGTGCTCTATGTGCTCCAGCAGGTGGTGCACTCGCTGCTCACCGTCGGCTCGGTGTCGCCGGGTTATGCGGTGCTCAGTGTGGTGCGCCAGGTTGCCCTGGGCATCGTCATCTTCTTCTGCATCGTGTTGTTCGTCCGGCTGCTGTTCTCGCTCTTCCACGCCGACCGCTGGCACCCCATCGTGCTCTTGGTGCGGCGGATCACCGACCCACTGGTCCGGCCGTTCGCAGGTCTGGTGCCACGCGGCGCCGCCGTCGATGGCGGCGCGGCGATCGCTTTCCTCGTCTTCCTGGCGCTTTTCTTCGTGGGCCAGGCGCTCTTCAACGCCGCCGGAGTGTTCTAGTTCTGGCAGGGGCGGGCGGTCAGCTCCGACGTCCTGCGCCCCAAGCCTCGCGATCGGGAGCCCGCTCGCGCCGGGTTTCGAGGCGGTAGGCGCCGGCACCGAGCAGAGCCTCGACGGTGCGTTCCAGTCCGGGGCCGGGTTCCACTGTGAAGCCGTCATCGAGCGCGATGTCGTCGATGGACTCCGCGCTCTCGACGTGGATGAGCACGGGTGCGTCGCCGCGGTGCTCGGCGATCGCCTTGTGCAGGGGCGCGACCAGGTGATGCTGGTGAGGTCCAAGGCGGAAGTGCACCAGGCTGTTGCGCCGCCACCCGACCAAGCGCGGGTCATCGATGGCAAAGATGGCGTCGGCTCGTATCTTGGCTGGCTCGCTCTCGCGTTCCTCGTCGTCTGCGCTGTTGGGCGCCGGCCTGGCGGTCTCCACCTTCCCGCGGATGACCACCACCGCATCGGGGCGCAGCAGTTCCGCCACCTCCTCGAAGACGCGGTTGAAGACCACCACCTCACAGGCCCCGGTCAGGTCCTCGATCTGCAGGAATGCCATGCGCTGCCCGGTGGTGCTCTTGCGTGGCACGAAGGCGCGCACGTCGCGAATGCAGCCGCCCACCTGGACGACCAGGCCGTCGAGGTGCGCCCCCAACTCGTTGATCGAGGTGTCGATGCGCTCCTGCAGGGTGGCGGCGATGCGGCGCAATGGGTGATCACTGAGGTACATGCCGAGCAGGTCGCGTTCCCACGCCAGCCAGGAATCATCGCCGCGGTTCGGCTCCCCGTTGTCACCGTCTGGCGCCACGTGCGGCACCAGGATGCCAATGATGTCGACGGCGTCGCCGAAGAGCGACGTCTGCCCGAGGTCTCGCTCCCGCCGCACTGCTGCGGCGTGGTCCATGGCCGAGTCGAGCTGGCGGAGCAGCGCGTGACGGTCACCGAGGGGATCGAGAGCGCCGCACTGGATGAGCGACTCCATCACACGACGGTTGAGGTCACGGCTCTCCACGCGCATGCAGAGGTCGAGGAGGCTGGTGAACGGACCAGCCTGGTCGCGCGCCTCGATGACGGTCTCGGTGACGCTGTTGCCAACGTTCTTGACGTGCTGCAGTCCGAAGAGGATCTCACCGCCGGCGGCATCGCCCACCACGAAGCCGGCGCCACTGCGATTGATGTCCGGCTTGTGAACCACGAGCCCGTGCGCGTGCGCGTCGAGGATGGTCTGCTTCAGCTTGTCGAAGTCGCCGCCGCGGCTGTTGAGCAGCGCCGCCATGTACTCGAGGGGGTGATTGGCCTTCAGGTACGCGGTCTGGTATGAGATGAGTCCGTAGGCGACGGAGTGCGCCTTGTTGAAGCCGTAGCCTGCGAAGTGAGCCATCAGGTCGAAGAGTTCGGTGGCTCGATCCGCAGCAATTCCGTTGGCGGCCGCGCCGGCGACGAACTTCTCGCGCTGCTTGGCCATCTTCTGCTTGTCCTTCTTGCCCATGGCCCCACGCAGCAGATCGGCTTCGCCAAGCGTGAAACCCGCCACCGCCTGGGCGATCTTCATCACCTGGTCCTGGTACACCATGGTGCCGTGGGTCTCGGCGAGCACTGGATCGAGCAAGGCCTCGAGGCCGGCCGGGTATTCGACGGGCAGCTCGCCACGCTTGCGCTTCATGTACAGGTCGACCACGCCGCCCTCGATGGGGCCGGGCCGGTTGAGCGCCACCGCCACGCCAAGGTCTTCGAGCGAGCGGGGCTGCATGTCGATGAGGATCCGCTTGGCGAAGGTGGCTTCGAGCTGGAAGACGCCGTGCGTGTCCGCCTTGCAGAGCAGCGCGTAGGTGGCAGGATCGTCCAACGGAATGTCATCGATGTCGATGACCTGTCCTGTGGACCGCTCGACCATGCGCAGCGCCTCCTCGATGACGGTGAGGTTGGTGAGGCCGAGGAAATCGATCTTGAGAAGGCCGACCTTGGCGATCCCCTCCATGTCGAACATGGTCACGGCGCTGCTGCGGTCACCGGTGGTGGAGCGCTGCAGCGGCACGATGTTGGTGAGCGGCTCGGCGCCGATGACGACGCCGGCGGCATGAGTCGACGCGTTGCGGCAGATGCCCTCCAGACGGCGTGCGTTGTCAATGACCTGACGCGCCCAGCCCTCGCTCTCGTACAGGCCGCGCAGTTCCCGGCTGTCCGCAAGCGCTTTGTCCAGAGTGATCTTGACGCTCATCGGCACCAGCTTGGCGAGACGGTCGACGTCGGGCAATGGCACGTTGAGGGCGCGACCGACGTCGCGGATGGCGGCGCGGGCCGCCATGGTCCCGAAGGTGATGATCTGAGCAACGTGGTCCTCGCCGTACTTCCCCTGCACGTACTGCAGGACGCGGTCGCGCCGGCGGTCGTCGAAATCGATGTCGATGTCGGGCAGCTCGACGCGCTCACGGTTGAGGAAGCGCTCGAAGATGAGACCGTACCGGAGCGGACAGATGTTGGTGATGCGCAGCACGTACGCAACCAGTGAACCGGCCGAGCTGCCGCGCCCTGGGCCGACCACGACCCCATCGCAGCGGGCAGCTCGGATCAGGTCCCAGACGATCAGGAAGTACGGCGCAAAGCCGGTGGTCTCGATGACATCCACTTCCATGGCCAGCCGCTCTCTGGCCTCGGTCGTGATGTCCTCGCCGTAGCGTTCGCGCAAGCCCGCCTCACACAGCTCCCGGAGATAGCTCTCCGCCGTGTGCCCCGGCGGTATCGGCGAGTAGGTGGGAAGCAGGTTGCCGCCGAGCTTCAGCTCCAGGTTGCACAGGTCTGCGACCGCGAGCGTGTTGGACACCGCCTCGCCGTAGGCAGCGAAGCGATCTCGCATCTGCGCGCCGGTGGTAACCGAGAAATGCGGTCCAGCGAAACGGAAGCGCTTCTCATCCGCGCGTCGCGCCTGCGTCTGGATACAGAGGAGGATGTCGTGTGCCTCGGCATCATCGACACCGATGTAGTGCGCGTCATTGGTGGCCACCAGCGGCAGACCGGTGCGCCGGGCGATCTCAACCAACCCGGTGCGGATGGTCTCCTCCTCGGGAATCGCGTGGTCCATGATCTCGAGGAAATAGCCATCGCGTCCAAACATCTCCATGTGCTGCCGCGCAACACTCTCGGCCGCATCCATGTCACCGGCGAGAATCGCCTGCGGCAACTCTCCGCCGATGCAAGCGGACAGGCAGATCAGGCCCTCGGCGTGTTCGGCGAGCAGCTCCTTGTCGATGCGGGGCTTGTAGTAGTAGCCCTCGAGATGCGATTTGCTGACCAGCTGGATGAGGTTGCGATAACCGATCTGATTGCGCGCCAGGACGATGAGGTGGTTGGGGTCGCGGTCGGTCCGCCCCTCCTTGTCATGGCGCGAGCGCGGCGCCATGTACATCTCGCAGCCGATGATCGGCTTGATTCCCGCAGCCCGCGCGGACGTGTAGAACTTGACCGCGCCGTAGAGGGCGCCGTGATCGGTGATGGCCAGCGCCGGCTGACCGTGTTTCTTGGCGGTTGCCACCAGGTCGCCGATGCGCGCCGCGCCATCGAGGAGTGAGTACTCGGTGTGGGTGTGCAGATGGACAAACGGCTCGTTCTGTACCTCAACCCCATCGACCGCCAAGTCCAACTCCCTCGCGCTGCTGTCGAACAGACGTACGGGAGTATAAGGCTAGGCTTGGCCAGCCGTTTGTCGTTTCGAGGTCAACGCTGGGCCGGCGTCAGGTCGCGCCGACGAGTTGGGCGACAATCCGCAGGGACCTTTGGCCGCCCCTGTAACGTGAGGCCGCGTGGACTTTCTCACCGGCCTGCACGGCGCTGTCGCAACCGTCCTCATCTGTGTCCTCCTCTTCATCGACGAGGCGGGCGTGCCGCTGCCGTTCATGCCCAACGAGGTGCTGCTCATCGTGGCCGGCCTGCTGATCGCAGCCGGCAGCCTCAACCCCTTCATCTTCTATCCAATCGCGTGCCTGGCGCTGTTCGGAGGCTCCTTCAGCGGGTACAGCTGGGCCAAACGGGTGGGTCCCAAGCAGCTGCGCCGGGTGGCGGGGATGCTCCGAGCCACCAAGGCGTACGACCGAGCCACCCGCCGCCTGGCGAACGCTGACGCTCGCCACCTCGCGCTGAGCCGCGTGATCCCCGGTATCCGGGTGTACGCGACGCTGTGTGCCGGCTCGGCGCAGGTTCCGGCGCGAACATTCTGGGCGGCCAACGTGCCCGCCATCCTCGGGTGGGTGGCGGTGATGACGGGCGTCGGCTTCGTGGTCGGCGCGCCTGCCGAGCACCTCCTGACCGCGGTTGAGGCCCAGCTGTTCAACTTCGCCCTCAGCGGGGGGCTGCTGGTGGCGCTGGGCGTGGTCGCGTACCGCGCCGCACGCCGGGCTCCGGATCCACGTCGTGAGCCGGCATCCGGACCCTTTTTCGGGATCGCGACGCGTGACCGCTACTGGCTTGCGTTTGCCGTCGACGCCGGCATCATCGCGACCGTCGTTGCCGGCTTTGACCGGATCACACGCGCGGTGCTGCACTTCAAGTATCAGATCCTCCCTGAGGGGAAGTACGACGTCGGGGTGATCGTCCTCGCCATGGCGCTCGCCTACATCGTGGTGAGCCGGCGCAGTTCCACAGGGGAGACGGCGGGCGAGCGGCTGTTCGACATCAGCTATGTGCACCGTGGGCTCAGGACTCCCGTGGCGCCCGACCCTTTCGACGACGAGGACGAGGACAGCGGGTTGGCAGAGGCGGTCGTGGTCATCGAACCGCGTGAACGGTCGCCGAATGGTTCGGGATGACGGGACGACGACCAGCCAGCCGCTGCCAAATTGTTGCCGTAGCCGCGCCAGCTGCCACCCTCCACGGCCCGCCCGTCTTGGCGTCGCGCAAACGTCTCATGGACTTCGATCGCGGCAAGCGCTATCCTCTGTGACCTGAGGACGCTTCGGGAGGTTCGGGGGATGGAAAGACGGCTCTCGCCGGAGAGCGAGAAGGCGGCGCAGTGGCTTGCCGACCTGCACGAGGATCTCCTCCTGATTCGCTATCCCACGCGCGTGGAGATGGCGCGCGCGGTGGGTGAAGCGGCGCGACGGGCGGAGAGCCTGGCGCGGCTCGAGTACGCGCTGCAGGGCCTGCGTCTGCCCTGACGCCAGGGTCGCCCGCGGCGGCATGGAGAGGCCGACCGCGGGACAAGGAACACCGTCGGTCGCGCCCTTTCCCCCGGACGTGCTGCTCGCGCTACGGCCGTCGCCGCGGACGACACCTACTCCGCGAAGATCTGATCCCAGGCGGCAGCGTCCTCGGGGTAGAACCAGCGTTCGAGCTGCTGTCCCTCGCGGTAGTGGAAGACGCTCACCACGCGTGTCTGTACATCGACACCGCTACGTTGCGCGCCCATGATGCTCAGCGCGCAGACATGCCGTCGATGCCGATAAGGGCAGCCAGTGCGGCGTGATCGGCAGATCGGAATGCGTCTGCGGTGCGGCGATAGGCAAGCGCATTGGGATGCTCGCCGCTCATCGCCGAACAGCTCGGCGACGAAGTGTGACCTGCGGCACCGGGCGCGAACTCATTGCTTCGATATTCGCGCGCATCCGCGCCAGAGCATGGATGAGCTGTTCGCGGGCGGCTTCGTCGACGCCTTCCAGTAGCTCCACCGACGAGGCGTGAACGATTGGGAGCATGCGGTCGACCAGGTGTCGGGCATCCTCGGTGATGTCCACCAGCAGCCTGCGCCGATCGTCTGGATGGGGCTCACGGCGCACCAGCCCGTGGCGTTCCAGGGTGTCGAGCAGCGACGTGATGCTGCCGCTGGTCTGTAGCAGTCGCTCGGCGATGACCTTCGGCGGCAGCGGTTCGCCGGCGCCCTCGATGACGGCGAGTGCCTGCCACGCACTCGCCGAGAGATCGGCGACAGCCTTCCTCCGCCGATCCACCTCGGCAAGGCCCAGCGAGGAGGTGCGAGCGAGGTTCAACATGACCTCGCTCGCCGACCTGCTCGCACCCGGGAACTCCGCCTCGAAGTGCGCCGCCTGGCGGAGGGGCTCCGGTTGGGGCGGCGTCCCTCGGTCAGACCGGCTGCGCGGCGAGGGTTTCACCAATCACAACATGGGGCTCGCTGATCACACCGGCGGTCTGCATGACGGACTTCACTGAGGGATCCGCCATAAAGCCGAAAGCGGCCTCGCGTGACGGGCAGTCCATCACGAGCAGGATGCTGTTGGGGTCCTCCGCGCCGCGATACACCGCCTCGTTGGTGAAGCCGTGCTCACGCCTGACTGGTGCATGACCGTCGAATGCCGGGCGCCAGACGTCGTAGTCGCGAACCTGATGCGCGACGCTGATGGTGATGGCCATGGTGGTCCTCCTCGAGCTTGCCCGGTTCGGGATTTATACTTGATTTCAAGCTACTTGATATCAAGACTCATTGTCAAGTGTCCGGCGGCGGACCCCAAGGCAATGGAGCGCTTCGGATGGCTTCGAGAGGCGTGAGATCGCCGCGGTGGAGCGTGGCGACGCACTCGATGTGGTGGGTCTGCGGAAACATGTCGACCAGCTCGAAGTCCTCGATCCGGTACGGTCCGGACACGCTGAGCAGGCGCAGGTCGCGCGCCATGGTTGCGGGATCGCACGACAGATAGACGATGGTCGGCGGGCCGGCCAGTGCCAGCCAGGCGGCGACCCTTGGGTGACACCCGGCGCGAGGTGGATCGAGCACGATGGCGTCCGCGCCGACGCCGGCGGACGGCAGCGCGTCCTCCACCGCTGCCGCAATGTAGCGCACGCGCCCAGCGCAGCCGTTGAGCTCGCTGTTGAGCACGCCGAACCGAGCCGAGTCGCGATTGTTCTCGATGCACACCACCGATGCCCCGGCCGTCGCCAGCTCACAGGCGAGAACGCCGATACCGGCATAGGCGTCGACGATGGTGGTGCCGGCGACGTCTCCGAGGCCACGCAACGCCGATCCGTAGAGGGTTTCGAGCTGCCCCCAGTTGACCTGGATGAAGGTGTCCGGCAGGACGCGAAAGTCGTGGCCCCGCCAGTGGAGTGTCGTGGAGTTCGTGCTCCAGCGCACCTCCGCCGTCCGCGCCTGGGCATCTACAGCGGCGCTCGGGATGGCTCGCGTTGGGCGCGGCCGCAGCAACAGCTCATTGCCGTCCTCTCCAACCGTGAGATGGAGCGCGGTCAGGTCTGTGGTGCCCGCGCCGCGCACCAGGCTGCGCAGCGCCGGCAGTGCGTCGGCGATGCGGGGATGGTGGATCAGGCAGTCGTCGACGGGCACCGGTTTCCAGCTGCGCATCCGGTTGAACCCAAGCCGTGCGTCCGCCATGCCGGTGTCGCCGGGGATGACGTGAAACTCGCCGCGCCAGCGGTAGCGCCACGGATCGTCCATGCCATGGACGGTGATGTCATGCGGCAGCGCCACGTGCTGCCGGCGCATGGCGTCGCGGACGACGTCCTGCTTCAGCGTCAGCTGGTGTGCGTAGTCGACGTGCTGGAGTTGACAGCCGCCGCACTCCCCGTAGTACGGGCACGGCGCCCCCACCCGATACGGCGACGCCTCACCCACCGCGACGGTGCGCGCAAACCACAACCTTCCCTTGCGGTGGTGGAGTTCCACGTCGACGAGTTCGCCGGGCAGCGCGCCGTCGACCAACAGGGCTGTGCCGTCATCGAGGCGGCCGAGGCACACCGCTCCGTGCACCATGGCGCCGGCGACGACGCTGAAGCGCTCCCCCCGGCGATGTTGCGCAGGCGCGATCGGAGGAGACGCGAGCTCAGGCGGAGAGTCGCTCACGCAGCAGGGTGGTGACGAGGGGGGCGTCGGCACGGCCGCGGGTGGCCTTCATCACCTGGCCCACCAGTGATTGCAGGGCGACGTCGCGGCCACCTCGAAAGTCAGCGCACGCCTTGGGGTTCGCCTCGATCACCTCCGCGATGATCGCCGCCAGCTGGTCGGCGTCGCCGACCTGGCCGAGCCCGCGATCGGCGACGAGCGCGGCAGGATCTCCCCCGCTGATGTACAGCTCGACGAGCAGCTCCTTGGCTGTCGACCCATTGATGGTGCCGGCCTCGAGCAGTCTGAGCAGCTCAGCCAGGCCACTCACCCCAAGCCCGCTGTCGGCGAGGGCCAGACGGTGCTCGTTGGCGAGCGCACCGACATCGCCCATCTGCCAGTTGGCGGCAATCTTGGCGGAAACGCCCGCACCCACCAATGCTTCGTAGGTGTCGGCGTCGGCGCGCGCGCTGGTGAGGACTCCGGCATCGTAGGCAGACAGTCCGTATTGCTCACTGAATCGCGCCGCACGGGCCTCGGGCAGTTCGGGGATGGCGGCGCGGATGCGCTCCACAAGTTCACGGCTCAGCTGCAGCGGCGGGAGATCCGGCTCCGGGAAGTATCGATAGTCGTGGGCCATCTCCTTGCTTCGCTGCGACACGGTCGCACCTCGCGTCTCCACCCAACCACGGGTTTCTTGGACGAGAGTTCCGCCCCCGTCGAGGACCGCCGCCTGCCGCTCGATCTCGAACGTGATCGCTCGGTGCACGGCGCGAAAGGAGTTCATGTTCTTGACCTCGACCTTGGTGCCGAGCTCGGTTTCACCACGCGGTCGCAGCGACACGTTGGCGTCGCAGCGCAGCGAACCCTCCTCAAGGTTGCCGTCGTTGACACCGATGTACATGAGGATCTGGCGCAGGCGCACCAGATACTCGCGCGCCGCGTCCGCGCTGCGCAGGTCCGGTTCGCCAACGATCTCCATCAGCGGCACGCCGCAGCGATTGAGATCGATCAGGGAGCTGGTCGCCTCCTGGAGGACGTCGCCGGCGTGGTGCATCGTGCCCGTGTCCTCCTCAAGGTGAACGCGCGTGATGCCACAACGCGTGCGCTCTCCGTCGACGACGAACTCAAGGTGTCCGTTCTGCGAGAGCGGAAGGTCGTACTGCGAGATCTGGTATCCCTTGGGAAGGTCCGGATAGAAATAGTTCTTGCGGTCGAACTTGGTGAAGGGCGGGATGTCGCAGTCGAGAGCGAGCGCGGTGAGCACTGTCATCTCCACCGCCTGCCGGTTCATCACCGGCAACGCGCCGGGCAGGCCCAGGCAGACCGGGCAGGTATTGCCATTGGGCGGCGCCGCGGTGTACTCGGCGCTGCAGGGGCAGAACATCTTGCTGCGCGTGAGCAGCTGGGCGTGCACCTCGAGCCCGATCACGACCTCGTAGCCGGTGTCGACGTGGGGCGGAGCCTGCACGGTCATACGGCGACCAGGGGCGCTCGCTGCAGATGCCACTCGGTGGCGGCCTCGTACGCGGCGGCCACCTGGAAGACGCGTGCATCGCACAGACGCGGGGCGATCACCTGCAGGCCGACGGGCAATTGCTCGCTGAACCCGCAGGGCAGCGAGATCCCGGGAAGCCCGGCGAGGTTGACGGGGATGGTGAGCACATCGTTGAGGTACATCTCGACGGGGTCCTGGATGGCGCCGGTGGTGAAGGCCACCTTTGGGGATGTCGGACACACCAGCGCGTCGACCGTCTCGAACACCGCGTCGAACTCACGCGCGATCAAGGTGCGCACCTTCTGGGCACGCCGGTAGTAGGCGTCGTAGTACCCGCTGCTGAGCGCGTAGGTGCCCAGCATCACCCGCCGTTTCACCTCGTCGCCGAAGCCCTCGTCGCGGGTGCGCAGGAATGTCTCGGTGAGCGACGGTCGTTCCACCCGGCGACCGAAGCGGACGCCGTCGTAGCGGGCCAGGTTCGACGAGCACTCGGCGGGCGCGATGATGTAGTAGGTCGACACCCCGAGGTCGGTGCTTGGCAGCGACACCTCGGTCACCGCTGCACCGAGCCCCTCGAGGACTCGGATCGCCTCGACGACGCGATCGCGCACCCCCGCCTCCAATCCCTCGCCCATGTACTCGCGTGGGACACCGAGACGCATGCCCCTGACCCCGTCGCCCAGTGTCGCCTGGGGATCGTCCATGGCGTCGGTGACCGAGGTGCTGTCGCGAGGATCGTTGCCACTCACCACCGCGTACGCTGCCGCGGCGTCCTCCACGGTGTGCGCGAACGGACCGATCTGGTCCAGGGACGACGCGAAGGCGATCAGCCCATACCGAGACACGCGCCCGTACGTCGGCTTGAAACCCACCACGCCACAGAGAGACGCCGGCTGGCGGATCGATCCGCCGGTGTCGGTGCCGTAGCTGATCGGCACCATCCCCGCGCCCACCGCGGCTGCGCTGCCTCCGCTGCTTCCCCCCGGGACGCGCTCCACGTCCCACGGGTTGCCCACCGGCCCGAAGGCGGAGTTCTCAGTGGACGAGCCCATTGCAAACTCATCGCAGTTGGTCTTGCCCACCGGGACCGCCCCAGCATCCAGGAGGCGCTGCACGGCGGTGGCGGTGTACGGCGGCCGGAAGTTCTCGAGGATGCGCGACCCGGCAGTTGTCGGGTACCCCTCTACGCAGAGGACGTCCTTGAGCGCGACCGGGATGCCGCAGAGCGGACCTGCACCGCCTGGGTCGTCGCGCAGCATCTGCGCGGCCCGCTCGGCCTGTGTCTCCGCGAGCTCGTCGGTGAGCGCCAGGAAGGCGTTGAGCGAGCCATTGAGACGGCTCACCTGCGTGCGGGCATCATCGAGCAGGTTCCGTGGGGTGACCTGGCCGCGGCGCAGGGCCACGGCCATCTCGGTCGCGGTCAGACCGGAGCTGCTCACTCCTGGATCGCTCCCACCTTGAAGTGCTGACCGTCGGTGTCGGGAGCGTTGGCGAGTGCCTGCTCCTGGCTCAGCGACTCCGCGGGCACATCCTCGCGCCAGACGTTGACGAGGTTGCCGACCTGGGCCGTCTCGGGAATGTCCGAGATGTCGGCGCGCTGGAGCGCCGAGATGTGCTCGAGGATGAGGTCGAGCTCGGCGCCGATGCGGCGTTTCTCCTGGTCGTCGAGGCCCAGCCGGGCAAGGAGGGCGACGTGGGCGACCTCGTCGGGACTGAGCGGCATCGCTCCATTATTCGCGACCCATGCGCTTGGCCGTTCCTCCGCTTGCTGCCCGCGGCGGCGGCACCGCTCGTCAGCCGTCGGAAATCGGCAGCCATGTGAGGACCATCTGTTCAGTGGCTGCGAAGCCGGCGGCGCGGTAGGCGCGAAGGGCGGTGGGGTTGTCGTCGCGCGTCCACACGCAGGCGAAGCTGACCACGTGGCGCCGAAGCAGCGCGACCGCCTCCGTGACCAGGCTGCGCGCCACGCCGCTGCCGCGCGCCTCCGGACGGACGTAGAGCTCAGCGATCTCCCCCTCCAGGCCCGTGCCAGGATCGAACAGCACCACCCAGCACACACCAACGGCGTGGCCTCGACGGTCGCGGGCGACCAGCAGGTGGTTCTCGCCGGTGAAGGTCGGGGCCACGCGAAGGCGCCTCTCAACCTCCTCGCGGGTCTCGTGCGGATGCGCAAAGTGCTCCTGCTCATCCAGGGCGAGGTCGACCAGCAGGGCGGCGACCTCCGGGTCCTCGCCGGCCATCTCCGCGATGCGAAACTCTCTGGCCACGGGCGGCATTGTGAGCGCGTGAGATCGGGTCTGCGGCGGTCCTAGGGGATTGTCGCGGGGATGGGCGAACCCTTGGCCCGTGGCGGCACTCCCGCAGGAGTGGCGGGCAGGATCTTTGTTGGGGGGAACACGCAGGCGGGCGTCAAGCCGGTGCTGAGGGTCGGACAGGTCGTCGGTGTGGGTGGCGGCGACGGCGCGGTGCCCCCGGCATATTTCCAAGAGGTCGCGTTCCACACCCAGGTGTCCGAGCCCACCGAGCCGCCTGAGCCCCCTGAGGACGCCACCGCGAAGCCTGAACCGACAGCCCCGCCGAAGAGGACCACGGTCCCCGACGGACCCGCGGCCATGGCCGCACCACTGCGAATGCTTGGACCGTTCGCGACGATGTCCTGAGTCCACTGACCAGCCGCGAACGTCCAGGTCTCTCCGGTGGTGGTGACGACCACGACATGCCCGGAGACCGCCGCCATCGAGGCGCCCGCAACGGACGGGCCGGCTTGGGGGGTGTACACCTGGGACAGCTGATTCCACGCCGTGCCCGTCCAACTCCAGGTGGCGACGAGATGCACAGGCGCCGGGCAGGAGGGCGTAGACGGCGGTGACTGCGCAGTCACGCCCGGGCACTGGTCGTTGCCCAGTCCGAACTGGGTCATCAACGTGGCGTGATCAGTGGCCGGATCATTGAAGAGCAGGGTGATCCGGGTCCCGGTCATGTGCAACGTCACGGCGGGCTGTGTGATCCAGTGCCCGCCTGACCACGTCCACGTCGCGATGGTGCCGGTACCCTGGCAGAGACCGACGGCGTCGCACGGAACCGGCGCGATGGCGGTCGTCGTCCCCGACTTCGAACCAGCGCCCAGCAGCGGACACGCGATCGCCGCGTCACTGGTTGCGGATTCGAGGGGCGGACCGCAGCTGAGGAAGCCGCTCGACACCGCCACGACCTGCCGCGTGGTCGAGTCGAAGGTCAGCTGGGCGCCGCCGGACGGCGTGGTCGCCGAGGCGCCGGCGGCCGCGCGGTTCCAGCCGTGCCCGCCGAACAGCCAGGTCTGCTCGTTGGGCGCCGCCGCGATCGGCGGACAGGTCGGCGGAGGGATCGTCCCCGACGGAACCGGTGTGGGAAGGGTCGATGGGGCCGTGGCGATCGCCGGGGCCACGGCGGAGGGAACCGGGGTGCCACCGCTGGATACCGAACCTCCGCCAGTGGTGCCGCTGCCACTGCTGACGCACCCACCTGCGCTGCCGCTGCCTCCGCTCGCCGGGGAAGCGGGCAGGCCGAGAAGCAGCACGCCGGCGTCGGCCGGGTCGTCGACCATGCGGACATCCACAAGCTGCCCTGGGCCCTTCGCCGCGGCGGTCCACGTCGAGCCGTCCCAGGTCCAGGTGTCGGTCAATGTGGTGCCGGAGCCGTCCGTCCCGCCGTACATGACAGTCACTCCGGCGGCGGAGTCATAGGCCAGGGCGGCCCCCGAGCGTGCCGGCGGGTTGCCCGTGGAGCTCGCCGGCGCGCCGCCCTGCCTGGCACTTCGCAGAGCCAGGAACGTGCCCGCACCGGCGACCGCGAGGGCGATGGCGAGCACGCCGGCCACAGCCTGCGGCCAGCGCGACCTGGTGCTGGGTACGTCGAGGCCCGGGGTGCGAGTGGTGTAGTTGGCGGTCGACTCCGGTGCTCGCAGGTCCTCGAAGGCTGCGGAGAGATCGCGATCAGAGTTCTCGCTCATGTCTGCTCCCTCAACCTGGCGCGGACGCGCTCCAGGGCTCTGTGGGTGGCCATCTTGGCCGCGCTCTCGCGCATGCCGAGCACCGCGGCCACCTCGGCGAAGCTCAAGCCACCGGCAATGCGCAGACCAACGAGCTGCCGATCGCGGTCGCGGAGCGTTTCCAGGGCAGCGCAGATGGACCTGAGGTCGCTGCGCTGTTCCGCGCTGTCCTCGACGCTTTCGGGGAACTGGCGGTCGCGGCCCACGCGCGCCAGCAGAGAGCGACGACGTCCCTCGCGGCGGTACTGGTCGATCACGGCGTTGCGGGCGATCCGGAACAGCCAGGTGCGGGCCCCGGCGGCGTCGGGATGGACGCGTTCGTACGCCGCGAAGGCGGCGGCAAAGACGTCGGCGGTGATGTCCTCGGCCGTCGCGGCGTCGCGCAGCTGGGAGACACAGAACCGGTAGATCGCATCGGCATGCTCTCGGTACACCTCGTCGAACGGGGTCACCGCCCCCTCCAGCCGTGTGCCGGTCATGGTGGCGATCATCGACTGCACAGACGTGGCTGCGTGCGATTGGTCACAGGCCGGGAGCGGCGGGCGACGTCGCTACACTGCCTGAGCGATCCACTGCACGGGAGCCGCCGGTGAGCGAAACGCCCCAGCCCAAGAACCCCGAACGCCTGGAGATCGAGGCCCTGACCGCCCTCCAGCCCGGTTTCGCGCGCCTCATGCCGGAGATCGGGGTGAGGATGTGGAAGGCCTACCACGCGGGCCGGGCCAAGAACTGGGAGCTGGCCACCTGGCAGCTCAAGGAGATGCGCAAGCTCTTCCGGCTGGGCAACGTCACCCGTCCCAAGTACGAGGCCAACGTCGAGACGTTCCTCGACGAGGACCTGGCCCCGCTGTTCGCGGCGTGTGAGGCCGCCGACCTGGCTGCCTTCGAGAGCGCCTTCGGCGAGGCTGTCGACGCCGCCAATGAGTACCACCGCCGCTGGAACAAGGGCTTCCTGGTGTGGAAGGTGCCGCAGACGCCTCCGGAGGACCTGGTGCTCGAGCCACAGTCCTGATTGCGCTGCGACACCGCGGCGCATCTACTACACCGGACTGATGCGTGCGGACGTGGCGGAGATGCTCGAGACCCTGCGTGGGGGCGGGATCCACGACGAGCGGGTGCTTGCGGCGATGTCAACGGTCCCCCGCGAGCTCTTCGTCTCCGCCGCCCATCGGGCCGAGGCGTACGCCGACCGGGCGCTGGCGATCGACTGCGGACAGACCATCTCGCAGCCGCTGATCGTCGCCGCCATGGCCCAGGCGCTGGAGATCGGTGACGGTGAGCGGGTCCTCGACGTGGGCACAGGATCCGGCTACCAGGCGGCCGTGCTTGCCGCCTGCGGTGCCCGCGTGTTCGGCATCGAGCGCGTTCCCGAGCTGGTCGAGGCCGCGCGGAAGCGGTTGACCGGCGCAGGGTTCGACGTCGACGTCCACGTCGGCGACGGCACCCGTGGACTGCCCGAAGAGGCCCCCTTCGACGCCATCGTCGTCGCCGCCACAGCGCCCTGGCTGCCGCCCGCGCTGCCCCGGCAACTGCGCGAGGGAGGGCGGCTGGTCATCCCGCTTCACCGCGAGGGAGAGGAGATGGACGAACTGGTTCGCCTTCGCCTGATCGCGGGCCGGTGGGTCACCGACAGCCTCGGGCCATGCCGGTTCGTTCCCCTGATCGGCGACGACGCCTACACGCGCTAGCCCGGGCCCGCCGGCACCCTGAACATGCGCACCAGCGGACCGCCTCCCGCTCGCTCCACGGCCTCCGCCGCCGCCTGGCCGAAGGCCGCCTCGAGGACGAGGCTCACCTCCCTGTCGGCCGGGGCCTGGTCCAGACGCGTGCGGGTGAGCGTCACCGCGTACTGGTCGACCCCGTCCTCGCGGTTGGGGTAACGAGACCGTGTCACGGCCACGCGCAGTCCCAGCTCGCCGATGTCGACCTGGTGGCGACCGGAGAGCTTGATCCCCGGAGGACTCTCGAAGTCCTCGTCGGCGCGCTCCCGGAGGCCGTGGAGCAGGGAAGCCATGCCGGTGTCGTCCTGCTCAGTCACGACCCCACAGTAGCGCCGCCGGGGGGCTTCACACGTTTAGCATCACTGTCCGGCGAGGTATGCCCACTGAAGCGGCGCACCGCGCTCGCCATCAGACCTGAATTTCCCGATTCGCAAGTCCTGGGAGGGATCAACCCCATGGCCAAGACCGTCGGCATCGACCTCGGCACCACCAACAGCGTCGTCGCTGTGATGGAAGGTGGCGAGCCGGTCGTCATTCCCAACGCCGAGGGCGGGCGAACCACGCCGTCGGTGGTCGCGTTCACGCGCAGCGGTGAACGCCTGGTGGGCACCCTCGCTCGCCGCCAGGCCGCCGTCAATCCTGAGAACACACTCTCCTCGATCAAGCGTTTCATGGGGCGCCTCGTCAACGAGGTGAGCACCGAGGCCAAGCAGGTCCCCTACAAGGTCGTGCCCGGCAAGGACGGTCGCGTCGAGGTGGAGGTGTCCGGCGAACGCCATACCCCAGAGCAGATCTCCGCGATGATCCTGCAGAAGCTCAAGACCGACGCCGAGGCCTACCTCGGCGAGAAGGTGAGCGACGCGGTCATCACCGTCCCGGCGTACTTCAACGACGCCCAGCGCCAGGCCACCAAGAACGCCGGCCAGATCGCGGGCCTCAACGTGCTTCGCATCATCAACGAGCCCACCGCGGCATCTCTCGCCTACGGGCTCGAGAAGAAGGAGAACGAGAAGATCCTCGTCTTCGACCTCGGTGGCGGCACGTTCGACGTCTCGATCCTCGAGGTCGGCGAGGGTGTGTTCGAGGTCAAGGCGACCAACGGCGACACCCACCTCGGTGGCGACGACTATGACCGACGCATCGTCGACTGGCTCGCCGACGAGTTCAAGAAGGACCAGGGCATCGACCTGCGCGGCGACCGTCAGGCATTGCAGAGGCTGACCGAGGCGGCGGAGAAAGCCAAGATCGAGCTATCGCAGCGGCAGGAGACCGAGATCAACCTGCCGTTCATCACCGCCGACGCGTCGGGCCCCAAGCACCTGGCCATCGCGCTGTCGCGCAGCAGGTTCGAGCAGCTCACCGAGGACCTGACCAACCGCACCCGCAGGCCCTTCCAGGACGCTCTCAAGGACGCCGGCATGTCGGCGTCCGAGCTCGATGAGGTGATCCTGGTCGGCGGCTCAACGCGTATGCCGGTCATCCAGGAGCTGGTCAAGTCGTTCACAGGCAAGGACCCGCACCGCGGCGTCAACCCCGACGAGGTGGTCGCCATCGGCGCGGCCATCCAGGCGGGCGTGCTCAAGGGCGAGGTCAAGGACGTGCTACTCCTTGACGTCACACCGCTGAGCCTCGGCATCATGACCGAGGGCGAGGTCAACACCAAGCTCATCGAGCGCAACACCACGATTCCGACGTCGAAGTCGCAGGTGTTCTCCACGGCCTCGGACAGCCAGCCGTCAGTGGAAGTTGTCGTGCTCCAGGGCGAGCGACCTCTGGCGCGCGACAACCGCATCTTGGGCACATTCACGCTCGATGGCATCGCGCCGGCACCGCGTGGGCTGCCGCAGATCGAGGTTACCTTCGACATCGACGCCAACGGCATTCTCAACGTCAGCGCCAAGGACCGCGGCACCGGCAAGGAGAACCGGGTGACCATCACCGGGTCCACAACGCTCGACAAGAGCGAGGTGGAGCGCATGGTCAAGGAAGCCGAGGCCAATGCCGAGGAAGACCGCAAGCGCGCTGAGGCGATCGAAACCCGCAACCGCGCGGAGCACCTCGCCTACCAGGCCGAGAAGGCGCTCACTGACGCAGGCGAGAAGGTGCCGCAGGACGTGCGCACCGACATCGAGGCCAAGGTCAAGGCGGTACGTGACGCCATCGCCGCCGCCGACGGTGACGCCATCAAGCTAGCCAGTGACGACCTGCAATCGTCGATCCAGAAGATCGGCGAGGCAGTGTATGCGCAATCGAGCGCGACTCCCGACCAGGGTGACCCCAACGGATCTCCCACCACGGAGGAAACCACGAGTCCGCCGTCCGGAGAGGACGTCGTCGACGCGGAGTTCAAAGAGGTCTGATCCCCTGCGGACATCAGAGCCCGGCGCCAGATGGCGCCGGGCTTTTTCGTGCCATGGATTGCGTCAGCGCACGGTGGCGTGGACGGCGTCCACGTCCGCGACGGGAGCTCCGGCCAGACCTGACCACGCGGTCTGTTCCGCCGACCGGCCCATCCCCTTTTACAAACCCCTTGCCGGAGAGCATGATCCGCGCTGGAAGTGCCGCCCGCGGGTATCCCCCGGGGGGGCGCAACGACGGAGTGGAGGTGTGGCACATGGCGCGTACGTTTGAAGACACGGCCCTGAGGACGCCGGAGCCGGCGCCGCTGACCGCCGACCCGGCTCCGCTCGGGCTCGCCGGCTTCGGCATCACCACGCTGCTGCTGTCACTCATCAACGCCGGCATCCTCAATGCCACCGTCACTGAGGGTGTCATGGCCCTTGCCCTCGCCTTTGGCGGCGGGGCTCAGCTGCTCGCGGGCATGTGGGCATTCAGGCGCGGCAACACCTTCGCGGCGACCGCATTCACGTCGTACGGTGCCTTCTGGTTCAGCTTCTACCTGCTGGTCAATGTCTTCATCCCGCAGATGAAGGGCGCGACGCCCACCGACATCAGCACCTTCGTGGCCACATATCTCCTGGCCTGGGGCATCTTCACCGCCTACATGTTCGTCGCATCCCTGGCCGGGGCCAAGGCCGTTCAACTGGTGTTCTTCCTGCTGGCCCTCACCTTTCTGGTGCTCGCTCTTGGTGACTACGCGGCGAGCACGACCATCCACAACGTCGGCGGGTACATCGGCCTCGCCACCGCAGCGGCAGCGATTTACGCGTCGTTCGCTGACGTGACCAACGCCAACTTCAAGAGGCGTGTTCTGCCCACCTGATCGACCACCAACAGAGACGACGGACCAGCGGCGCGCAAGCGCGTGGAGGAGACCACCTGATGACTCAGACGGCTTCGGATTCCACCATCGACGCCCTTCTCAAGGAGGGACGGACGTTCCCGCCCAGCGAGGAGTTCGCGGCACAGGCGAACGTTCGCGACGATGCCCTGTACCGAGAGGCTGAGGCGGATCCGGAGGCGTTCTGGGCCAAGCAGGCCGAGAAGTATCTGAGCTTCTCGCGCCCCTGGGACACGGTCCTGGAGTGGAACCTCCCCTTCGCCCGCTGGTTCGTCGGTGGCCAGCTCAATGCCAGCTACCAATGTCTTGACCGGCACGTGGAGAACGGCCGTGGCGACAAGGTCGCCTACCTGTGGGAGGGGGAGCCCGGCGACACCCGCAGCATCACCTACGCCGAGCTGCTCGAGCAGGTCTGCCGTTTCGCCAACGCGCTGCGGACGCTCGGCGTCAAGCGCGGCGACCGGGTCGGAATCTACATGGGCATGGTCCCGGAGCTGCCGGTGGCCATGCTGGCCTGCGCGCGGATCGGCGCCGCGCACTGCGTGGTGTTCGGTGGCTTCTCCGCGGACGCGGTCGCCGACCGGATGAACGATTCCGGGTCCGTGTGTCTGATCACCCAGGACGAGGCGTGGCGGCGCGGCAGCACGGTTCCGCTGAAGGGCAACGTGGATGAGGCGCTGACCAAGGCCGAGACCATCCGCAGCGTCGTGGTCGTGCGCCGGACCGGCAACGAGGTCCCCATGCAGGAGGGGCGTGACCACTGGTATCACGACCTCGTCGCCAAGCAGGACAGCACCTGCGAGCCCGAGGCCATGGAGTCCGAGGACCTCCTCTACACCCTGTACACCTCGGGAACGACCGCCAAACCAAAGGGGATCATTCACACCACCGCCGGGTACATGCTGCAGGCCATGTACACGCACGACCTGGTCTTCGACATCCATCCCGACACCGTGTACTGGTGCGCCGCCGACATCGGTTGGGTCACTGGGCACACCTACATCGTCTACGGGTCGCTGGGCAACGGCGTCACGGCGGTGATGTACGAGGGCACCCCGGACTTTCCGGACAAGGACCGCTGGTGGTCGACCATCGAGAAGTACGGCGTCACCGTGCTGTACTGCGCGCCCACCGCCATCCGCACCTTCATGAAGTGGGGGCGCGAGTACCCCGACCGCCACGACCTCTCGTCACTGCGCCTGCTCGGCACCGTCGGCGAGCCGATCAATCCGGAGGCGTGGATCTGGTATCGCGAGACGATCGGCGGCGGTCGCATCCCGGTGGTTGACACCTGGTGGCAGACCGAGACCGGGGGCATCATGATCGCGCCACTGCCGGGGGTCACCACCTTGAAGCCCGGGTCCGCGACGCGTCCCCTGCCCGGCATCGGCGCCTCGGTGGTCGACGAGCAGGGCAACGACGTCCCCCTCGGCGGCGGAGGCTACGTGGTGCTCACCAAGCCATGGCCGGGGATGCTCCGCGGCATCTGGGGCGACGCCGAGCGCTACAAGGAGACGTACTGGAAGAAGTACGGCGACCGCTACTTCGCCGGCGACGGTGCGCGTATTGACGACGAGGGCGACTACTGGTTCATGGGCCGCGTCGACGACGTCATGAACGTCAGTGGTCACCGTATCAGCACCACCGAGGTCGAGTCCGCACTGGTCGACCACCCATCGGTTGCCGAAGCGGCCGTCACCGCCAAGAGTGACGAGCAGACCGGCCAGGCGATCTCCGCCTTCGTGACTGTGCGAGCAGGTATCGAGGAATCCACCGAACTCGCCGCCGAGCTCCGTGAGCACGTCGGCAAGCTGATCGGGGCCATCGCCAAGCCCAAGTGGATCACCTTCACCCCGGAGCTGCCCAAGACGCGCAGCGGCAAGATCATGCGCCGGCTGCTCCGCGACATCTCCGAGAACCGCAAGCTCGGCGACACCACCACGCTCGCGGACGTCAACGTCGTCAACGAGCTGCAGAGCCGGGCCACGACGGAGGCCGACAAGGAGCAGTAAGCGCTATCGAACCTGGTCGATCCTGGCCAGCACCCAGTCGTAGTCGCCGCTCATCACCGGCGCCTTGCAGTACGAACACACACCGCTGAGGTCGACATCCAGGGGAGCACCGCAATTGGGGCAGTGCTGTGCCATGGTGCCGCCGTCGGGCCGGGTGGTCGCCTTGGAGGAGCGCTCGAACAACCAGTCCTCGTACCACTCGCGCACTGTGAGGTCACCCCGGACGACCTTGTTGGTGGCGGCCTCGACGTCGTAGTCGGCGCAGGCAGCGTTCATGCGCAACTGGATGTGGTCGTGGTGCACGTCGCTGCCGGCACTGACGACGGTGGCGCCGGCAAGGGCCAGGTTGTCAAGAACGTTGCGCTGCCCCTTGGCGACGTACTGCTCGATCTGAGCGCGATGCTGGTCCCACAGGGTGTCCGACATGACACGGCGGCTCTCCTCGGGCTTGCAGTCGCTCCAGGCCTTCTCGACGATGAAGAACTCGCGCTGCGCGAGGTTGATGAACTCGGTCTCGTCGAACTGCGGATCGTGCCCGCGAATCGCCGCCAGCCCGGCGGCCACGCTGTCGACTGCAGGCGGTCCTGACTGGCCCACCCCGAATCCGGCGGGGACGCCCATGGGACGGCTGTCGCCGTAGGAGGGGACGTACGCGCCCGACCCAAGACCCCGCCGTCCGCCGCCGGCCATCCGTCGCCACGCGTTGAAGGCGGAGAGCAGGAGGAAGATGAAGAAGATGGGCCCCCCGCCGAAGAAGAGAAGAGACAGAAGGCCGAGCGAGCCCAGCCCACCGCCGCCGTAGTAGCCGCCCCCGCCGTAGTAACCACCACCGCCGTATCCGCCTCCTCCCCCGCCGAAGCCACCGCCGCCGAATCCCTGGCCGCCGCCGGCACGCGCCAGCACGGCGTGATGCAGGAGCAGTTGTGCAGTGACCATCACGGCCTCCAGTTGTCGCCGGGCGCTGGGGGCGGCGGCAGGGGGTACCCGTCAATTCGCTCGTCGAGTGGGTCGGCGCCGCCGTCGTGCAACAGGCGGCTGAAGAGTGCCTGAAGAAGAATGGGGATGGCGATGGCCACGATGCCGAGGATGAACGTTGGGGAGTTGGGCAGATTGGCCTCGTTGCTCAGACCGTTGTAGCAGAAGAGCGCCTCGACAAAGGAGATGCCGATGATCACGGCCATGCCGATGACCAGCACCACCTCCTGATTGCGCTCCTGGAGCGGCCCGTTGTGGGGAAAGCGGAGCTTGGCGACCCGATAGATCTTCAACGCCGTCCACGAGTTGAGCATCAGGCCACTCACGAAGGCGAGCACGCTGATGCCCAGGCGGAACTGGGCGAGGTGATGGACGATGAAGGCGGCGATGTTGACCATGATCAACCCGACCGGGGTGAGCGCGCCGATCGCTGGAATCGTCCAGCGGCGCAGCCCCACGGCGACCCCGCGACGCCGGGGCAGATCAAGCTCGCTCCGTCGCGTCCGGTTGAACATGGGTAAAGAGTAGGCGGCCCAGCCCGCCAACGGGCGCCGGCGGCAGCGATCACGCCCCCCTTGTCCCTGCGCGGTTGGGCTCCTGCGCCACGCGGTACGATGGGGGCACAAAGCGCGTGTCCGTGGACGCGTTCGCCTCGTGGGGGCGTACGGTTTCGACGGGGTCGTGGTTTGCGTGATGGCGAGTCGAGCCCCGGGCTCGTAAAACCGGGACAAACATAAGTGCGAACACTGCACAGCCCCTTGCGCTCGCTGCGTAAGTAAGGCAAACGATCAGGCTACGGCCTGACGTCGACCGGTCAATCGGCTGCGGTGACCGGACCCGACGCTAATACCAGCAGCCTCGCCCCCCGCTGGCGTCACGGCGGCGGGGGGGACGTACACCGTGACTGGCCGATACGGAGCCTGGTCCCAGGGCGCCGGACCGGTGAGAACAAAACCGGGACTACACTCGTAGAGGTTGCGCTTGACACGGCTTCGGACCCGGGTTCGATTCCCGGCGCCTCCACCAACTCCATATGTAACCGCATCGATGACGGACCGGTGACGCCTGTCGACCCACCCCGGTGTACCCTGTGAGGGTTGCCGCCGCTTCATTTCAGGACGTCTCCTCATGCTCACCCTGTCTTCCGCCCGCGTCGAGATGGGCGCGCGCACGCTCCTGAAGGAGACCTCTCTGCTGATCAAGCAGGGCGAGAAGGTGGCCCTGGTGGGGGCGAATGGCATGGGCAAGACAACACTGCTGCGCTCAATCGCCGGCGACCACACCCTCTCGGCGGGCACCGTCAGCGTTCCGCCAAGGACGGCGTACCTGCGGCAGGAGACCCCTCGGCTGGATGCGGCAGATGAGCAGACGGCCCTCGAGTATCTCCTCCAGACGAGCCCGCTGACCGCACTGCGACACGAGATGGAACGGCTCTCGGGCCTGATGTCCACGAGCATCGGCGATGACCTCGATCGAGCCATCGATGAGTACAGCGAGCTGCACGAACGGTTCGTCCACGCTGGAGGCTACGAGCTCGACGCCACCGCCGAGCAGATCGCCAAGGGCGTCGGGCTCGACGACGACGCGCTGCTCACGCACGTGGGCGCTCTCTCCGGTGGACAGCGCCGCAAGCTCGACCTCGCGGGCCTCCTTCTGGCCGGGGGCGATCTCTTCATCCTCGACGAGCCGACCAACCACCTTGATGTCTCGGCCAAGAAGTGGGTGATGAACTTCCTGGGGCAGACCGAGGCGACGGTGCTGGTCGTCAGCCACGACGTCAAGCTGATGGACGCATCCTTCGATCGAGTGCTCGCACTCGAGAACGCCCAGATCGACAGCTACAAGGGCACATACAGCGACTTCGTCCGGCAGCGCGCCGAGAACGAGGCACAGCGCGCGCACCAGGCCAAGAACATCACCAAGGAAGCGTCACGGCTGGCCGAGACCAAGAAGGTGTTCTCGAAGGGCAACGCCACGCACGCTGCCAAACGGCGTGCGCTGCAGCGACGCATCGACACCCTCAACGAACGGCTGAAGGACCACGCGCCGCCCGTGCGACGCCGGCAGCTTCGAGTGCGTTTCCCGGAGCCCGCGCGCACCGGAGACCAGGTGCTGGACGTCACAGGTCTGTCCAAGGCATACGCGGACCACCAGGTGTTCGCCGGGGTCGACTTCAACCTTCAGCGTGGCGACATGCTGCTGCTTGTTGGCGTCAACGGCGCGGGCAAGACCACCCTGCTGCGCTGCCTGGCGGACCGCGAGACGGCGGACGCGGGCGCGGTGCGGCTGGGCGCGAACGTCAAGGTCGGTTTCTACGCACAGGAGCATGAGGACATCATTGCCAAGGCGTCGGTGCTCGACAACCTTCGCAGCAGCGTCCCCGACGCTTCCGAAGGAGAGCTGCGCAGCGTCCTCGGCCACTTCGGCCTGGTCGGTGATGTTGCGACCCAGGAGGCCGGAACCCTCTCGGGCGGAGAGAAGACCAAGCTGGCCCTGGCCCGCCTGATGGTGGCCCGTGCCAATCTCCTGCTCCTCGACGAGCCCACCAACAACCTCGACCCACATTCGGTCGAGGCGCTGCTGGCGGCGCTGCAACACTACGAGGGCACGGTCGTGCTGGTCAGCCACGATGCCGCCTTCGTGTCCCAACTCGCCCCGGAGCGGATTCTGCTGCTCCCCGAGAGCCAGCTGACCTACTTCGACGAGAGGATCCTGGGGATGATCCCCCAGCGCTAGGCCGATTCGGCCATGCCGCCCTGCGGCGGCGGCGCACAGGCGCATCTCTACGATGGTCACCCAGTCGAGGAGGAGGCCATAGGTGACACGGGCGATGCGAGGGCTGATGTACGGCGTGCTCGCCTACGGGCTCTGGGGGGTGCTTCCCCTGTACTGGCCCCTCCTCGAGCCCGCCGGCCCCTTGGAGATCCTGGCCTGGCGGATCCTCTGCAGTCTGGTCGCCGTCGCTGTGCTGCTGGCTGTCCGCCGCGAGCTGCTCCACATGCGACGCCTCGAGCGCGCCGCACTCATGCGTCTCGGCATCGCCGGAGTGCTGATCACGGTCAACTGGGGCGCCTACATCTGGGCAGTCAACAACCACCATGTCCTCGAGACCAGCCTCGGCTACTTCATCAACCCGCTGCTCACGATCGCGCTCGGCGTGGTCATCCTGCGAGAGCGGCTCCGCGGCGCCCAGTGGGTGGCCGTCGCGCTCGGTGGTGTTGCGGTGGTCGTGCTCAGCGTCGACTACGGGCAGCCCCCCTGGCTGGCGCTGTTCCTGGCGGGCAGCTTTGCCGGCTACGGGTTCATCAAGAAGAGCGTCCGCGCCACAGCTCTTGAGGGAGTGCTGGTCGAGGCAGGGGCGACGGCCGTTCCTGCGGTGGTGGTGCTCGTGGTGGTGGCGATCGCGGGAAGCGCCACCTGGGTGGGGCACGCGGCCACCCCGGGCCACCTCCTCCTGCTGGCAACATCCGGGCCAGTCAGCATCACCCCGCTGCTCTTCTTCGCCGGCGCGGCCAAGCGTCTCCCGCTCTCCTCGGTCGGCCTACTTCAGTATCTGGCGCCGGTGCTCCAGTTCGTCATCGGCGTGGTCGTCCTCCACGAGGCGCTCCCGCCGGCGCGGCTTGGTGGCTTTGCGCTGGTGTGGTTGGCGCTGCTCATCCTCGCCGTCGACGCGATCCGGCACCGCCGTGCAGCACCAGGCGTCGTGGCCGGTCCGGAGGTCGTCGACGTCGCCGAACCGAGAGATGTGGCCCTGATGGGCAACACCTAGCCCGTCACGGCTCCCGGGGCTGTGCGGCGACGCACCTCCGCGAGAACGTCGGCCGCATGGTTGGCCGCCTTGACCTGCGGCCAGACATGGACGATGTGGCCGTCGGGACCGATCAGGAATGACACGCGCTGAGTGGTGGGGAGGATGCCCATCATCTTGCCGACGCCGTAGGCGTTGCCGATGCCGTGGTCGCGATCGGACGCGAGCGCGAACTCCAGCCCGTACTTCTCTGCGAAACGCTGATGCGAATCCCAGCTGTCGGTGCTGACGCCGATGACGTCGGCGCCGCTCTCGGCCAAGGCGGACAGGTTGTCGTTGAGTCCGCGAGCCTCGGCGGTGCAGCCCGGCGTGTCGTCCTTGGGGTAGAAGTACACCAGCACATGCCGTCCGCGCAGGGATGAGAGTTGAACCGTGCTGCCGTCGCGGCGTCGCGCGGTGATGTCGGGTGCTTGCTCGCCAATGCCCAACAGGGCCATCACATTCCTCCTGTTGAGACCCAGGGTACGTCAGGGCGGCCCGCCCGGCAGTCGTCCCGCGCGTGCCGGGCGGCCTCAGACGGGTTGCCGCGCCGGCAATCTGACCTTGAGCGCGGTGTCGTCGGCCGCGAAGTCCAGGTCCCCATCCGCCGGTGCGTGGCGCAGGTGCCAGCCGACAGAGGAACGCAACGCGGTCATGGCATCACTGTCGGTGTAGCCGAGCAAGGATCTCGCCTTCGAGGTCGAGACGAGCACGTGCTGGGTGAGGCGCGCCGAGCTCAGCGACATGTCCTCAGGAAGGACAGCGTCGGGGACCTCGACCAACTCGATGTCGGACTGCGCAGCCTCGAGGATTCGCATCGCCCACAGGCGGATCGTCCAGGTTTGCTCCTCCCCCAGGTTGAACACCTCACCCTGCAACTCCGGGTGCTCGGCGGCAAGTCGCGCGCCGCGGGCGATGTCGCGAACCCAGCCTCGCGTCCACAGAAAGCCGCCGGCGCCAATGGGGATGCTGCGGCGCCGTGCCCGCACCCGTCGCAGGATGAACTCCTCGCGCCGCTGGTAGTCATGCTCCCCGTAGGTAGCCGGCACCCGCAGCACAATGGCGCGGCGGGCCAGATATTCGTCCTCGACGTCCTGCTTGGAGTAGGACTCGTGCGCGGCGCCCCGCCCGCGACGGGGATAGCGGTCCTCGCTCAGCGGCGCGGTCTCATCGATGGGGACAGAGTCCGTGTCGCGCGCCGCGTTGAGCGACGCGAAGGCGCGGTACACGTCCACGCTGGAGAGCACCACCAGGTGCGCCCCGTCGGGGCACGCCGCGAGGGCCCCGCGGGCGTCATCGCGTGACAACGCCAGGCAGTCCAGCACCGCGTCTGGCCGGGTGGCGGCCAACTGTGCCGCCTCCGCCGCCCAGCGGTCGCGCGAGAGGTGGATGTGCGTCACCAGCGGCATGTCGGCCGGCTCACGATCGCCGCGGTGGACAAGCGTGACATCGTGCCCCGCCGCCACCAGGTCCTCGACGATGGCACGGCCAATGAAGTGGGTTCCGCCGAGGATAAGCACACGCATCGCGCCATCGTAGGCAGGCGCCGCAGCCTGCGAGGGGCGCTCATACTCGGATGCTGTGACGCAAGGCGGGGCGCTCGCGACCGAATCAGCCCTCGGCGAGCCCCTCCTGGCGCAGGTCCACGGTCGCCAAGATCCGCCGTGGCTGCGGAATTTTCACGACGGATCGCACGAATGGCGCCGGCTGTTCTCGGAGCTTCTCGGCACCTTTCTCCTCGTTCTTGTCGGCGTGGGGGCCGGCGTGGTGACGTCGGTCAGCGGGGTGCCGATCTCGCGTGCTGCTGCCGTGACCGCCCCCGGGCTCCTGGTGATGGCTGTGATCCTCTTCATGGGCAAGGTCAGCGGCGCCCACCTCAACCCCGTCGTCAGCGTCGCCTTCGCGTTGCGCTCGGAGTTCCCGTGGCGGCGGTTGCCCGGCTACGTGGCCGCCCAGGCAGCGGGCGGGTTGCTCGCCTGCCTCTTTCTCTGGGCCGTGCTCGGCAGGCCGGGCAGTTTCGGCGCGACCATCCCGGCCCCTGCGATCAGCGACGTCCAGGCCATGCTCATCGAGGTCGTGCTCACCATGGGCCTGGTCAGCGTCATCCTCGGCACCGCGTCGAGTGCCCAGAACGTCGGCGGATTGTCCGCGATCGCCGTCGGAGGCTACATCGCGCTGGCGGGGCTGTGGTCGAGCCCGATCAGCGGGGCGTCGATGAACCCGGTGCGCTCCTTCGCGCCGGACCTTGTCCGCGGCGACCTCTCACACACCTGGCTGTACGTCGTCGGACCGCTGCTGGG
Source organism: Candidatus Dormiibacterota bacterium (assembly GCA_036732145.1). Lineage (GTDB taxonomy): Bacteria > Chloroflexota > Dormibacteria > Aeolococcales > Aeolococcaceae > Aeolococcus. Next base: position 37,659 of record DAINCY010000001.1, read on the forward strand.
CGCACTCGTCGCCGTCGGCTTTGCCTTTGTGCTGCGCGGCAAGGGTGCCGACAGCGCCGCCATGATCGCGGCCCAGGGAGATCCGCCGAAGACGCGCACTGACAGTGGCCACCGCAACGATCATCGGAGGTGAGACAGCGGGCAGCCGTCAGGCCTCGCTTCGGTTCTCCATCTCCCAGGCGTGGTCCAGCACATGCCACGCAATGCGCCGCCCCGCGTAGCGGGGCAGCCACCCGCGGTCAACGGGCACCTCGCTGAGGTCGGCGGTGCGCAGCAGGGCGAGGATGGCCTCGCGCATGGCCGTGATCCGCTCCGTCTCGCCGGCGTGTGGCTGCGGCACGCGGATGCCGAGCTTGCGGGCATAGGCGTGCTCTGCGGCGAGGACGTGGTCGACCATTGGATCGCGGTCGCGCCCCCCGCCGCGCGGTCCTTTGCGCAGCGACTGCGGCGTGGTGGCGACGACGCCGTCGAACACCGTCCACGCGGCCGCAACGAGAGCGGTCAGCCGCCTCGCGCCCGCCGCGCTCAGACGCTCACCCTCCAGCTTCGCCGCCGTCGCGGGGGCGCCGAAGTCGGTCGTGGCCGAACCTGGCATCCGCTCGATCACTGTGAACTCGCCCACTGCAAACGGCAGCGATGCCGCGCTCGCCACCGCCCCGTATCGCCTCTCATGGTCGGCAAGCGCGTCGAGAGCGGACCGCTCGTCCTTGCCTGACCGGCACCACCCCGGCCAGTCGAGGGCGCTGGCGAACGCGCGCTTGCTGGTCGCCTCGATGCATACCCTGACCGCTCGGGTTGGTGCGGACCTGGCGGGCATCGGCGGGCAGCATTGCACAGCCACCCGCGCGACAGCGATCCTCGGCAGCGCGACGTGCCGCGCGGATGAAACCGCCTTCGGGACAATGCAATAGGCTAGGCCGCGCATGGCACGGCAGAGACGCAGCGGCGCAGATCCCGCTATCGCGACAACGCTCGACAAGGTCCTGATCGCCGGAGCCTTCCGGGGCGGCCGGAGGCGCGAGCAGACCGAGATCGAGCTCGACGAGCTCGAGGAGCTGGCTCGCACCCTGGGAACATCGGTCGTCGAGCGCGCCGCGGTTCCGCTCCGCGACATCCACCCTGGGACGTTTTTCGGCTCGGGTATGGTGGAGGCGCTCGGGGCGCGCATCGACGAGCTCGGCGGGCCCGCCGCGCTCATCAATGACCAGCTCTCGCCGCGCCAGCAGCGCAATCTCGAGGAGAGCTGGGGCGTGCCCGTGCTCGACCGTACCGAGGTGATCCTCTCGATCTTCGCGCGACGTGCCCGCACGGCCGAGGGGCGCGTGCAGGTGGAGATGGCCCAGCTGGAACATCAGCTCCCGCGTCTCGCCGGAGGATGGGCGCACCTGGAACGGCAGCGCGGCCGCGTCGGCACCGGCGGCATGCGCGGTGGCATGGGCGAGAAGCAGATCGAGGTGGACCGCAGGCTCATCAACCAGAAGCTGCGCAGGCTGCGCCAGCGTCTCAAGGAGATCGAGCGCCAGCGCACCACCCGGCGGACGGCGCGCTCGGCGGTGCCGCTGGCCTCATGCGCGCTGGTGGGCTACACCAACGCAGGCAAGTCGACCCTGCTCAACCGCCTCACCCACTCGACCGTCCTCGCCGACGACCTGCTGTTCGCTACGCTCGACCCCACGTCGCGGCTGCTCGGTCTGGCCAGCGGACGCCGCATCATCGTCACCGACACCGTCGGATTCATTCAGTCGCTCCCGCATGAGCTGGTCGAGGCATTCGCGGCGACGCTGGAGGAGGTCCGCGAGGCCCACCTGCTCACCATCGTCGTCGACGCCGCTCACCCTGATGCCGAGGCGCAGCTGGAGACCGTGCTGGCCACCCTGGAGGAGATGGGCTGCGATCAGCCGGCGGTTCTTGCCGTCAACAAGGTCGATCGCCTCGCCGCCACGGTGGCGGACGACATGGCGCGGCGGCTCGGAGCCATCGCCGGCATCCCCCCGGTGCAGATCTCCGCGGCCAAGGGCACCGGCATGCGCGAACTGCGACAGGCCATCGACGAGCTGGCGGCTCAGGCCGTGCCCGACACCCGCGCCAACCGCCCCATCATCGCCGCAGAGCCCTTCGAAGGCATCGTGGCTGAGCTCGAGAGCGAACCCCTCGGCAGCGCGCGGCGAGCCGCCTCCTGACCGCGCCTGACACCATCTGACTGGCGCGCGGCCGGTCGGCCTGTCGTCCCGTCGCACCTGCGTAACGGTCGCGCACACAGAAGGCCGAGCGCTGCCGGAGGGCCGACACTGGCGGGCGTGTCGGTGATGACCCGGCGGTGGCTGGCACCGCGCGCGGACGGTTCCACCCGCGACTGGCGGTCGATCGTCACCGTGCTGCTCACGGCGGGCTCCATCGCCGCGGTGGTCGGCGCGGTCTACAACTTCGTGATTCTGCCGCTGATCGGATCCTTCGCGGGCCCCTTCGAGGACTTCGCCGTATATGCGAAGGCGGCCAGCGCCGTCGCCGCCGGAACCTCGCCGTATGCCCTCTTCGACGGCGGCACGATCGTGATGTCGGTGGGCTTCGACTACCCGCCCTTCGCGGCTGTGGTGCTCCGACCCCTGGCGGCGCTGTCGCAGCGCTGGCAGGAGCTGACCTGGTTGTGGATCGCACTGGTGGCCCTGGTCGGTGGCGCGCTGATCACGGCTCGAGCCCTGCTGCCCTCGACCTGGCCGCGCGCGCGTATCGCCGTCTTCGTGGCTCTCACCTTCCCGCCCGCAACGTACAACCTCTGGCACGGGCAGATCAATACCGTCATCTTTCTTCTCCTGGCGATGGCGATGTCCGACTACCTGTCGGGGCACCGCACCCGCTGCGGAATCATCCTCGGGGTCGCAGCGGGCATCAAGCTCGCCCCCGTGGTCCTGCTCCTCGTCCTGGTCCGCCGGGGTTGGTGGCGCGGCGCGCTCGCCGGGGTTGCCGCCGGCACCGGCACGGTGGCAATTGGCGTGGCAGCGCTCGGCTGGTCTGTGACCCGCCACTACCTGACGTCGGTGCTGCCGGTGCTCAACCGGGACAACGGTTGGATCTACAACCAGACCTGGAACGGCGTGATCAACCGGCTGGGGCAACACTCCGTGCTGACTGTGGACAACCCGGCTCCCTGGCTGCACGGCGTGGCCACCGCGCTTTCGCTGGCGACCGTGGGCCTGATCCTGGTCGCTGTGAGCAGACGCGAGCGCACCCGCGCAGAGCATGGGGCGGAATTTGCCTGCGGAGTGGCGGCCATGTTGCTCGCCGGCGCGATCGCCTGGTATCCGGTGTATGTGCACCTGCTCATCGCCATCGCGGCAGCCGTTGGCCTCGCGAACGAGCGCGGGCGGCTTGGCCACGCGCTGATGGGTTGGAGCGCCGGCGCATTGATCGGAGTCGGGCTCGTCGGAGGCGCGGCGATTGCCGCTCTTAGCATCCAGGGCATCAGCGCGATCTCCACCGGGCCTTTCTGGTGGCTGTTCCTCCAGGCGTGCTCGCTGCCTGCGGTCCTGGCGACCGGGCTTCTTGTCACGCTGGTCAGGGCGCTGCGTGATCGACCTGTGGTGGCCGGTCCGGTCAGAGTCGCTGCGCCCGCGCTGTGATGCGTTCGACGTCACGGCGGGCGTCGCGTTCGGCGATGGCCTGGCGCTTGTCCCACAGCTTCTTGCCCTTGCACAGCCCGATTTCGAGCTTGATGCGGTTGCGCTTGAGGTAGAGGCGGAGGGGAATGAGGGTGAGGCCCTGCTGGGCCACCTTGGCGCCCAGATACTCGATCTCGCGCTTGTGGAGGAGCAGGCGGCGGCGCCGCTGCGGCTCGTGGTTGCGACGGTGGCCCTGTGTGTACTCCGCGATATTGACCCCGAGCAGCCACGCCTCCCCGTTCTCGACACGCACGTAGCCCTCGCGCAGCTGAGTGCGGCTGTCGCGGAGCGCCTTGACCTCAGTGCCGGCGAGCTCGATCCCCGCCTCGAAGGTTTCCAGGATGGAGTACTCGTGCGAGGCCTGGCGATTGCGCGCCAGCGTGGGATCGGTTGTCTTGGGCTTGGTCGTCGCCATGGAGTGTTATGTACAGCAGTACGCTGCGCCTTCGTCCTCGAACCTCTCACTGCTGGAGGGCCCTGTGCGTGGTGCAAGATCTGGCCGATCCCCGCCGTGTCGAGCCGCCATACCTTCTCACTGAGCGGGCAATGCTGGAGGCCTGGCTTGACTTCCACCGCACCACGCTCCTGCTCAAGTGCGAGGGTCTGGACGACCAGGGACGCAAGGCCAGGCCGGTGGCATCCTCGAAGCTGTCACTTCACGGCCTGATCAGGCACATGGGAGAGGTCGAGCGCGGCTGGTTTCGTCGAACGCTTCTCCGCGACCCGCTGGCGCCGGCGATCTGGCGCGATCCTGCCGTGGAGGACAGCGAGCTGACACCTCTGGACGGCGCCGACTGGGACGCCGACCTCGCCGCATGGCAGGCCGAGTGTGTGAGCAGCAGAGTCGCCGCCGCAGAACACGACCTGGACGACACCGGGCTGCGGCACGGCGAGCCGTGCTCACTCCGCTGGATCTATGTCCACATGATCGAGGAATACGCCCGCCACAACGGTCACGCGGACCTCATTCGCGAACTGCTGGACGGGGCTGTCGGCTGGTGAGAATGCAGCCGTCCCACTGATCGTCGAAAGTCGCCGGCGGAGGGTCTGCGGTGCCGATGCCTTGGTAGCCACCGAACACGCAGTGAGGAGCGCGTGAGGCCGATGACAACGGCACCGCGAGCGCCATGCCGACGAGGACTCACCGGGGCCTCGCGCAGGCAGGCACCGAATACAAGGTGTTGGTCGTCGAGTCAACGATCTCCAGGGTTCCCGTTGCCGTGACGGCCAGCCCTTGGGGGGCGGGCAGGTTGACCGCCACGGCCACCGACGCACCGGACGCTGGATCCACGGCCAGAACGTCGCGATGGTCCAGCTCGGTGACGTAGAGGAGCCCGGCGTACATCACCACCTCGTCGAGATCCGTGAAATGTCCCAGCGACCGCTTCGCGCCCGCCGGCGTCACGATCGTCAAGCCCGGGCTGGATTCACTGGCGACGATGATGTCGCCAGCGCCGTCGGTGGTCGCCGCGACCGGGCGACCGAGGCCGGACGCGAGAAGCTCGGGAGTGGGCGTGCCGCTGAGGCGGACGGCGAACAGCTCACCGGTAGGGCTGTCGGGGACGAGGACGCGGTGGCCGGCGACGTCGCTCGCGATGCCGTCAATCCCGGCGTTGTTGGTGTGGTTGGGGAGGGTGACCACAGTCCGGAGCGTCGGCGCGATCTCCAGAACGGAATTGAGGTTTTGTTGCGCCACGTACAGGGCGGTGGCATCGGTTGCGACGCCCTCGGGACCACCGGGAGCATCCTGCGTGGTGACCGCCCCCCCGGAGGCGTCCATGCCGATGAGCAGATTCGCCTCGCGAGCGGTCACCCAGAGGCGCCCGCCTGCGTCGACTGTGATGTCGTCGGGCGACACGGAGAAGTGATGGACGACATGCAGGGCGCTGCTGTCGCGGGCGGGGCCGCAATCGGCCAGCGTGGCCGTGACAGCGGACGAGGGGCTCGCTGTTGCGGTGGGGGCTGTGGTCGTGACAATTGCCGAGGACGAGGCTATGCGGGTGGGAATCGCGCCGGTACTGCCACATGACGCTGCGGTTGCTGCGACCAGCACCATGCCGGCGAGACGGCGGCCGGGCCCGGACTGAGGTGGCACCGGATGAAGCGTACGGCAGCAATCTGAATCGTGGCTGAAAGTCGATGATGCCGGCCGGCTGACCCACCGCGCCGGTGGACCGTCGCGTGGCTTCGTCAACGTTTCTGGCCGCCAACGCAGCCCAGGGGGAGCCGCCGCTCAGGCGCTACCGCGAGGCACCAACCGGCTCCCGGAGTCGCTCGTTGCTGCGCTCCTCGTCGGCCGGAGTGGTTTCCACATCCGGCTCGGACAGCAGCGCCTTCCAGATGCCGGGGTCGAATCGCGGAGGCTTGGACGAGGGCTCAGTACCTGGCCCGCGGTCGTCGCCGTGGTCGTTCTCAGGAGGAACTGTCTCCGGCGTCATGCAGGCGACGAGCAGGCCAGAGATGACGAGGCCGACGACCAGGCCGGTGGGGATGTACTCAACCGCCCACACGCCACTCATCGCTCCGGCGGTGACCAGGATGGCGACCGTGCCGACAAAAGCGAGGATGGGCGTGGCCCAGACCCACTCGCTCTGTCCGCTGTGATCGATGTGGAGCAGTTGATCGAGCCGGCGCAGCTGCTCAGAGACCCTCTTCGAGACCCTTCCGGTGTGACGTGGCATCGCTCACCCTCACAAGGCCCATGCGTCCGTGAAGCATGGCACACATCGACCGCTCAGGTGGCCGGGCGCTGTGCTGATCAGGACGGCCGCGTTCGACGGCCGCGGAGGTACGCGGCGGCGCTCATCGGCCGCCCGCCTGGCGGCTGGACGAACCCGACACGGTACACACCGCCGGCGGTCGCGACGTCAACGTCCTCCCCCGCAGTAGCGACCGCGTCGCCTGGAGTGGCGCCACGGGCGTCCATCCCGGGCAGCTCGCCGGCAATCAACCGCACCCGCTGGCCGCCCAGAGGGGCTGTGACACCGGGCCACGGGTGCAGAGCGCGGACGCGCCGGTCCACCTCAACTGCAGAGACCGCGGACCACTCGATCGCACCGTCCTCGCGCGTCAGGCGCGGCGCGTAGGTCGTCTGCGAGTCGTCCTGTGGGATGGCGACGGCGCTGCCGGCGGCGAGAGCCTCGAGAACAGCGAGCAGCAGGCCGGCTCCGTGCTCGGCAAGCCGCTCCGCAAGCAGCGGGGTGGTATCGGCCGGTGCGATATCGATCTCACGCATCGCATACACGGCTCCCGTGTCCAAGCCCACATCCATGCGCATGATCGACACGCCGGTGCGCTCATCCCCGGCCAGGATGGCCGCGGCCACGGGTGCCGCCCCCCGCCAGCGCGGCAGCACCGACCCGTGGACGTTGATCCCGCCAAGGCGAGGTCCATCGAGCAGCGATGCCGGGATGATCTGGCCATAGGCGGCCACAACCAGCGCGTCGGGTTGCAACGCGAGGATCGCCTCCACGCTCTCGGGCGCGCGAATGTGCTGGGGACGCAGCACCGGCAGTTGCAGCAGTTGAGCCGCGTCACCGACCGGCCGCGACGCCGGTAAACCTCGGGAGCCCGGACGGTCGGGCTGCGTGACCACCGCCAGCACATCGTGAACATCCACCAGCGCACGCAACGAGGGGACGGCGAAGTCCGCCGTACCGCAGAAAACGATGCGCATCAGGCGCGGTCTCAGCGCAGCCCGGCGGCGGTCAGCCGACGAGCTCGCCCTCGAGCGCCTCGGCCTGCGCCTCGTCGGCGGGGTCCCAGCGTCGCAGCGTTCCCTCGATGACCTTGGTGGTGAAGAGGATGCCGTCCAGATGGTCGATCTCGTGCTGGATCGCCCGAGCCAGGAGGCCGTCGCCCTTGACGCGGATCTCCTTGCCGTGGCGGTTCTGCCCCTTGGCGACGACGCGCTGACAGCGGGTGACCTCGCCGATCAGTCCGGGGACGGACAGGCAGCCTTCAAAGCCGGTCTGTTCGCCCTCGCAGCGCACCATCTCCGGGTTGGCCAGCTGGTAGACCTGGTTGTCGACCTTGAGCACGATGACGCGCAGAGGCACGCCCACCTGGGGCGCGGCCAGACCGGCGCCGTGCGCGTCGATCATGGTTTCGACCATGTCGTCCATCAACTTGCGAATGGTGTCGTCAACGCGCGGCGCACGCGTGGCCTTGCTGACGAGAACCGGGTCCTCGTCAGCGGCGAGGACGATGGGGAGCACTGCCAAGGGTCACCTCAGGGTCCGGGATCGACGTCGATGCTCCAGCCGCGCCCCCGCGGCAGGTGCGGGAAGGCCCTCTGAATCGCCTCGCCTCGCACCGTGATCTGCCAGCGGTACTCGCCGCGGAGGCGGTGGAGAAAGGCGGGAGTCGGCCCGAGGACGTCGAGGCCCGACCCGGCGCCGAGTTTACCAGACACCTCTCCAAACACTCGCCGCGCTTCGATCTCGGCGCGGGCATCCTCACCATGGGTGACCGTGCACACGACCATGCGGGTATACGGGGGGAAGCGCAGGGAGCGGCGGACGCGGATCTCCTCGCGTGCGAACGACAGGTAGTCGTGCGTGGTGGCGTGCCGCACCGCGTAATGCTGCGGGCTGTAGGTCTGCAGGATGACGCGGGCGGGCTCGTCGCCGCGCCCCGCCCGTCCCGCCACCTGGGTGAGCAGGGAGAATGTCAATTCCCCGCTGCGGTAGTCGGGAAAGTGCAGCGACACGTCGGCGTTGACGATCCCCACCAGGCGCACGTTTCCGAGATCCCATCCCTTGGCCACCATCTGGGTCCCGATCAGGCAATCTGCCTCATGGTTGGCGAAGCTGTCGTAGATGGTGAAGTAGGCGTCCCGAGTGGCCGTGGTGTCACGGTCCATACGCAGCAGCCGAAGCTCAGGAAAGCGCTCGTGCACCTCTGCCTCGAGCCGCTCGGTGCCCATGCCAAGTCCGCGGATGGCGGTCGATCCACAGCTCGGACAGATGTCCGGCATCGGCCGGGAGGCACCGCAGTAATGACAGTCGCAACGACGCCGCTGAGCGTGGTACACGAGCGACACACTGCAGCTGTCGCAGCTCACCGCCTCGCCGCAGCTGCGGCATACCACAACTGTCGCGGTGCCTCGCCGGTTGAGAAAGAGGATCGACTGCCCTCCACCGTCGTGGCACTCACGGAGCGCCCGGTCCAGTTCCAGGGACAGCGGGCTGCGGTTGCCGGAGCGAAGTTCCTCGCGCAGGTCGACGACCTCGATGGGCGGGAGCTCGCGGCCGCTGATGCGCTCGTCCAGGGTGACCAGCTCGAACCCACCGGTGTGCGCGGCGTAGTACGTCTCGACGCGCGGAGTCGCGCTGCCGAGGACCACGGGGACGCTCTCGATGCGGCCGCGCTCCAGAGCGACGTCCACCGCGTGGTACCGGGGGATGCGATCCTGCTTGTAGGCACTGGCATCCTCCTCGTCCACAACGATGACGCCGAGGCGCGGGAGCGGCGCGAAGACGGCGCTGCGTGAGCCGACGACGACGTCGAGCATGCCGTCTCTGATGCTGCGCCACTCGTGGGCGCGCTCGGACTCCGTCAGGCCAGAGTGGAGAACGGCCACCCGACCGGGGAAGCGCGCTGCGAAACGGCGAATGGTCTGCGGGGTGAGCGCGATCTCCGGAACCATGACGATGGCCTGGCGATTCGCTCGCAAAGCCGCGGCGATGGCGACGAGGTACACCTCGGTCTTGCCAGAGCCGGTGACTCCGTGGAGAAGCACGCGGCGGTGTGTGCGGGCGGCGATGGCATCGATGAGTGGGGCGGCCGCGTCGCGCTGCGCGCTGGTGAGTTGCGGCGGGGACTCGGCGGTCGTCCCCTCGCCTGCTTTCGCGGCTTCAACGGCGGCGGAGGTGGTCCGCGGGCCGCGCCTGCGGCCATCGGGGCGGGCCGCGCGGATGCCCTTGGGGAGCATCGCCTTGATCACCTCGCCAAGCGGAGCGCAATAGTGCGCGGCGATCCATCGCGCGAGTTCGAGCGCTGCGGCGCCCAGGATGGGTGCCTCAGCGAGGACCGACGTGATCGGACGTGCGTTACCGCTGATCAGCGCCCTGTCGGCGTCGACGACATACCCGAGCACTTCGCGGCGCCCGAATGGGACCTCGACACGGGCGCCGCGGACCACGAGCTCGGCAAGATGCTCGGGGACCGCGTACGTGTACTGATCCTGGGGAAGGATCGCGCCGGTGTCAGGGACAACGGCAACGTAGCTGACGGCGGCGGCGCCACGGGGCCGGTCGGTGGCCTCCTCTGTCCCATGCGCCGTCACCGAGCGAGTCTGGCAGTCCGGAGGGCTGGTGGTGCGGCCGGCCCGGCCGACGTTGTTCAATGACCAGCGTCGGACGAAGCGGAGGCGGAAGATGGCTCAACTCGCGGTTGTGACGGGCGCGTCGTCCGGGATCGGAGCGGCCTATGCGGAGAGACTTGCTGCCGACGGCTGGGAGGTGGTGGCGGTTGCCCGCCGTCGCGACCGTCTGGAAGAGCTCGCGGCACGGCTGTCATCGGCGCACGGGGCCACCGTGAGGGTGGTCGAGGCTGACCTCAGTCGTCGAGAGGACCTGGTGCACCTGTGCGATGAGCTCGCCCGCCTGCCCGTCCACATGCTGGTCAACAACGCCGGGCTCGCTCACTACATGCCGTTCGGTGATCTGCCGACCGGCACCATTGACGAGCTGGTCGACCTCGACCTGCTGGCGCCGCTGCAGCTGACCCGGGCGGTCTTGCCCGGCATGCAGACGCGCGGGGGCGGCGCGATCATCAACATCGCCTCCCTGCTCGCGTTCAGCGGGGCCTGGGAGGCTCCCTTCCTGCCGGCACGCGCGGTCTACTCCGCCGCCAAGGCCTCACTGGTCACGTTCAGCCAGATCCTCAGCGCGGAGCTTCGCGACCAGGGGGTTCGCGTTCAGGTGTGCTGTCCCGGCATCGTCCGCACCGAATTCCACACCCGTCAGGGGATGGACATGAGTGGCGCTCCGCGCATGGAACCCGACGCGGTGGTGGAGGCCAGCCTCCACGACCTGGACCACGGCGTGGTGGTTTCCATCCCGGGAATCGCCGATCCGGCGAGGTTCGCGGCGGTGGTCGCCGCCATGGGGGCGCTGATGGGCGGAACACGGGCGGCGGAGCTCCCAGCGCGCTATCGCGACTGAGGCGGCCTTGAGGGTTCCAACCCGGTCGGTCCGGTACCGACGTCCCTCATGCGTGCCTCGACGACCTCGAGCAGAGCTGTCGCGACACGCGACTTGGGGCGCTTGCTGATGTGTGCAACCACGCCGGCGGAGTCGTACACAGTGACCTCGTTGTCGACGCTGCCCATGCCGATGTCCGGACGTGAGATGTCGTTGAGGACGATGAGGTCGAGCTGCTTCTCCACAAGCTTGCGCGCGGTGTTGGCGTCGAGGTCGTCGGTTTCCGCGGCGAATCCGACCACGAACACCGCCTCGCGAATCGGGTCACCAACGAGGCTCCGGAGGATGTCGACGGTGGGGATCAGCTGGAGTGTCAGGGAGGCACTCTTCTTGATCTTTTCCGAGCCGACCTCTGCAACACGATAGTCTGCGACAGCGGCAGCCATCACCAGCAAGGCTGCGCCGGGCAGCGCAGCGCGAACGGCGGCGTTCATCTCACCGGCGGTCTCGACGTGGACGACGTTGATCCGCGCGTCGTCGGGCGGGTCCACGGTGGTGACCAGTGTCACCGTTGATCCTCGCTGCGCGGCGGCGATGGCGATGGCATTGCCCATCCTGCCGCTGCTGCGGTTGCCGAGGTACCGGACCGGGTCGACCGGTTCCCGTGTGCCGCCGGCGGTGACGATGACGCGGCGACCGGAGAGCGGTGAGACAGGTGGGGGCACAGCGGGGGTACTGTGCCAGACCGCCTCGGTGTCCGACCCCATCAGGGCCGCCCCGGCCTCAGACGCCGCGCAACTGTGCGAGGGTTTCCTCGGCGATCGCGCTGATATCTGCCATGCGCCCATCGCCTGTCGCGCCGCTGGCCAGGCGGCCGGTCACCGGCCCGATGAACTGCACGCCTCGGGCCTGCAGCACCTCAACGTTGGCGCGGGTGGCCGGGTGTTCCCACATCGCGGTCTCCATCGCCGGCGCGAGCAGCAGCGGAGCACGACTGGCGAGCAGGATGGTGCTGACGGCGTCGTCGGCGAAGCCGTGCGCGAGTCGTGCGATCAGGTTGGCGGAGGCCGCCACGGCGACGTGCACCTGCGCCCAGGCACCGAGCTCGATGTGACCCATGCCGTGGCCGGTGGATCCCTCGTGCCACACATCGGTGAGGACATGATGACCGCTGAGGCTCTGCAAGGTCGTCGGCGTGATGAACCGCTGCGCGCCGGCGGTCATCGCAACCCGCACCTCGCACCCCTGTTTGCGGAGGGTGGTGATGACCTCGCAGGCCTTGTAGGCCGCCACGCTGCCAGACACGTGGACGGCAACGCGACGGTCCGGACCAGGCGAGCCGTTCACCGTGTGCTCTGGGCGCGGCTGCGCCCCACGATGTCGAGGACCTCGCGGGCGGCACGGCCGACGTCGTCGTTCACCACCCGATGATCGTACGCTGCGCCGTCGGCGAGCTCGGTGACAGCGTTGCTGAAGCGCAGCTCGAGAGAAGCCTCGTCCTCAGTGTCGCGGCTGACCAGTCGGCGACGCAGCTCCCCCTCCGAAGGAGGCAGCAGAAAGATGAAGATGGCGCCGGCCACGCGCGGTCGAATCCAGGCCGCACCCTGAACGTCGATCTTCAGCACGATGTCCTCGCCGCGGTCCAGCGCCGCTTTGACGCGTGCCTCGGACGTGCCGTAGAGGTGGCCGTGCACCTCGGCCCACTCCAGGAACTCCCCGCGTTCAGCCATGGCCCGGAATGTCTCTGTGTCGACGAACGAGTACGCCACACCATCCACCTCGCCCGACCGCGGCTCGCGTGTGGTGTACGAGACGCTGTAGCGCAACGAGGGATCGAGGTTTCGCAGTTCGTGCAACACGGTGTCCTTGCCGACCCCGCTCGGTCCGGAGAGCACGATCAGCCGCCCCGGCTGGGTTGTGACGCGCGGGCCGTGCGCCATCACGACATCTCCGCGGCCGCGGCCAGGGCGGCGACGAGGTCGTCCGGCAGCGCGGATTCGAAGTCACAGCGGCGGCCGTCGTCGGGATGCAGGAGCGTGAGGCGCTGGGCGTGGAGCGCCGGGCGCGCACACACCGCGTCGCCGCGTCGTCCGTACACCGCGTCGCCGGCGACGGGATGGCGGATCGATGCCAGGTGGACCCGGATCTGATGGGTGCGGCCGGTGAGCAGACGCACCTCGAGGCGCGTGAAACGGCGCATCCCTTCCATCACGGTGAAATCTGTGATCGCCGCACGTCCCGCATCCACGACCGCCATACGCTGGCGGTGGCCGGGATCGCGCCCGATCGGCGCTTCGATGCGACCACTGGCCTCGCGAAAGCTGCCGTGCACCAAGGTCCAGTAGACGCGTCCCAGCGTGCGCCGTTGCAACTGCAGCGACAGCGAACGATGGGCAGCCTCCGTCTTGGCCACCACCAGCAGCCCGCTGGTGTCGCGGTCGAGGCGGTGCACGATGCCAGGGCGTTCGTCGCCTCCGAGCTGCGACCAGGTGGTGCCGCGCTGACGCAATCCGTCGGCGAGGGTGCCCACGGGGTGGCCGGGTGCCGGGTGAACCACCATGCCGGCCGGTTTGTCGATCACCGCCAGCGATTCGTCCTCGTAGACCACCACGAGCGGAACGGCCGGTCCCGCGATCTCGGCCGGCGCCGTCGCGGACGGGGGGATGATGACGACCACGTCGTCATCGACGCGCACCCGCTGCCCGGATTTCGCCGGCCGGTCGTTGACGCGAACGTGGCCACCCGCGATCAATGACTGCGCGGCGCTGCGGCTCACCTGTTCCTGGCGCATGACGCGCAGGTCAAGCCGGAGCGGTGCCGGGTCGCTCTCAGCCACGCTGGTCACGTGGAGTGGTCGCCGACGTCGCGGGCCGCCGCGGGCACCACCCGCAGGGTGAGAACCCCAACCAGGATCCCCACGACGATGCACATGTCGGCGACGTTGAAGACCGGCCAGCGCTGCAGGTCGATGAAGTCCACCACGTACCCCTGCACGACGCGGTCGACGGCGTTGGCGAGCGCACCGCCGAGCACCATCCCGAGCAGCACCTGCGGAAACAGACCGGGACCGAATCGCCGGCCGGCGATCAGGATGTAGGTGGCGACCGCGAGCGCAACGGCGAGGAAGATGAACTGCATCTGCGGAAAGAGGCCGAACGCCGCACCGCGATTCTCGATGTGATGCAGAGTCACTGGTCCGCTGCTGGGGACCTGATCACCGAGGGCGATGTTCTGGGTCACCAACCATTTGGTGAGGTGGTCGAGGACGAAGACCACCGCGGCGGTGCTGAGCAGCACGGCGAGTTGCCGGCGACGGCCCGGCAGGGCTGCCTCAGCCAAGCTGACCGCCGGCTCAGATTCGGGGCGTGAGGTATCCATCATGGAGGCGTTCAGGATAGCCGCGGGCGGCGTCATCCCCCGCGGGCGGGCCGCTCGCCGAAGAGCGCTCGACCGAGGCGAATGACAGTGGCTCCCTCTGTGATGGCGATCTCGAAATCGTCGCTCATGCCCATGCTCAGCTCATCCAGCGCGATCCCATGGCTCTGACGGAGAGCGTCGCGGAGGCCGCGCAACCGCGAAAAGCAGTGCGCCACCGACGCGGGGGGGCCCGGCGGCGCGATGGTCATGAGCCCCACAGGCTCGAGCTCGACGAGCCCGCGCACCACCTCGAGCAGGGCGGCCGCATCGGCGGCGTTCACCCCGGTGCGCCCGGGCAGCCCGGTCAGCTCCACCTCGACGAAGACGCGCAACCGCGGCGCGTCGCTGGTCCGGTGGCGGGCGAGGGCGGTGGCCACGGCAGCGTTGTCGATCGAGTGCACTGTGTCGAAGAGCGACGCCGCCATCCTCGCCTTGTTGCGCTGCAGGTGGCCGATCATGTGCCAGCTCACCCCGCGGGCGGCGATCGCCGCCCGCTTGGCCTCCGCCTCCTGCACGCGGCTCTCGCCGATGTCGCGCAGTCCCAGGGATAGCGCGGCCTCGATGGAGCCGGCCGGATGGCCCTTGGTGACTGCGAGCAGCCGGATGGCGCCGGGGTCGCGTCCGGCGGTTCGGGCTGCTCGCCCCACCTGCTCGCGGATCGACGCCAGCCGATCTGCCAGGAGATCCGCGGCTGCCTGGCTGCTCACCGCCGGTCCGTGCCGGTGCGATCTGCGAGACCACGGCTGCTCACTTGCCCATGTCGAGTGGCAGCTCGCGGCCGCCGTCGGCGCCGCGGCGCCGGCGGCGCGGCGCGTCGGGAGGCTTGGTCCCGGGGGGATTGGCGAGCACCTCCTCGATGGTGGCGCGCATCTGCTCGACATCCCGGAAGGAGCGGTACACGGAGGCGAAACGCACGTAGGCGATCTCGTCAAGAGTGCGCAGGTGCTGCATCACCATCTCGCCCACCTCCAGACTGCGCACCTCGGTGACGTTGCGCGAGCGCAACGCATTCTCCACGTCGTCGACAATGACCGCCAGCTGGGCTGAGGCGATGTCGCGCTTGGTCGAAGCGTTGACCAGGCCGCCGAGCAGCTTGCGGCGGTTGAACTCTTCGCGCCGGCCGTCCTTCTTCACCACCCACAGCGGGACCGCCTCGACGCGCTCGTAGGTGGTGAAGCGCTTGTGGCAGGCCAGGCATTCGCGGCGGCGGCGAATCGCCTCACCGGTCTCGGAGTCGCGCGAGTCGACAACCTTGGACTCCGGCTCAGAGCAGTATGGGCACTTCATGGCACAAACAGGCACCCCCCCGCGTCGCGGGGGGTTCCTGACGTGAGAACGTGGTCGCTAACGGCGATCGCGCAGGAACGCCGGGATGTCGAGATCATCCGCGTTGGGCGGCGTGGCCGAACGGCCGCCGATGGTGAACGCCGGCGACGCGGCCGCCACCGAACGCGCCGCGGGCTCGTACGCGAGCGTTCCGAGAACGTCGATGTGGCCGGTGAAACCGGTGGCGATCACGGTGATCTTCACCTCTCCCTTCATGGCTTCGTCGATGACGGTGCCGAAGATGATCTGGGCATCGGGGTCGGCGGACTCGCTGACCAGCTGGGCCGCCTCGTTGACCTCGTACAGGGTGAGGTCGGGGCCGCCGGTGACGTTGAGGAGGATGCCCTTGGCACCGGCGATGGTGGTCTCAAGCAGCGGGCTGGCCACGGCGTCGCGCGCGGCGTCGGCGGCGCGGGTATCCCCGTTGCCGAAACCGATACCCATCAGGGCAGCGCCCTGGCCGGACATGATCGCCTTGACGTCCGCGAAGTCGAGGTTGATGAGGCCCGGGAAGACGATCAGATCACTGATGCCCTGCACGCCCTGGCGGAGCACGTCGTCTGCGAGCTTGAACGCCTCGGTGATCGGGGTCCGCTTGTCGACCACCTGCATGAGCCGCTCATTGGGGATTGTGATGAGGGTGTCGACGCGTCCCTGCAGGTTGGCGATGCCGTCGTCTGCGGCGCGCTGCCTCTTGAGGCCCTCGAACTTGAACGGCTTGGTGACCACGCCGATGGTGAGAGCCCCCTGTTCGCGGGCGATCTCGGCGACCGCCGGGGCTGCCCCGGTGCCGGTGCCACCGCCCATGCCGGCGGTGACGAACACCATGTCACAGTCCTCGAGCAGCTTGGTGAGCTCCTCTCGCGACTCCTCGGCCGCCTCAGCTCCACGGACGGGGTCGCCGCCGGCACCAAGGCCTCTGGTCAGCTTGGACCCGATGCGCACCTTCTTGTGGGCGTTGCTCAACTGCAGCGCCTGGTGGTCGGTGTTCACGGCGATGAACTCCACGCCCTTGAGGCGGCTCTGGATCATGCGGTTGACGGCGTTGCTGCCTCCGCCGCCGACGCCCACCACCTTGATGCGGGCATTTCCCTCCAACGTCCTGTCGAGATCGTTCATGGGCGTCTCCTCACGCTGCCTGCTCTTGGGACGCAGCGAAACCTTCCCCGCACGCGTCGTTTCATCATCGTTGCCGCCACTGATGGGCTGCGAGGGCGTGGCGCCGTCGTCGTGCCCGTATAACTTCATCCGTTCAGAAAAGTTCACGCAACCACCGTCCAAATCGGTCCCCGACGTGCTGTCCGTTGCCGTTCTGCGCCCTGCCGGTCAGCGCCACATTGCGACCGATCCGCCCCCGCGCACCCCAGCGCAGAAGACCGACGACGGTGGCATGGTGCGGACCGCTGATCTCGTCGTTCATGCCGTGCACACCGTTGGGCGCGGCGACACGGGCGGGCAGGTCGGTCACCTGCTGTATCACCTCTGCGAAGCCGCGAAGAAGGGCGCCCCCGCCCGTCAGCACGATCCCGCCGGGAAAGCTGCTCGGGGGCCCGGCTTTCTCCACCTGCTCGGCGATGAGCTGGGCCATCTCGCGTGCCCGCGGGCCGATGATCTCGGCGAGAAATCGCTGCGGAACGTTGACAGGCTCGTCGTACCCCATCGGCGTCAGCTGCACCTCCGCGTCGGCGGGCAACGTCAGTTGCAGGCAGTGCCCGTAGGCGCGCTTGGTCGCCTCGGCAGTCTCGAGGTCGCAGCGCAGCCCCACCGCCAGATCCCCGCTCACGTGGTTTCCGCCGACTGGGATGACGACTGTGTGGATGATGCTGCCCTTGGCAAACACGGCGACGTCGGTGGTGCCCCCGCCGATATCGGCGACGACCACGCCACGATCCAGTTCGTCCTCGCCGATGACCGCCTCAGCCGAGGCGAGCACCTGAAGGACCAGGTCCTCCACGTCCAGTCCCGCCTTGTGCACCACCTTGACCACGTTCTGAATGGCGGTGTTGGTGCCTGTGATGATGTGCGCGTCGACCTCCAGGCGCGTGCCGGCCATGCCCAGCGCATCGCGCACGCCCTCCTGGCCGTCGATGGTGAACTGCTGTGGGAGGACGTGAAGGATCTTGCGATCCGACGGCACGCTGACGGCTCGCGCGGCCTCCACCGCGCGCGTGACGTCGGCGTCGCGCACCTCGCGGTGGCCAGCTGACACGGCGACCACGCCGCGCGAGTTCTGCGAGGTGATGCTGGTGCCGGCGAGACCGACCACGGCAGAGTCGACCGGGACTCCGCTCATCTGTTCGGCAAGATCAACCGCTTCGGCGACCGCCTCGGCGGCCCTGTCGATCTCGATGATCGCCCCCTTGCGGATGCCGCGGGAGGGGGCCTCGCCCACACCGATGACACGCAGCCCGGTGCTGTCCAACTCGGCGATGGCGCAGCAGACCTTCGTCGTTCCTAGATCGAGTGCAAAGACGCGGCGAGAACGGGTCACACTGGCCTCCGAGTATAGCCGGAGCCCTCCCCCAAAGATAGGGGTTGTCAGGCACAAAACCGCAAGATGCTGAGTTTGCGGTCGGAGTATGCCACAAGATGTGGCCTGTCCAGACCTAACCCACCGAGCCCGCCAAGCCGATGAAACATCCCTAACCGACGGGGCCGGAGGGCCCACCGGAACAGCTCACGGCGGTCAGTGAGTGGCCGTGTTTAACGCAAACAGGGCCTCGCCACTGCACCGTTCGGACGAGACCCTGTCGGCCGCAGCCCCAGTCGGGCCACGCAGCGCCGGTCATCATCGCACCG
Source organism: Candidatus Dormiibacterota bacterium (assembly GCA_036732145.1). GTDB lineage: Bacteria > Chloroflexota > Dormibacteria > Aeolococcales > Aeolococcaceae > Aeolococcus. The sequence goes on from DAINCY010000001.1 coordinate 56,005, forward strand.
GCAACCAGCTCTGTAAACCCGTGGATCAGCCGACAGGCAGCACCGCGGTGTGCTCGATGCGCACCGCCTTCAGGTCACCCGGCTCCAGTCCCAGCAGCGCAAGGATGGTTGGTGCGATCTGCGTGGTCTCCACGGCGCGGTCATCGATCACGTGCGTGGCAACCGACCCGCCCGACACCACCAGCGGGACGTCGCGGTCCTGCGGGTTGGCACCGCCATGCTCGGCGATCTTGCCCATCTTGCCGGTGTAGACGCTGCCGAGCTGCGCGATGCCCAAGACGTCAGGAACGCGCGCGTCGCCGGGCGCCACATTGAAATAGTCAGCCGCCGCCTCTCCGGCGTGGACCGCCCTCAGTCCCGACTGGCTGAACGGCTTGGGGTTGCCGTTGATGTCGTTGCCGGTACCAGAATGCCCGAGCAGGAAGGTGCGCGCGAAGGACGTCGCCGCCGCCGAGCGATCGTTGAGCCAGATCATCATTCCATCGTCATCGATGGCGAACGCCACCAAGGCTGCCGTCGACGAGGGATGGGCCGCCTGCCAGGCCGCGTCCAGCGCGTCGATGATGGGGCCGTCGGGGATGCGGGTCAGTCCGGCCGGCGTCTGCGGCGACTGGCCGTGCTTGGCGGACAGGATGATGGTGGTGCTCTTGTCGAGGTGCCGGTCCCGGATGGCGTCGCGGAAGCTGCCCACCTGGGTGTTGATGTAATCGAGGGCACGCACCAGCAGCGGTCCAGGGGTCACACCGTCGGCGAGGTAGCCGCCGGGTAGGCCGTTGGACACCGGCAGCTTCTCCGCGGTGGAGACGGTCTGGAAGTTCATCCCGAAGATCGAGGGTGTCCCCACAACGGTGCTGCCGCTGTGGTCGTAGCCGTTGATCTCATTGATCACCGCCTGCACCTTGTAGCTGTCGTACTGCATGGTGAGGGCGTTGTCGGTGGTCCAGTCGTTGCTCGAGCCCAACGTCGGCGCGTTGCTGTTGATCTCGGGCGTGAACAGGTCCTGGATGCCCGCGCCCGACGGCCCGTTGAGGACCTCGTACGCGGCGTGCTTGTCCGACCAAGCAGTGCGCAGTCCGGCGGCGCGTGCCACCTCGAACACCGTGTTGACCTTCAGGTAGGAGTGCGGGTACACCGGCTTGCAGGTGACCGGGTCGACGGGCAGCTTGGACGGATCGAGAAGGGTGGTTGCGTTGCCGGTGAGCTGCAGGATGCTGCCGGGCAAGTTGGCCAGGCCCTGGCCGGCATCCAGGGAGAGCGGGTTGAGGTCGGCCGCCTCGAAATAGGTCACCTCGACGCCCGGCGTCGCGCCCGCACAGTTGGTGGTGCCCGCCGGAAGCAGGGCGTGGCTGTAGCTGTCGTCGTAGTAGATGCCGGTTGATGACGGGTTGCCGCCGGTCACCTGGCCGACCATCCCGGGGAACGAGTCCGAGGGAACCGGCGTCACCGCGTTGCTGAATTCGACGCCGGCGCCGACCAGCCTGGCAAGGGCGGAGTTGGGATGGTGCGCGACGTACCAGGTGAGGTCGGTCTGGTGCAGGCCGTCGACCGAGAGCAGCAGGACATGACGGTCCTGAGCACCGTCGTGGGCCAATACCGTGCCGGAGACGCCCAGCGACAGGGCGGTCAGACCGAGGGTGGTCAGCGCGGCGACACAACGGACAACTTTTCCTGGCACCGGTGGCCCTCCTGGAGCAACGACCGCGGACGCGGTGCGGGGCACCGCCAACAGGTCGCGAGGCTATGCGCGGCGCGGAGGTGAGGGTGGTAAGTGAGAGTTAAGAATCCGCGGTGTCAACTGCTGGCGACGGCGTCAGCACCAGCTTGCCCCGCCGCTCCCCGCCGGCCAGCGCCACGAAGGCTTCCGCGGCGCCGGCGAGTGGCCGCACCGAGTCGACGAGAGGATGCACCCGCCCGGTGGCGCACAGCTCGACGACGCGCGACAGCTCCTCACGCGTTCCCATGGTGCTGCCGGCGATGGTCAGTTGGCGCCAGAAGATGCGGTTGAGCTGCGCCGGCGGATTGGCTCCAGTGGTTGTCCCTGACACCACCACGACGCCGCCCGGCCTCACCGCGCGCAACGAGAAGTCCCAAGTGGCCTCTCCGACGGTGTCGAGAACGGCATCCACGCCGCCGCCGCTGGCAGCGATCACCTGCTTCACGGCGTCGCGATCGGTGGCGAACGCGGCCGCGGCCCCGAGCTCAACAGCTGCGCGCCGTTTGGCTTCGTCACGCGAGGTGGCGAACACCGTGAGGCCGCCGGCTGTCCCCAGGAGGATGGCTGCGCTGGCCACGCCCCCGGTGGCGCCGTGGACGAGCACTCGTTGGCCCGGGCGCAGCGCCGCTCTCACGAACAGCATCCGATAGGCGGTGAGGTAGGCCGTCGGCAAACAGGCCGCCGTGACACAGTCGACGCTCTCGGGAAGCGCAAGAATGTTGCTGACCGGGACCACGAGGCGTTCTGCGAGCGTGCCCGGGAATGGCGGTTCGCTGAGCAGGCCGATGCGCGGGCAGTGAAGTTCGTCACCGGAACGGCAGGCCGGACACCGGCCGCAGGTCATGACGCTGTGGACCACGACCGCGGCCCCGACGGCGGGGGCACCCTCGGGCGGCTCGCCCCCGCCGTAGCCAAGAACGAAGCCGGCCGCATCGCAGCCGAGGACCTGCGGTTCGGTCAGCGGGCGCGAGCCGACCCCGCGCAGGGTCCAGAGATCGTGGTGATTGAGGGCCGCCGCGGCGACAGCGATCAGCACCTCTTCCCTGCCGGCAACGGGATCGGTGACCTCGGCGATCTCGAGGTTGCTGAGCGGGTCGTCACCGCCGTATCGGACCGCACGAACTGCCAGCACGGCCGCCAACGGTAGCATCACGGTGGCGCCGAACCGCCGAGGTCCGTCACCATCATGGGCCATGCGCATCGATAGCCTGTTCAGGCAGGACGAGCCGCTCTTCTCCTTCGAGTTCTTTCCGCCGCGGGACGACGAGGGTGCCGACAGGCTGTTCGACACCATCGCGACACTGGGCGACCTGTCGCCGGCATTCGTGTCCGTGACCCACGGCGCCGGCGGCAGCCAGCGCGATGACCGAACCGTCCGGCTTGTGGAACGCATCGGCCGCGAGACCGGGCTGCTGCCGATGGCCCACCTCACCTGCCGCGACTCGACGATCGCGGAGCTCCTCACGGAGATCCGCCGATACCAGGACGTGGGGATCGACAACGTCCTAGCGCTGCGCGGTGATCCACCCAACGGGGAGGGACGGTTCGTTCCCCACGAGGGCGGCCTGCGCTACGGCAGTGAGCTGGTGCGCCTCCTCCACGACAACGCCGACATCTGTGTCGGCGCCGCCTGTTCTCCCGAGAAGCACGTCGAGTCGGCGAGCCTGGACGACGACGTCGTCGCCGCGTGCCAGAAGGTGGAGGCGGGTGCGAGCTTCCTGATCACCCAGCTCTTCTTCGACAACAGCCGCTACTTCAGCTTCGTGGCGCGGGCGCGGGCGGCTGGTGTGGACGTGCCCATCGTGCCCGGGATCATGCCCATCACCAACGTCGACCAGGTCTACCGCTTCACCGCGAAAATCGGCGCGTCGATTCCGACGGCGCTCCGCGCTGCGCTGGAGACGCGGATGGACGATCCCCACGCGGTCATTCAGCTGGGCGTTGCCTGGGCCACGTTGCAATGCAGCGAGCTGCTCCGCGCCGGTGCGCCCGGCGTGCATTTCATCACGCTGAACCGCTCTCCGGCGACCCGCGCCATCCTCACGGCACTGCGGATCGCCCGACCCTGGGAGGCCGGCTGAGGGCGAAGCTGGGAGGTCCGCCCGCCCAGTCAGAACATCAGCCGTGCGCGGTCGGCGGCGGCGGAAGCGTGAAGACCAAGGGGCTCGGGGTGGGACGCGGGGTTGGGGCAGGCGTCGCGGTGGGGGTCGGCGTCGCGGACACGGAGGGGATGGATGGACCAACGCTGGTCGCCGGCGTCGATGCCTTCAGGGAGCTGCCCGCGATGTCGCGGCCCAGCGACGCCGGCTCACCTGGGTGACCACCGATCGCAGGTGCTGTGGGGTTCTCGAGGTCGACGTATCCGAAGGCGGGGTGCGCCAGGTCAAGGCGTCCGTTGAGGGCGGCCAGCACCGCCAGCTGTCCGGGAATGGCAGCCAGGGCGTCACTGCTGTCCAAGGCCCCGAAGATCGCCTGCCAGCCACTGCTGCACCACGCCGAGAGCACGTTGCTGTTGCTCAGCACAAAGGCGTCCAGGGTGCAGCCGTAGACAGACGCCCACCGCCGGGCGGCACTGGCGAGGACATCGGCCAGGCCGTTCATCACGGGCTGCTGGGTCCCGGGGCGATAGTCGAGGAGCAGCGGCACGCCCCTCTCTGCCGCCGCGGTCGACTGAGTGAGTGGGAGCGTGGCTCCATTGGCGGCGACGAACGTGCTCTGGGCGCCGTGGCGGAGAAGCAGGTCCGGCTGCCATTCGGTGACCGCGATCTGCACGGTCGACGGCAGCTGGGTGGTGACCGTGGCAGAGCGGACCCAGGGAAGCCGGGCGATCCGGGAACGGATCGCCTCACCGTCCACTGTGAAGAGGCTCGACTGAGGCACGCGAGCGGCTGCGAGCACGGCGGCGCGGCTGAGCAGATGGTCGCCGGTGACATCCACAGTGTCGACGCGAAAGCCGGGAGCGGTGAGGAGCGCGGCGAGCAGGCCAACCTGGGCGAGCAGAAGGGCGGCGCCGACCAACCGGCGCAGCAGTGGTCCACGCCGACGTTCTGCGGCCGCCACCGGTTGCCGGCTGGCTCCGTGCTGACGGCGCCGCGATGAGGGCTGCAGCGGTACCCCGGCAGGGACGTGAAATCGACGGCCCATGCGCGGTCCGTCCACCAGGCCGGCGGCGATGACGCGGATCTGTGCTTGGCGCGCGCCGGCGTCGTCGAGCACAGGGCTTGTGGGAGGGCGCTCTTTGAGGTTCTGGGGCATCGAGAGGAGGACGTGAGCAAGGACGTTCGGCCCGGGCGCCGGTCCGCACAGTATGGGACCGATTGACGCACCGCGACGGATTGCGCGGACCCCGGACGGGTCAGGCAGCCCCCAGGTAGGTGTCGGGAAGGTCGTTGGCGAACAGGACGGCATCGCCGGCGCCGGCGATGCGACCGATCATCTCGGTGGCCTCCGCGAGCGACCGCACCACGTGGACGCGGTCGTCGGACATGCCGCCGGCGCGCAGGCCGTCTCGCAGAGCGCGCGCCGGTCGCGCGTCCATGACGATGACGTGGTCGCAGACGCGGGCGGCGTGCTCACCGTACCTGCGGTTCTCCTCGTCCTCGACAGCTCCCAACTCAACCAGGCCGGGGGTGACGAGGATGCGCGACCTCGCCTCGAGCTGCGACAGCACCTCAAGCCCGTTGTGCACGCCCACCGGGTTGGCGTTGTAGGAGTCGTCGATGACGGTGATGGCATTGCCGGTGGGAACGGGTTGGAGGCGATGATCGACCGGGCGCAGCGAGGCCACCTCGGCCAGCGCGGGGTGGAGAGGCAGACCGAGCCGGTGCACAGCCGCCAGGGCCGCACTGACGTTGAGCACCTGGTGACGACCGAGGAGCGGCAGCTCGAGATCATGGTGCACTCCGGCTGCTGGCCATCGCCACGTGAAGCGCGAGCCCTGTCCCGTGATCTGGACATCCTCGGCCACAACATCGAGATCGCCTGTCCCCGCAATGCCGTAGCGGATCACCTCATGTCCTGCTGCCCGGGCCCTGGCCGCCAGGGCAGCGCCCCACTCGTCTCCCGCGTACACCAGCGTAAAGCCATCCGGCGCCAGCGCGTCGATGGTTTCGTAGAGGGCGCTGCTGATGCGCTCGAGGCTGCCAAAGCGCTCCAGGTGCTGCGGCCCGACTGAGGTGACCAGAGCGTGACGTGGTCGCACAAGAGCGCAGATGGACGCGATCTCTCCGGGAGCGTACGCGTCCATCTCGACGATGAAGGTGCGGTGATGCTCGTCGAGGACGTCGTTGACCGTGCGGCACACGCCCATCAGGGTGTTGAAGCTCTTGGGGGTCGCCAGCGTGGGGCCGTACTGCTCCAGCATGTGCGCCAGGATGTGCTTGGTCGAGGTCTTCCCGTAGCTTCCCGCCACCGCGATCACCAGCGGCTGGAACCGTTCGAGCCGGAGCCGGGCGCGTCGCAGGAAGCCGCGCCGCACCCCCGCCTCGATCGGTGCGTTGAGGATGTTGGCGGCCACCAGCACCCCCATGCTCAGCGCCGTGAACCCGAGAGACAGCAGGGTGGACAGGGCGCCGGCGACCCACACGGGACCGATGGACACCGCCAGCGAGACCAGGGCGGCGAGCAGTGCGCCGAGGACGGCGGCGGTCGCCAGCATGCGGCGCAGCCGCGGGGTGTACACCAGTTCCTTCTTGGGCCGCAGCCATCGCCAGAGGACGTGAGCCGCGCCGACCCCGCCGGCCCATGCGGCCGCCACCGCGACGCGCAATCCCGGCCTGCTGAGGTCGGTGATCGCGAACACAGTCACCACCGCAACAGGGGTGGTGGCGACCATCACGCAACGATGGAGCAGCCAGCGGCGCGTGGCGCCCCAGGCGAGCAGCCGTGCTGCCTCGTACTCCTCGATCTGATACATCCGAGCCGCAACCAGGGCAGCGCGACCAAGCAGCGCCATCCAGGCAGCGCCCGCGACCGCGACCAGCGCACCCTGGAGCGCGGCGGTCACGAGGTCTCGCGGCGCAGGAAGACGTTGACGATGCGACAGAAGCGGTCGGGCTCCTGCGCATACGCGAAGTGACCACAGCCGTCGAACACCACCAGGCCGGCGTCGGGTATGAGCAGCTCCATGAGGCGCGCGTCACTCAGCGGCGTCTCCTGGTCGCGCGCACCCCAGATCAACAGCGTGGATGCGGCCAGTCGCGAGAGCTGGGGGCGCAGGTCCGCGTTGACCAGCCGCACCATGCTGGCTCGAACCGTTCCCGTCGCTGCCCGGTAGTCCTCGCTGCCCCGCAGCTCAGCACGACGCTGGGCCAGGCGGCGAAGTGGCGCGGGCAGCCAAGGCCGCAGTGAGGCGGCGCGCAGCGCCTTGAAGGTGCCCACCCGCCACCGGTGGCCAAGCCCATGGCGCGGCCGGATCCCCGCGCTGTCGGTGAGGACCAGGCGATCCACCCTGTGCGGGTGGGCGGACCCCACGGCGATGGCCACCCGGCCGCCGTTGGAGTGCCCGACGATATGGGCGCGCTCGATGCCCAGGCGATCGAGCAGGGCGATCACCCACTCGGCATAGTCGTCCACCCCCCAGGCCTGAGGCGGAGGTGGGGTGGCCCCGAAGCCGGGCAGGTCGGGGGCGACGATGCGGTAGCCGGGGAGCCGCTCTGCGATGGGGGCCATCAGCTCCTTGCTCGCACCCCACCCGTGGAGCAGGAGCAGCGCCGGCCCGCTGCCCTGATCGAGCAGGGCTGCGGCCGGGTCCTCTGCAATCGCGACCATCACGGGACGGTCTTGGCGCCTCCGCCGCCGAGCATCCAGTGATCGAACACCACCGTGCTCTCACCGCGTCGGGCGTGACCTCGACGAGCAATCTCGATCAGCTCGTCGAGCAAGGCTGTGAAGGAGAGTCCCGCCGGCTCGAAGAGATAGAACGAGAGGGAGCCGGGAATGGGATTGACCTCGTTGACCACAAAGCTCTGAGCTTCGGTGTCGACAAGGAAGTCGATCCGGGCGACGCCCGATGCTCCCACTGCTGCAAAAGCCGCCAGGGCCGCGGCGCGAACGCGCGACGCGAGCTCCTCGTCGAGCGGCGCCGGGATGATTCGCTGTGCGCCCTTCATCCCCGCCGAGGTGCTCGACGACTTGGCCGAAGGGGCCCGGTATTTGTCGTCGTAGCTGAGCAGGCCACGCTTGGTCGGCTGTTCGAGGAGCGAGGTGCGGGCGTCGATCCCATCGCCAAGAACTGCGCAGTTGATCTCGACGATCTGCTCCTGAGCGGCCTCGACGAGACAGCGTTGATCGTAGGTGAGGGCGACGTCGACGGCGTCGCGCAGCTCTGATCGATGTGCGGCCCGCGACACGCCGATGCTCGACCCCAGGCTGACCGGCTTGACGTAGAGCGGGTACGACGCCAGTGCCTCGGCCGCGTGCACGGCCTCATCAACGTCGTCGCGCCAGCGGTCGCGGTCGATGACGACATCGCCGAGCACCGGCAGATCCGCGGCGCGAAGCACCGTCTTGGCCAGCGACTTGTCCATGGCCACCGCGGAGGCGGCCACACCGCTGCCGGTGTATGGAATCCCCGCCATGTCGAGAAGGCCCTGCAGGCTACCGTCCTCCCCGAAGCTGCCGTGCACCAGTGGCATGGCGACATCGACGTCCACCGCAGCGGCGCCGGCACGTCGGAGGAGGCCGCGGCGCGAGGCCCCCACGGGCAGCAGCGCCAGCCCTGGGCGTGAGGGGTCGATGACGGGGGTGACCACGGTGCAACCGGCGAGCAGACTGTCCACGTCGGCGAACCGATCCAGTTGAGTGAGGGGATCGCCTGTGTACCACCTGCCGTTCTTGGCGATGTACACCGGCACCGCGTGATGCCGGGGCGAGAGTGCAGCCAGCACCTGATGCGCGGTGATCACCGAGACCTCGTGCTCGACCGAACGGCTCCCGAAGATGGCGGCGACGGTGCTCATGGAACGCTCCGTGCCGCCGCTCGGATGTGCAGGGGCTCGCCCAGAAGCACGATCTCGCGTTCCAGCACAACGCCAAAACGGGAGGCGACCTCGTCGCGGGCGATGTCAACGAGGGCCAGCACGTCGGCGGCGCTGGCGTGGTCGACGTTGAGGATGAAGTTGGCATGTTTGGGCGAGATCTGTGCGCCGCCGTGGCTGCGCCCACCCAGGCCGGCAGCCTCGATGAGACGCCCCGCGAAGTCACCGGGAGGGTTCTTGAAGGTGCTTCCCAGGCTGCGCACCCCGTAGGGTTGCGTGCGTTTGCGCTCAGCCTGGACGGCGTCGGTGCGCCGCCGCACCTCGGACACCTCGTCGGGCTTCACGGCGAAACGGCCGCGCAGGACGACGTGGCCGCTCAGGTCGTTCTTGAACCGCGAGTCCCGATAGCCGAAGGCGCACTCGCCGCGGGCCATCCATCGCGTGGTGCCATCGGGAGCGGCGACCAGGCAACTGATGAGGCTGCCGGCCACCTCGCCGCCAAAGGCTCCCGCGTTTCCCCAGATTGACGCTCCGCAGCTGCCGGGAACGCCGATGCCCCATTCCATGCCGCCCAGCCCGATGCGGGCGAGATCGAGAGCTGCCCGAGGCAGCATCGCCCCGGCCGCCAGGATGACCTCGCCGTCGCCGACGGACATCTCCTTGCTCATCACGCGCAGCGCGAGTCCGCGCACGCCGCCGTCCTGGATCAGCGCATTGCTTCCCGCGCCGAGCACGGTCACGGCCACACCGTTCTCCGTGCACCGGCCGATCAGCTCGGGGACGGTTGCGAGGTCGTCGAGGCGCAGGAAGAGGTCGGCGGGGCCACCGATGCCGTACTGGCTGTGACGCGAGAGAGGCTCGTTGCGACGCACCCCTGGCCACCGCTCGAGCCACTCAGTGGACACCGGCTGCCCCCAGCGCCGCCACCAATCGCAGAGCGACCTGGTCGAATCCGCCCAGGGACAGGACCACAAGAACGTCGCCTGGTCTGGTGGTGCGCGCCAGCATGTCGATCGCCTCGGTCGATGAATCCACCACGTGCACCGGCACTGAGTCGCCGAGGCGGGCGGCGACATCGTGGCTGCTGACGGTCGCCTCCATGCCGCGTTCCCGGGCAACCTCGATCGGTCCAAGCACCACGACGTCTGCCCCGGCGAAGCTGTGCGCGTAGTCATCGAGAAGCGTGCGCGTCCGAGAGTATGTATGCGGGGTGTGGATGGCGACGAGGCGGCGGCCGGGGTAGCGCTCACGCGCGGCCGCGATGGTCACCTCGACCTCCGTTGGATGATGGGCGTAGTCGTCCACCACGGTGACGCCGCCGACGTCGCCAACCACCTCGAAGCGGCGCGCCGGACCTCGGAAGTTGGCGCAGGCGTCGATGCACAGCTGCAGCGGGGCGCCGGCGTCAACGGCCAGCACCAGCGCCGCTGTGGCGTTGAGCGCGTTGTGTCTGCCGGGGAAGGTCAGGGCAACCTCGTGCAACCCGGCCGCCTCGGCGACGGTGTAGCGCTGTTGCTGACCGGTGTCGTTGCCGAGCTGCACCCGCCAGTCCGCGCCCTCGTCGCACCCATACGTGACCACCCGGCACGTGGCATGCGCGGCGAGGCCGGTGCATTCGGGATCATCGGCACAGAGCACGAGGAGACCGTCGGGCGGCATCGATTGGGCCAGCTCCACGAACGGGGCCCGGTAGGCGTCCAGGGTCGGATAGACGTCGGGGTGATCCAACTCCAAGCGGGTGACGCAGGCAGCGACCGGCCGGATGTGGAGGAACTTGGGACGCGGATCCCAGGGGGCTGTGGTGTACTCGTCACCCTCGAACACGAACGGCCCGGTCCCCAGCCTGGCGCTCCCGCCCAGGTCAAGAGAGGTCGAGCCGAGCCGGTACCCGGGGTTCATGCCGCACGTGTCGAGCATGTGGGCGAGCAAGGACGACGTGGTGGTCTTCCCGTGCGTCCCGCAGACGGCGATCCGGCGGCGATCGGCGGTCAGCCTCAGGTAGAACTCCATCTCGCTGCACGTCGGTAGCCCGCGGTCACGGGCGGCCAGCCACTCAGGATTGGTCATGCGGGTCTGGTTCCCCACCACCACCAGGTCGGGGACACCCCAGCGTTCCAGGTTGGCCGGGTCGCTGCCGTCGACCCAGTCGACGCCGGCCGCGGCGAGGATGTCGGTGGTGGGCGGGTAGGCGTGATCGTCGGAGCCGGACACCCGCCAGCCCTGCTGGCGCGCCACCAGAGCGGCGCCGCTCACCGCGTAGCCGCAGATGCCGAGGAAGTGGACATGACCGGTCACCCCGGAATTCTCGCCGCCGCACCGGTCAACTCGCCGAGCAGTTCCACGATCCGAGATGCCGCATCACGCCGCCCGAGCTGACTGCTGATGGTGGCCATGCGCCGCCACGTCGAGGGATCGTCGAGCAGGGCTGTCAGCTCACTGGCGACACGCTGCCCATCGCACTCGGAGTCGGGGATGAGCCGCGCCGCCCCGGCGTCGACGTACGGTGCCGCGTTGAACCGCTGATGGTCGCCGGCATGAGGGTAGGGAACAAGGATCATGGGCCGGCCCAGTGCCGCGCATTCGGCCACCGACGAGCCTCCCGCTCTCATCAGCACCAGGTCCGCAGCCGCGATGGCCGCGCCGACGTCGCGGATGAAGGGAACCAGGTCCCAGCGCTCACGCAGGTCGGTGGCGAGCCCGGCGGCCACAACATCCATCTCGTCGGCGTCGAGAGCGCCCGTCTGATGGGTGATGCGCAAGCCAGGGTGCTGTCGCAGCAACGTCTCGATGCATCCGGCCATCGCCCGGTTGATCCGCCGCGCACCCTGTGAGCCGCCCATGACCAGCACGGCATCGCAGCCCTCGCCGAGAGTTCGCAGCGGTGTGGCGAGCACCTCGGCGCGGATGGGATTGCCGGTGTGGATCACTCGCGCGCGAGGGAGATACGCGGCTGTCTGCGCAAATGCGGCCGCGACCATGCTGTCCCGCCGGGCGAGCAGCCGCGTGGCACGTCCGGGGACCGCATTCTGCTCCATCAGGGCGACGGGAACTCGCAACCACCGGGCCGCCAGGACCACCGGTACGCTCACGTACCCGGCGCCGCCGATGACGACGTCGGCGCCAAACTCACGGATGATTCTCCGTGCGGTGCGCACCGCCGCCGGCAGTCGAGCCGCGAAGCGGATCACGCTGCCCACGTTGCCGGCATCCAATCCGGAAACGCGCAGGGTTTCGAGCCGGAATCCCGCCGCCGTCACAAGGCCTTCGGCGACACCACCGCGACGGCCGACGATGAGCACATCCCCACTGGGATCAGCGCGGCGCAACTCCTGAGCCATCGCGAGCACCGGTGTCAGATGGCCACCCGTTCCCCCGCCTGCGATCAACGTGCGCACGCAGTGTCACCCCCTGTCTGCGGCCCTGAGCCGACACGTTGCAGAGGATGCCGACCCCCGCGAGCGTCATTGCCAATGAGGTGCCACCGTAGCTGATGAACGGCAGCGGGATGCCGGTGGTGGGAATCACACCGGTGACGGCCCCCATGTTGACGAATGCCTGGATCCCGATCCACGCGGTGATACCTCCGGCGAGCAGCGCACCATAGGCGTCTGGCGCGCGCATCGACGCCCGCACTCCACGCCACAGCAGGAGTGTGAACGCCAGGATCACCGAAACAGTTCCGACAAGTCCAAGCTCCTCGCCGATGATCGCGAAGATGAAGTCCGTGTGCGCCTCCGGCAGCCACTGGTACTTCTGCACCGAATTGCCCAGGCCGACTCCGCCAAGTCCGCCGCTGCCAAGCGCATAGAGCGCTTGGCACGCCTGGAAACCGGTGTTCAGGGCATCGTCGCACGGATGCGTGAACGTGGCCAGGCGGCTGGACCGGTATGCAACAAGCATGACCAGCAGGTAGCCGCCTGCCATGACCACGGCAAGCAGGATAAGCATGTGCCGTTTGCGAACGCCGCCGAGCGCCAGCAAGACCAGGGCTGTCCCGGCGATGATGATGCTGCTGCCCAGGTCGCGTTCCAACAGCACCAACGTCAGAAGCACGCCCACGAGCAGGCCGTAGTCGCGGACTCCACGGACGGTGCGGATGGCCGGAGCACGATCCACCAGCCACCTCGAGAAGAAGAGCACGGAGACGAGAATGGCGATCGCCGAGGGTTGTACCGAGAGCGGTCCGACGGTGAACCAGCGCCGAGCTCCATTGGCCGCCGTGCCAAAGCGCGGCAACAACACGAGCACAAGCAGCGCCAGAAGACACAGCGCGAGAACAGGAGCCAGACGGCGCAGACGGTGGTAGTCGGTGCGTGCGAGCACGACGAGTGTGACCACACCGAGAGCCATCCCGACCAACTGTCTCTCGAAGAAGTAGTTGGCGTTTTCGAACCAGAGAAAGCCCAGCGCCTCGCTGGCGCTGTAGACCATGACCAGTCCGAAGGCGCACAGCGCCGCGATGTCGGTGAGCAGCCACCCGTCGACGCCGCCGAGGCTCAGCGTGCGACCACCGGTGATCGCCTCGCGCAGTCGCAGAGCGGGGGCGGCGACAGGCCGGGTGCGCGCAGCCATCAGGCGTCATTCCCTTTCCCCAGTGCGCGAACCGAGTCAGCGAAGGCGATGCCGCGTTCTTCGAAACTGCCGAATTGGTCGAAGCTCGCATACCCCGGAGCCAGCAGCACGACGTCACCCGGCGCGACTCGCTGCGCCGCAGCCTTGACTGCGGACACCTGGTCGGCCACGACGATCCGGTCGGTGTAGCCGCGCTGGGCGAGGGCTGCGTCCAACTCGGACGCGGTGTCCCCGTTGAGGATGGCGAAGCGCGCATGCCGCGCCACCGCCGCGGCGAGCTCCGCGGCCGGTACGCCCTTGCTGTGCCCGCCCCCGATCCAGATGATGGGACGGTCGAAGGATTCCAGCGCGCGCGTGGCGGCGTCGACGTTGGTCGCCTTGCTGTCGTTGATCCAGAGGATGCCGTTCTCCTCGAGCACGATCTCGAGGCGGTGCGGCACGGCGGTGAAGTCGCGCACCGCGGCGGCGATGTCCGTCAACGCCACGCCAGCGGCCCGCCCGAGGGCTGTCACCGCGAGCACGTTGAGCACGTTGTGACCACCAAAGAGCGGGATGTCTGCCACCCGCATCACCGGCTGCGAGGCGCCGGCCTCGATGATGACGACGTCATCGCCGTGCACGGTCGCGCCGTCCACGCCGCGTAGCCCGGTGCCGAAGAAGCGAACCGGCGCCGGACTGGACGCCGCCATGCCGCGGGTCACGGGGTCGTCCCAGCCAAGAATGGCGAAGGAGCGCGCGTGCTCCACCACGCGCCGCTTGGTGGCGATGTACGACGCCAGGCTGCCATGACGGTCGAGGTGGTCCGGGCTGATGTTGAGGACAGTGGCGATCTCACAAGCAGGCGCCTCCACCGACTCCAGCTGGAACGACGACAGCTCGAGCACCACCCAGTCCCCGTCGCGGACCAGCTCGAGGCGGTCGAGCATGGTGGCGCCGATGTTGCCGCCGAGGTGCACGCGTCGGCCGTCGCGACCGATCACGGCGGCGCATAGGCTGGTGGTGGTGGTCTTGCCATTGGTGCCGGTGATGCCGACGATCCGGCCGCGGCACCGCTCGAACACCAATGCTATCTCGCTGCGCACCGGGATGCCGAGGCTGCGCGCCAGCTCCAACTCGGGGGCGGTCCAGGGTACCCCCGGCGACGGGCACACCAGGGCAGCGCCGCGCACCACGTCCGGCTGGTAGCCGCCGAGCTGAACGTGAACACTGCCGGGAAGCTGCGATGCTGCCTCGCGCAGTCGCGGATCGTCACCGCGGTCCACGGCCACCACGTCGTACCCGTCGGTGGCGAGCACGCGCGCGCAGGCGAGACCGCTGCGTCCCAGCCCGATGACGACAGCGCGACCGTTCACGCCAGCGCTCCGCGCGACCGCGCGTACAGCACGGTCAAGAGCGTGCCCATCGCCGCAACAGCGGTGAAGTACACGACCAGCCGCCGCTCGCGGAGACCCAGCTCCTCGAAGTGATGGTGAAGCGGGCTCGCCCGCAGGATCCTGTGGTGGAAGCGCCGGATCGCGGTCACGTTGATGATGACGCTGAGCGTCTCGGCGACGAAAACGATGCCCATCAGCGGCAGTAGCCAGAGCAGGTGCACCTCCGCGGCCGCGGCGACGAGCGCACAACCCAGCGCGAGCGAGCCGGTGTCACCCATGAAGAGCCGCGCCGGAAACCAGTTGAAGACCAGGAAGGCTGCCAGCGCCCCCACCAGTGCTGCGCTGACGATGACCACGGGGAGCGCATGCTGGTGCACCGCCACAGCCAGGAGCCCCGCGAACACGACGGCTGAGCAGCTGGCTGCCAGCCCGTCGACGCCGTCGGTGAGATTGACCGCGTTGCTGACAGCGATCACAGCCAGGATGCTCACCGCGATGATGCCGGCGCCGTGCAGGTCCGGCGCACCCAGGCCAGGGATGTATTGGCGCGTGGCATCCACAACATCGAGGCCGATGCCGACGAGGAGTCCGATGAAGGCCTGGAAGGCGATCTTCTCGTAGGCGGGCAGGCCGAAGACCCCCCGGCCGCGGATGTTGTCGCGGTCATCGAGCAGCCCGAGCAATGCCCCGGCGCCCAGCGCGAACACCACCACGAAGCCCACGCGAGTGCGGTCGAAGACCAGCCACGCGACCGCGGTGATGCCACAGAAGAGCAGGCCTCCCATCGTCGGGGTGCCTATCTTGATCCTGTGTGTCGTCGGGTTGTACGCCTGAACGCGCTGCCCCGCACCGCTGCGGGCGAGCCGGGTGGTGAACCACGGGTACAGCGTCAAGCCCGCACCGAAAGCAAGCGCGAGGACCACTGCCGCGTGCCTCACGGAATGATCCGCCACTGGTCGATGGCCACCTGTGCGACCTGCTTCCACACGGGTGCCGCCAGCGTCGCACCGAAGCGAACGATGCCGCTCTCGTGCGGGTAGTTGAGCACCACCAGCATGGTGAATCGGGGGTTCTTGGCGGGAAGGAAGCCACCGAAGGAGACGATGACGTCGCTGCTGTAGTGGCCATTGGTGGCCACGCTCGCAGTGCCCGTCTTGCCGGCGACATCACCCTTGAACGCGGCGATCCGCGCCAGCGAACCCTCGGCCCCCGGATCGTCGACGACGCCGGTCATCATCCGGGCGAGGGTGGCCGCGGCGTCCGCGGTGATGACACGTCGCGTGGCCGGCACCACCATGGCGGACTTGCCCGTGGTGGTATCGATGACCGCCTGCACAGCGTGCGGTTGCACCCACACACCACCGTTGGCGACCGCATTGATGGCGGCCAGCATCTCGATCGGGGTGACCTGGACACGCTGCCCGAAGGCGGCTTCGGCAAGGTCGAGACTGCTCCATGTGCTCTGCGGCTGCAGCGGAGCGTTCTGTTCGCCGGAGAGGTCGACGCCGGTCGGTGCGCCGATGCCGAAGGCCAGCATGTTGCCGTAGAAGGCGTTCGCGCCCATCAGCTGTCCCACTCTGATGGCTCCGTTGTTCAGGGAGTCGTCGAGCACCTTCTGCATGGAGATGGTGCCATGCGCCCGACCGTCCCAGTCGCGAATGGTGGCGCCGTCGATTGTTGTCGGTCCTTCATTGAACGTGTACCCGGGTGTGATCGCGTGTGCATTGAGGCCACCCGCGAAGGTGACCACCTTCTGCACCGAGCCCGGCTCGTAGAGGTTGGACACTGCCAGGTCGCGAAAGTTCGCGATCGGGGAGGTCCAGTAGGAGTTGGCGTTGTACGTGGGTGCCTGGGCCCACGCTCGGATGGCGCCCGTCTTGGTGTCCATCATGATCAGCGTCCCTGACGCTGCCTGGGCATTGGCGACACCCTGGGCGATCGCCTGCTCGGCCCAGTATTGAACTTCCGAGTCGAGACTGAGCTGCAGGTCCTGGCCGTCGCGTGCGCTCGATTGAGGGTCGTTGCTCAAGGTGATCGAGTTGCCGGTCACGTCACGGACTGTCGACTGGTGCCCGTCGGTGCCGCGCAGGACGGAGTCGTAGTACGCCTCGAGGCCGTACTGGCCGTTGCCATCCTGGTTGACGTAGCCGAGCAGGTTGGCGGCGAAGGAGGTGCCGGGGAGTGGCGACGGTTCGTACACGCGCTGCTCGGAGGGTTCGACGACGATTCCGCGAAGATTGAGAGCCGTGAGCCGGTCGCTGACCTGCTGCGACACGGCCTTGGCGAGATAGACGAAACGAGTCGGCTCCGAGATCAGCGAGACCACGGTGGTCGCGTCCAGAGAGAGCACTGGGGCGAGCTGGCTCGCCACATCAGCACGATTGGCCCCGGCGATGAGTCCAGGATCGGCGTACACGTCGTACACGGTGCGGTTGCTGACCAGCACCCGGCCGCTGCCGTCGAGAATCCGCCCGCGCGTGGCTGGGATGACCACCGACTTCTGGTGCAGCGCTGCGGCCCGCGCAGACAGAGCGGCATGCTGCAGCACCTGCACGTCGACCAGGCGGGCGCACAGGGTGGCCGCCATGGCGGCAAAGGCGAGCGCCAGCCAGGTGCCGCGGTGACGGAAGTCGGGTGCGTCGGCGACGAACCAGCCGCGCACACGCGACGACGCTGCGTCGTCGCGGCGACGGCTCATGGCGCGGCGCCCTGGCTGCCGTGAACGCCGAACGCCCCGCCGACCGCGGCCACCAACTGCTGCAGAGGGTCACCGGAGCCGGGCTGCGTGGCGAGCAGCGGGGCCGGTGGGTTGATGACCGGCTTCAGCTGCGCGTTCACGTAGGACCAGTGCCCCGCTGGACGCATGCCGAGCTGCTGGGCGGCGGCGACGATGCGTTCAGCGCTCTCCAGGCGCGCCAGGTCGTCGCCCAACTGCGATGCCTGGCTGCGCAACTGCTGGTTCTGATCCGAGAGAGCCGCGGCTTGGTACGTGGACTGCGTGGAATGGGCACTCTGGCTGACATACGCAACCCCGACGCCGGCGAGCGCCGCGATCAGCGGCAGCAGGGGCAACGGCGTGCGCGGACCGCCGCGGCGAAGACGGGTACGGCGCGCAGGGGTTTCGTCGAGCGGAACACCCGTGAGGTCATCGGCGGGGAATTGTGGGGGTGACGTTCTGGGCACAGCCCGGGTCTCCGTGTGAGCAGGGACGTGGGGGTGAAACGGAAGCGACGGGTCAGGGGTTTGTGTGCTCGGCGTGTCTACCGCACGTCGGCGAGCTTCTCGGCGATTCGGAGCCGGGCGGAGCGGGCTCGCGGGTTGCCGGCGAGCTCAGCGGCGTCGGGCTTGATCGCCTTGCGACTGAGAAGGAGAAGGGAGGCCCGGTGAGCGCAGGTGCAGTGGGTCTGTTGGGGCGGACATAGACAGTTCTGTGCTGAGACGTGGAGTGCGTTCTTGACAATGGTGTCCTCGAGAGAGTGGAAGGAGACAACCCCAAGACGCCCACCGGGCCGGAGGATTCGAATTGCGGCCTGCAGTCCCGTGTTGAGGCTTTCCAGCTCATGGTTCACCTCGATGCGCAACGCTTGAAAGGTGCGCGTCGCCGGATGAATACGCTTCGGCCAGAAGCGTCGCGGGATGGTTCGTTCGACGATCTCGCGCAACTGCGCCGTGGTGGTGATCGCCGCGTCGGAACGATTGCGCATGATCGCCGCGGCGATCCGGCGTGCGAAGCGCTCATCACCGTAGGTGCGAATCAGGGAAGTCAGATCCGCCTCGGACCATTGGTTGACGATGTCGGCCGCCGAGCGGCCGTCGCCCTGATCCATGCGCATGTCGAGCGGCCCGTCAAAACGGAAGCTGAATCCGCGCCTGGGGTCATCGAGCTGAACCGACGAGACGCCGAGATCGAGGGTGACGCCGTCGACTGTGCCGATGCCGTGCTTGGCAGCGATCGACTCTAGAGCGGCGAAGTTACCGTGTTCGACGATGACGCCGCCATCGGCTGCGAAGCGATGCTGTGCCACCGCCACCGCCGCCGGATCACAGTCGATGGCAAGGATGCGCCCGCCGGGACGGACGCGTTCGAGGAACGCGGTGACGTAACCGCCGGCACCGAGCGTGCCGTCGATGAACGTCTGCCCCGGCCGGGGCTGCAGGCTCTGTATTAGCGGGTGTAGAAGGACCGGCCGATGTCCCGTCGCGTCAAGCGCCGGGCCACTGGGCGTGGCGGTGCTGTCGTCGTCCATGCCGGCCACGATCGACATGGAAACCCTTTTGTCTTGCTGGTGTGGTTGGAACCGACGTGGTCACGCCCGCTCGCCCGCGATGGGTGAGCCAGGGCGGCCGACGCGGTCCCCAAGTTGTGTGAAGGTCTCGGGATCGAGGCCGCGGCTCTCAGTGTCCCAGACCTCCTCCCCGACCACCTCCACGACGTTGGAGACCCCGACGAAGACGGCTCGCTCCTCAATCCGGGCGAAGTTGCGATGCTCGGGGATGAGAAGGATTCTGCCCTGGGCGTCGACCTCGACCTCTCGAGCTCCAGCGTACAGGTGGCGCATGTAGAGGCGCTGCTCGGCCGAGCTCTCAGCGGTGAGCCTGAAGTGTTGCTCGTACTCCTGCCAGTCGACGGCGGGCCGGATCACCAGGCGGTTCTCCGCGCCGGGAGCGATGACCGAGCCCCCCAGGTCACGACGGAACTGGGCGGGAAGGGCAACCCGACCCTTGGAGTCGACGGCATGGCGGAACGTCCCGTAGAACACGGTTCAGCCCCGACCACTGGGTCGCTGCCGTCGACAGCCCACATTCGTTGCCCCACTATTCACCACTCTGCCCCACCGATGGCCGGAACGGTAACAGTCTGAACTCAACGCGTCAATGCGAACATATGTGCCGTTCCCCACGCTGGCAGCGGGCCGGCCTCTCGATGCAATCGGCGGCGCTGTCGAAGCCGGGGTAGAATCGGCAGGCAAGCCGGTCGGACGGCCGCGGGCGCTTGTCGTCCGAGGAAAGTCCGGGCTCCACAGAGCAGGGCGCTGGGTAACGCCCAGTCGGGGCGACCCGAAGGAGAGTGCCACAGAAATGACACAGCCGCGGCGTTGCCGCGGCAACGGTGAAATGGTGGGGTAAGAGCCCACCGGCGGCCGGGTGACCGGCCGGCCAGGTAAACCCCGTCCGGAGCAAGGCCGAACAGGGACGGACGGCTCGCCGTCCAGGGGCTGCTCGCCCCGTGTCCCGGGTCGGGCCGCTGCAGGCGCCGGGCAACCGGCGTCGTAGATGGATGGC
>DAINCY010000002.1:0-62867 GCA_036732145.1 Candidatus Dormiibacterota bacterium
GCGCCCAGACCTCCATCTCGCCGAAGCGCTGGCCGCCGAACTGCGCCTTGCCGCCGAGCGGCTGCTGGGTGACCAGCGAGTACGGGCCGGTGCTGCGCGCGTGGATCTTGTCCTCGACAAGGTGCGCCAGCTTGAGCATGTAGATGTAGCCGACTGTGACCTCGCGGTCGAACGCCTCACCGGTGCGGCCGTCGCGCAGCGTCTCCTTGCCCGTGCGGGGCAGACCGGCGCGCTCGAGCTCGTCCTCGATGAGCTCCTCGCTGGCACCGTCGAAGACGGGCGAGGCGACCGTGAGACCGAGTGCGTGCGCTGCGTAACCGAGATGGGTCTCGAGCACCTGCCCGAGGTTCATGCGGCTGGGCACGCCCAGCGGGTTGAGCACGATCTCGACGGGAGTGCCGTCGGGAAGATATGGCATGTCCTCGATGGGCAGGATGCGCGCGATGACGCCCTTGTTGCCGTGGCGGCCGGCCATCTTGTCGCCCTGGGCGATCTTGCGCTTCTGGGCGACGTACACACGCACCAGCTCATTGACGCCGGCGGGCAACTCGTGGCCACTCTCGCGGCTGAACAGCTTGACGTCGACCACGGTGCCGCGCTCGCCGTGGGGAACGCGCAGCGATGAGTCGCGCACCTCGCGGGCCTTCTCGCCGAAGATGGCGCGGAGCAGGCGCTCCTCGGCGCTCAACTCGGACTCGCCCTTGGGGGTGATCTTGCCGACGAGGATGTCCCCGGGGTGGACCTCGGCTCCAACGTAGACGATGCCGCGCTCGTTGAGGTTGCGCAGCGTCTCCTCGGAGATGTTGGGCAGGTCGCGGGTGATCTCCTCGGGACCGAGCTTGGTGTCGCGAGCCTCGACCTCGAACTCCTCGATGTGGATGGAGGTGTACATGTCCTCGCGCACCACCTGCTCGCTGATCAGGATGGCGTCCTCGAAGTTGTAGCCCTCCCACGGCATGAAGGCGACGAGCACATTGCGGCCGAGCGCCAGCTCTCCGTGGTCGGTCGACGGTCCGTCGGCGAGCAGCTCGCCGGTGTCGACGTGTTCACCCGCCTTGACGATGATCCGCTGCGACAGGCACGTGCCCTGGTTGCTGCGCACGAACTTGTGGATGCCGTACCACTGGTCTGCACCGCCGTCATCGGGACGCACCAGGATGCCGATGCCGAAGTCCTGACCGCTGCGGATCTTCTCCACGCTGCGATCGCTGTCGGCGGGCTCGGGCCAGCTGACGCCCACCACCGTGCCGGGCTTCCTGGCCAGCACCACCTCGCCGCTGTTGCGCGCCGCGTGTGCCTCCATGCCCGTGCCGACGATCGGTGCCTCGCTGACAAGCAGCGGTACCGCCTGCTTCTGCATGTTCGAGCCCATCAGGGCGCGGTTGGCGTCGTCATGCTCGAGGAAAGGGATGAGCGAGGTGGCCACGGACACCGTCTGCTTCGGTGAGACGTCCATGTAGTCGACCTCGACCACGGGCAGATCCTTGAAGGTGTGACGGCTTCGGCAGGCCACGTGCGCGACCGTGAAGTTGCCGCTGTCGTCAACGGGCGCGTTGGCCTGCGCGACCGTGTACTTGTCCTCCTCGTCAGCGGAGAGGAAGACGATGTCGTCGCTGACCCAGGGCACGATGCTGACCGTGCCAACGCTCGCCTTGGCGAGCTTTTCAACGGCCTCGACGCTGAGCACCTGGCCCTCCTTGACCTCGCCCTCGGAGTACGCACGCGCCGCGGTGCGACCCGCCAGCACGCGGGAATCAGAGGTGCTGACCTCACGATAGACACGGCGGAACGGTGTTTCGATGAAGCCGAACTCGTTGACCCGTGCAAACGTGGCCAGCGAGCCGATTAGGCCGATGTTGGGACCCTCGGGCGTCTCGATGGGACAGATGCGGCCGTAGTGGCTGTGGTGAACATCGCGGACGTCGAATCCTGCGCGCTCGCGGGAGAGGCCTCCCGGCCCCAGCGCCGACAGCCGCCGCTTGTGGGTCAGCTCGGCAAGCGGATTGGTCTGATCCATGAACTGGGAGAGCTGGCTGGAGCCGAAGAACTCCTTGATCGCGGCCACGACGGGACGTGCATTGATCAGGCTCGCCGACGTCACCGTCGCCGAGTCGCAGATGGTCATCCGCTCCTTGATGATCCGCTCCATGCGGATCAGGCCCATGCGGAACTGGTTCTGCAAGAGCTCGCCGACAGCACGAACGCGGCGATTGCCGAGGTGGTCGATGTCGTCTGCCTCACCGGTGCCGTTGTTCAGCGAGATCAGCTTGCGGATGATCGAGACAAAGTCCTGGTTGTCGAGCACGCGGCGATCGCGGTCGAGCGCTCGCTCGCGGGCCTCATCCTCGGGAATGCCCAGGTTCTTGTCGAGCTTGAAGCGGCCCACCTTGGAGAGGTCGAAGCGGCGGCCGTTGAAGAACAGGGAATTGAGCAGGTTGCGGGCGTTCTCCACCGTTGGCGGATCGCCGGGGCGGATCTTGCGGTACAGCTCGATCAGCGCCTCCTCGACGCTGGTGGTGGGATCCTTGTCGAGCGTGGCTGCGATGTACTTGTGCTCGGGATCGATGTCCTGCTCCGCGAAGAACGACTTGATGTCCTCGTTGCTGGCATAGCCGAGGGCGCGCACCAGGGTGGTCACCGGGACCTTGCGCTTGCGGTCGATCTTGACGGTGAGAACGTCCTTGCTCGAGGTCTCGATCTCCAGCCAAGCGCCTCGGTTGGGGATGAGCTTGGCGGAGTACAGCAGCCGCCCCGAGGTGCGGTCCTCAGCAGCGGTGAAGTACACGCCCGGCGAACGCACCAGCTGAGACACCACCACGCGCTCGGTGCCGTTGACGATGAAGGTGCCCTCGGTGGTCATCATGGCGAAGTCGCCCATGAACACCTCGGCCTCCTTGATCTCCCCGGCGTTCTCACCTGTTTTGATGTGCAGTCGGGTATTGATGCGCAGTGGCGCGGAGAAGGTCATGTCGCGCTGGCGGCACTCCTCCTCGTCGAACTTGGGCGCGCCGAACTCGTACTCGAGAAAGCGCAGCTCGTAGTTCTTGCCCGTGTAGTCGGTGATCGGGTTGATCTCGTCGAAAAGCTCCCGAAGACCCTCAGTGCAGAACCAGCGGAAACTATCCAACTGGGTCTGAATCAGATTTCCAACCTCCAGCCTGTCCGTGATCTTTCCGTAGTTGTGGCGGGTGGAAGGTCTGGAAGCATTCAAAACCATGTGCTAGAGTTCCCTCGACAAGGTGGGCGCGCGGGTACCGACGGCGACGGGCACAAGGACGTATCGTACCAAAGCCCGGTCGATCAGCGCCGCCTGACTCCCTGCGCCCCGCGAGAGGGTTGTACCCAAGAAAAGGCTCGTTCAAGCCCGTTGCGTGTGCGACAGCGCCGTGGCTACTTTTCGTCCGCGCGGAGGGCCCTGAGGATGCAGAACTCGTTGCCTTCGGGATCGGCGAGGACCACCCAGGTCTGGGTTCCCTGGCCGATGTCGATGTGGGTGGCGCCCAGCGCCAGCGCTCGGGCCACCTCGGCATCCCTGTCGTCGGGGCGCAAGTCGATGTGGAGGCGGCTCTTGACCGTCTTGGCGTCGGGGACAGCCAGGAAGAGGATGTCGGCGCAGTCGCCGCCGGGCTCGACCCAGTACTCGGTGCCGTCCTGGTCGGCGCCGAGCGGCAGGTTGAGCAACTCGGCCCAGAAGGTGCCGACCCGCAGGGCGTCGTTGCAGTCGATGGTGACGTTCTGAAAGCGCAGGGACATTCGCCGAGTGTGCCACTCGGCAGCGCAGGGGAGACCAGAAGCCAGCCCGATCCGCGCGATCAGCCGGCATGGCTCAAGGAGCGTCCGTCCGGCGCGCGAGGCGCGCCGAGGAGTGGGGTGTATGAGGTCGAATTCACGTCGACCTCATGAGGGGCGGGGATCTGCCCCGCCCCTGTTAGACGTCGCGAGCGAAGCTAGCGAATCTCGACGGAGGCGCCTGCCTCCTTGAGCTTGGCCGCGGCGGCCTCGGCGTCCTCGCGGGACACGCCCTCGCGGACAGCCTTGGGAGCGCCGTCGACGAGATCCTTGGCCTCCTTGAGACCCAGGCCGGTGACCTCGCGCACCGCCTTGATCGCGTTGATCTTGGCGTCGCCGGCGCCGGTGAGAACGACGGTGAACTCAGTCTGCTCCTCGACCGGCGCCTCGCCTCCAGCGCCGGCAGCAGGTGCCGCGACGGCTGCGACCGGTGCTGCCGCCTTGACGCCCAGCTTCTCCTCCATGAGCTTCACGGCGCTGACGACGTCGAGGACTGTCCAGTCCTTGAGGGCTTCGACGAAATCTTCGGGGGTCAAGGTCTTGGCTGCCATGTGTGAATACTCCTTGGCGCGGCGCGCTAGGCCGCCGCGGCGAGCTTGTCGCGGTACGCTTCCAGCGTCGACGCGAACGTTGATGTGATCGAGTCGAGCGCGCCGGCCAGCTGGGTCATCGGCGACAACAGAGTGCCTGCCAGTTGCGACAGGAGCGCCTCTCGCGAGGGCAACTCGGCGAGCATCTTGACGCCGTTGGCGTCGAGGACCTGGCCTTCGACCAGGCCGGACACCGAGGGCAGCCGCTTGTTGACGCGGAAGTATTCGCTGAGGACGCGGGCGGGGGCGGCAAGGTCGCCGTATCCCATGGCCAGCCCCACCGGCCCGACGAGCACCTCGGCGAACTGCGGGATGCCGGCGGCGTCAGCCGCGCGGCGGGCCAGGGTGTTCTTGACGATGATGTAGTCGACGCCCTCGCCACGCAGCTGGGTGCGGAGCTCCTCGAGCTGGTGGACGCTCAGGCCGCGGTAGTCCGTGACGACGGTCGACGTCGCCCGGCTGAGCTTGTCGGTGAGGCGCGCCACCGACTCGAGCTTGCGTGGTCCGGCGCGGGTGCCGCTTTCACCGGCGGCGTTGACTGCCATGCGCTTCCTCCGTGTTGCAGGAGCCTCCGGCGACACCCACCGCTGTGTGAGGTGGGCGTCACTGGGAGCGCGTTGCCGAACGCGCCACCGCTCCGCTCACTCACCTATCGCAGGAGATTGAGGAGCACGGCGCCCCGCCTGCGGTCTCTGGCGAGATGGTTGCCTCGACGGCACCAAGGACTGGTTTGCGGGCGAGGATAGCAGGGATAGGCTCGACCTCTCTCCATCGCCCTCAGCTGCTCCGACCAGGAGACGGCCGACGCGGAGTCGGTCTGCACCCAGATCGACCGCAGCGGCAAACGTGCGTTCAGCCACCAGGCCGACGTCGGCGACGAGCAGCAGGTGATCGCCATGGTGGCCGCGGTGGTCGAGCGGTTCGGGGGCATCGACGTGCTGGTCAACAACGCCGGCATCGAGAAGCAGGTGCCCACCCTGGAGATGCCGCTCGACCTCTGGAACGCCGTGCTCCGGACCAATCTCACCGGTGCCTTCCTCTGTCTGCGCGAGGCCTGGCGCAGGCCGCGACGACAGCGCAAGCTGTCTTGCAGTCCTGCGCCGCTGGACAAGGACCGCTGAGCGAGCAAACAGCTCTGCGATGCGCTGCGCAAGTGCCTGGTGCCGCTGCAGTGCAGCTAAGCAGCGGCCACTGGGCGATCGTCGGCTCGACCGCCGCGACTGCGTCCAGCAGCGGTGGTCCCTGTCGAGGGATTAGCACCTGGATCTTCGACGGCTTTGAGTACATCTCGCTTTGGGGCGAGATGTGCTGGAACGGCTCCAAGGTGTGGAAGTACAACTCCGGCGCCGTTTGCATCCAGAATCCGTTTCCCCCGATCGGATACTGTTTCGGCTACCGCGATGGAGTGACGGCTCCCGGCTGGTCTTCGTCCATCTGGGGCAACTTCTCGGTCCTGAATGGGGGAATCCCGGAATGCATCATGCCGCGCCTCTACGATTGGGGGAACGGCAGCTCGAACAGTGCTTGGTACGATAACTGGGGGCATTTTTGCTGATATGTCCGTACTCATCCCTAACCTGATCCTGTACGTAGTCATGACGGTGGTGGTCGTTCTGGCGATCGTGGTACTCGTACGACACTAACCGTCGAAGAACGCACAGCTAGAGCGGCACAGCCCGGCAGCACGGGCCAGGCAAGCACACATGGCCGCACAGAAGAGGGGAGTGATCGTCAACATGAGCTCTGTCCACGAGTTCATCCCGTGGCCGGGCTTCGCCCACTACTGCGCGAGCAAGGGCGGCATGAAGCTGCTCTCCCGACGGTGGCCCGCGAGCTGGCACCGCAAGGCATCCGGTGCGTCAACGTCGCGCCCGGTGCCATCGCCACACCCATCAACAACTTCGTCCTCGACGACCCCGAGGCCAAGCACATGGTGGAGGAGGAGATCCCGCTTGGCCGCTTCGGGCAGCCCGAGGAGATCGCCGCCGCAGTGGCCTGGGTGGCCAGCGACCAGGGTGGCTACGTGACCGGCACCACCCTGGTCGTGGACGGCGGCATGTCGACCTACCCCAAGTTCATCTGACCATGGGCGAGGGCGTCCCACACGTTGTGATCAACGGCACGGTGCGTTCCCATGCCGCTCTCGCAGCGAGGATCGACGGCCTCACCGACGAGGTCGCGCGCCGGCCCAGCCGGCTGCCCGACTGGTCGGTCGGGCACGTTCTCTCCCACATCGCCCGCAATGCCGACAGCGTCGTTCGGCGGCTGGCCGGATCAGCGGAGGGCCACATCGTCGACCAGTACGCCGGCGGCGCCGAGGGCCGCAAGCGCGAGATCGAGGCGGGCGCCGGCCGACCGGCCGACGAGCTTGTCGCCGACGTGCTACGCACCAACGGTGCGGTCGAGGCGGTCCTGGCACGCTTTCCAATGGACGGGTGGGATCGCCTCACCAGGTCCGTCGACGGCCAGGAGCTTCCTGCGCGAAGCGTGATCTTCTCCCGGTGGCGCGAGGTCGAGGTCCACCAGGTCGACCTCGGCCTGGGCTACGAGCCGGGCGAGTGGCCGGACGACCTGGTCGAACTATGGCTGCCACAGGCCAAGGAGCAGTTTCTGACGCCCGCCGACGACCGCGACCTCCTTGCGTGGCTGGTCGGGCGCGGTCCTGCGCCGCGCCTTGCTCCCTGGGGGTGAGCCTCACCAGGCTTGTCACTCAGTGACAGAGGGCACCACTGCAGGCGGGCGAATCCGCGGTGAGTCTCGTCCAGTGCGAGCCGTCCCACGACCACAGGTCGTCGTGAAGCAGGTCCTTGATGGCGACGGAACCGCCGAACAGAAGCGCCGTTTGGTCGTCAGGGCCCAAGAGGATGTTTGTCCATCGGCGCGCACCGGACGGAACTTGCGCTGCGACCATCTGCCAGGCAGCTCTGCCCCCGACCGACAAAGAGTATCGCCACTGGGAGCCTTCGCAAGCCACCACGGTGATCGTCGCCTGGCGCGGCTCGAAGGCCGCGCCCTCGATGCACGTAGGGCCCGCCGCGGCGGGAGTCACCTCGACCCATGCTTCCGACCGCCATTGGTACACGCCCAGTGTGCTCGGAGGCGCCCCGGTGGAGTAGAGCTGGAAGAGGAATGGGGAGGCTCCCGGGTCCGTCACGAGCAGGGCGCCCCCAGTCCCCTCGTGGAGTTTTGGCTGCGCCCCGAGGCGAACCCATGTCCCGCCGTCCCAAGCCCATGTCTCCAGCAGGGTGAACAGCAGCAGCCTGGCCGTGCTGGTGTCGTAGGCCATGGTTGCCGCGCCTCGGGGTGGCGATGTCGCGGGGTGCAGCTCGGTCCAAGCGGAGCCGTTCCATGTCCATGTGTCGCCGTGGTCCGCGTCTCCCGCGTTCGGGTCACCGCCTCCGTACAGCACCATCTGCGAGGTCGCTGGGTCGAACGCCATCGCCCCGAAGACGCGAGGCGGCGGCGAAGGCGATGGGTGCAACTGAGTCCAGGTGCCATCAGCCCACCGCCAGGTATCGCTTAGCACAGTCCTGCCGTCGACCAGCGACCCGCCAAAGAGCAGAAGCGAACAGTCTCTGGGATCGGCGGCCATCGCGGCCTCGCCGCGGGCGGGCGGCAACGATCCGAGAGCGGGCGTGGCCGCGGGAGAGATGGAGGCGCATCCTGCGGTCGCTGACGGGCTGGGGCTGCTCGACGCGGACGGAGCGGCCGGGGAGGTTGCCGCCTGAGGAATGGGCGCGGAGGTCGCGGGCGCGGCAGGTCGGTTCCCGGTGCTGGCCAGGCGGATCGCCAGGCCGGCACCGAGCACGGCGGCGAAAAGCGCCGTGCAGGCGACGAGGAGGAGCATCTGTCGCGGGAGGTGCCGGGAGCTCGTGGTCCGTTCCATTGACAGAAGGAGCGCCTCGGCACTGCCGTGGCCGGCGCGCTGGGTCAGCCGTTCCAGATAATCGCGCAGGCGCTCGTCATCGAAACGGGTCGGATCAGACATCGAGCACCTCCCGGAATTTCTTCAGGGCGCGCGAGAGGTGGGTCCTGGCCGTCCCCGGACGGCAGCCGACAGCGCGCGCGCACTCGTCGAGTGAGTAGCCGTGCCGGTAATGGAGGAGCACCACCGCCCTCTGTTGGCGGCTGAGGGTGCGGAACGCGGCGTCCCAGTTGACGTCGTCAGCACGCTGCGGGGCTGGCAGGTCGGCCGGCCACCCGGCCATGGGGAGCCGGGCCAGGAGGCGCTTGCGTCGCAGACACCGACGGACGCAGATGGTCGTCAGCCACGCGGCACCGCGATCGGCGGAGCGCAGTGACCGCCACCCCCGCCAGGCGTCGATCATCGCCTCCTGAACCGCGTCCTCGGCTTCGTCCGCGTTCCCGATGACCAGCGTGGCCAGAGCCAGGAGGCGCCGAGTCTCCGCGGCCACGAGTGTGCTGAAGTCGACCTCCTGCCGCGCGGCGTCTTCAGGAAGGGTCGGGACAATGGTCACAACCCTATTGAGAACGAAACCAGGCGCTCAGTTGACACGGTGGCTGACACCACAGCCCTCGTCCCCCTCGTCCCGGCGGGGCGGCTCGAGGCCGCCCTGGAGGCGGTTGCCCGAGGGCGTTTTGGTTTGACGCTAGCGCCAGGCCGCTGGTAGGATGTCCGTTCGCGCCATCGCGGCGACCGTGTATTCGCGCGCAGTTCGCCGGACTGCGCTGTTCATGCCTATCGGAGTAGCGTGCCCACCATTCAGCAGTTGGTCCGCAAGGGCCGCAGGACAGTGGTCAAGAAGACCAAGGCGCCGGCCCTGAGGGGTTGCCCTCAGCGACGCGGTGTCTGCGTTCGCGTGTACACGACCACCCCGCGCAAGCCCAACTCGGCACTGCGCAAGGTCTGCCGCGTCCGCCTGACCAGCAAGGTTGAGGTCACCGCCTACATCCCCGGCATCGGCCACAACCTGCAGGAGCACTCGGTGGTGCTGGTGCGGGGGGGCAAGGTCGCCGACCTCCCCGGTGTCCGCTACCACGTGGTCCGCGGCACGCTCGACACCGCCGGGGCCAAGAACCGCAAGCAGGGGCGTAGCAAGTACGGCGCCAAGCGCGAGAAGGCCAAGTAATGCCTCGCCGCGCCCGGATCCAGAAACGGACCATCCTGCCTGACCCCATCTACGGCAACCCCGGTCTGGCCAAATTCATCAACTGCGTGATGCTGGCCGGCAAGAAGAGCACTGCTGAAAAGATCGTCTACGACGCGTTCGAGAAGATCCGCCGCTCGCAGAGGCGTGAGCCGCTCGACGTCTTCGACCAGGCCATGCGCAACGTCACACCGGTGCTCGAGGTCAAGCCCAAGCGCGTTGGCGGAGCCACCTACCAGGTGCCGGTCGAGATCCGTCATGACCGCCGCGCCGCGCTGGCGCGCCGCTGGATCATCCGCTACGCCCGGGGTCGCAACGGCAAGAGCATGGCCGACAACCTCGCCGGCGAGCTCATGGACGCCGCCAACGGGGTGGGCGCGTCGATCAAGCGCCGCGAGGACACCCACAAGATGGCTGAATCGAACAAGGCCTTCAGCCACTTCCGGTATTAGTGATGGCTGTGGCGACGCGTGCGTTCCCGCTCGAGAAGACCCGCAACATCGGGATCATGGCCCACATCGACGCGGGCAAGACCACCACGACCGAGCGCGTCCTCTTCTACACCGGCCGCATCCACAAGATGGGGGAGGTGCACGAGGGCGCCGCAACCATGGACTGGATGGTCCAGGAGCAGGAGCGCGGGATCACCATCACCTCGGCGGCAACCGCTGCCGAATGGCGCGGCAATCGAATCAACATAATCGATACGCCCGGGCACGTGGACTTCACAATGGAGGTGGAACGCAGCCTGCGCGTCCTCGACGGCGCGGTGGCTGTCTTCGACGCGGTAGCCGGCGTGGAGCCCCAGTCGGAGACGGTCTGGCGGCAGGCGGACCGCTACGACGTGCCACGCATCTGCTTCATCAACAAGATGGACCGCGTCGGCGCCAACTTCTACGCGTCGGTGGCCAGCATCCGCGCACGTCTCGGCGCCAACCCGGTTTGCATCCAGCTTCCCATCGGCGCCGAGTCGGAATTCAAGGGCATGGTCGACCTGGTGCGCATGGAGTCGATCATCTACACGGACGACCTCGGCACCGCCAGCACGCGCACCGAGATCCCGCCGGAGATGGCGGATCAGGTGGCGGAGTACCGGCACCCCCTCCTCGAGGCCGTCGCCGAGTGCGACGACGAGCTGATGATGAAATACCTCGACGGTCACGAGCTCAGCGCCGAGGAGCTCATCAGCGGGCTGCGCTCCGGGACTGTCGCCACCAAGCTGGTGCCGGTTCTGTGTGGCAGCGCACTCAAGAACAAGGGCGTGCAGCCGATGCTCGATGCGGTGGTCGACTTCCTGCCGTCGCCGCTGGACAAGCCAGCCATCGAAGGGCTGCGCGACGGCAAGAGCGAGACACGCCACGTCAGCGACGAGGATCCGTTCTCCGCCCTGGCCTTCAAGATCGCCACCGACCCCTTCGTGGGCAAGCTCACCTTCTTCCGCGTCTACAGCGGCGTGCTGCGCAGCGGCAGCTACGTGTACAACGCCACCAAGGGCGAGCGGGAACGCGTCGGTCGCATCCTGCAGATGCACGCCAACCACCGCGAGGAGATCGAGGAGGTGCGCGCCGGCGACATCGCCGCCGCCATCGGACTGCGCAAGACCACCACCGGCGACACGCTCTCCGACGAACGGCACCCCATCATCCTGGAGTCCATGAGCTTCCCTGAGCCCGTCATCTCGGTGGCGGTGGAACCCAAGACCAAGGCCGACCAGGACAAGATGGGCGTCGCACTCCAGAAGCTGGCAGAGGAGGACCCCACCTTCCGGGTCCGCTCAGACGACGAGACGGGCCAGACCATCATCAGCGGAATGGGCGAGCTCCACCTCGAGATCATCGTCGACCGCATGCTCCGCGAATTCAAGGTTGACGCCAACGTCGGCAAACCGCAGGTCGCCTACCGGGAGACCATCACGGCCAAGGCTCACGGCACCGGC
The DNA here is from genome assembly GCA_036732145.1 of Candidatus Dormiibacterota bacterium. GTDB lineage: Bacteria > Chloroflexota > Dormibacteria > Aeolococcales > Aeolococcaceae > Aeolococcus. The sequence continues at coordinate 11,424 of DAINCY010000002.1, forward strand.
CGATTCGTCCGCCAGTCGGGCGGACGCGGCCAGTACGGTCATGTCGAGCTCGAGCTCGAGCCCAACGACCCCGGCAAGGGCTTCGAGTTCATCAGCAAGATCGTCGGCGGTTCGGTTCCCCGGGAGTACATCGCGCCCACCGGGCGCGGCATCGAGGACACCCTCACCAACGGAGTCCTGGCCGGCTATCCGGTGGTGGACGTTAAGGTCTACCTCGTCGACGGCTCCTATCACGACGTCGACTCCAACGAGCAGGCATTCTCGATCGCCGGTTCGATGGGGTTCAAGGATGGCATGCGCAAGGCCAAGCCGGTCCTGCTCGAGCCGATCATGAAGGTCGACGTGAGCATGCCCGAGGAGTACATGGGCGACGTCATGGGCAATCTCAGCGGACGGCGCGGCACCATCCTGGGGATGGAGGGACGCGGAACCTCGCAGATGGTGCATGCTCACGTGCCCCTGGCGTCGATGTTCGGGTATGCCACCGAGTTGCGGAGCATGACCCAGGGTCGCGCCACCTATTCGATGGAGTTCGACCACTATCAGGCTCTTCCCAACAGCATCGCGGAAGAGATCATCGCCAAGTCCAAGGCATAACCGGCAGAAAGAGCAGCAAGGAAAGCGGAGACACGAGCAGAGATGGCCAAGAAGAAGTACGACAGCACCAAGCCTCACGTCAACGTGGGCACCATCGGCCACATCGACCACGGCAAGACCACGCTCACCGCGGCGATCACCAAGGTGCTCGCTGCCCAGGGGGGTGCGGAATTCCGGTCATTCGACTCGATCGACAACGCCCCAGAGGAGAAGGCGCGCGGCATCACCATCGCCACCGCGCACGTCGAGTACGAGACCGCCACCCGCCACTACGCGCACGTCGACTGCCCCGGTCATGCGGACTACATCAAGAACATGATCACCGGCGCGGCGCAGATGGATGGCGCCATCCTGGTGGTCGCTGCCACCGACGGCCCCATGCCGCAGACGCGCGAGCACATCCTGCTCGCCTACCAGGTCGGCGTGCCCTACATCGTCGTGGCGCTCAACAAATGCGACGCCGTCGACGACGAGGAGCTGCTCGAGCTGGTCGAGCTCGAGGTCCGTGAGCTGCTCAGCAAGTACAACTTCCCTGGCGACGACACCCCCATCGTGCGGGTCAGCGCGCTCAAGGCGCTCGAGGGCGACAAGGAGGCGGCCGAGGGCATCGTCAAGCTGATGGACGCCGTCGACAGCTACATCCCGGTGCCGGAGCGCCCCGTCGACAAGCCGTTCATGATGCCGATCGAGGACGTCTTCTCGATCGAGGGTCGTGGCACCGTGGTCACCGGCCGCATCGAGCGCGGCGTGGTCAAGGTCAACGAGGCAGTCGAGATCGTGGGCATCAAGGACACCACCAAGACGGTTGTCACAGGCGTCGAGATGTTCCACAAGCTGCTCGACACCGGTGAGGCGGGCATGAACGTCGGCTGCCTGATTCGAGGAGTGAAGCGTGAGGACGTCGAGCGCGGCCAGGTGCTGGCCAAGCCGGGCACGATCACGCCCCACACCAAGTTCAAGGCCCAGGTGTACGTGCTCAGCAAGGACGAGGGCGGCCGCCACACACCCTTCTTCAACGGCTACCGTCCGCAGTTCTACATCCGCACCACCGACGTCACCGGCACCATCAGCCTGCCCGATGGACAGGAGATGTGCATGCCCGGTGACAACGTGGAGATGGGCATCGAGCTGATCACTCCGATCGCGGTCGAGGACGGCATGCGCTTCGCCATCCGCGAGGGCGGCCGCACCGTCGGCGCCGGCGCCGTCACCACGATCGACAAGAGCAGCAAGTAGTCCCGCCAGGGCAAAGGAACCGGTTTCACCTCATGGCACAGAAGATTCGCATCCGCCTGAAGGCGTACGACCACAGGGTCCTGGACCAGGCCGCCTCGAAGATCGTCGAGACGGCCACGCGCACAGGTACCCGCGTGGCCGGCCCGGTTCCGCTGCCCACCACCATCAACAAGTACACGGTTGTCCGCGGGCCCTTCATCGACAAGGACTCGCGCGAGCAGTTCGAGATGCGCACCCACAAGCGCATCCTCGACATCCTCGACCCCAACCCCAAGGTGGTCGACGCGCTCATGCGTCTCAACATGCCCAGCGGGGTGAACATCGAGATCAAGCTCGGGGACCAGCGTGGCTAAGGGAATCCTGGCCCGCAAGGTGGGCATGACCCAGATCTTCACGGAGCGCGGCACCGTGGTTCCCGTGACCGTGCTGGAGTCGGATTCCTGCCACGTGGTGCAGCGCAAGACGACCTCCAACGACGGCTATGAGGCGCTGCAGATCGGTTTTGGCGAGCAGCTTGCCAAGCGGGTCAACAAACCTCTCTCCGGCCACTACCGGCGGGCGGGGGTTCGCCCGCTGCGCCGGCTGACCGAGCTGCGCGATCCCGGCGAGGCCGAGATCGGCAGCCGTCTGCGCGTCGAGATGTTCAGCGAGGGCGAGCTGGTCGACGTCACCGGGATCAGCCAGGGCAAGGGCTTTGCCGGCACCGTCAAGCGTCACGGCTTCAGCCGCGGGCCGGTGAGCCACGGTTCCATGAACACGCGCCAGCCCGGGTCGATCGGCTCGGTCGACGCAGCCCGCACGTTCAAGGGCGTGAAGATGTCCGGCCACTACGGCAGCGTGCGCCGCACCGTCCGCCATCTCGAGGTGGTCCGCGTCGACTCGGAGCGCAACCTTCTGCTTGTCAAGGGCGCTGTTCCCGGCCACAAGAACACTGTTGTGCTGGTGCGCCCCAGTGACCGCGAGGAGAGGCTGTCGTGACCGCCGTCAAAGTTGTCGACCAGACCGGCGCGACCACCGGAGAGCTGGAACTCTCCGACGCCATCTTCGGCGGTCCGATCAACACCGCGGTGATGCACCAGGCGCTGATCAGGCAGCTCGCCAACGCTCGGCAGGGCACGCATGACACCAAGACGCGGACCGAGGTGCGCGGCGGTGGCAAGAAGCCGTGGCGCCAGAAGGGCACGGGCCGCGCCCGCCAGGGCTCGATCCGGTCTCCGCAGTGGGCCGGTGGCGGCGTCGTCTTTGGGCCGACACCGCGCAGCTATCGGCAGGAGATGCCGCGCAAGCAGCGCCGTCTGGCGCTGCGCAGCGCGCTCGCCGCCAAGGCTCAGGACGGGCACATCTCCGTTCTCGGTGGCTTCGAGCTGGATCTGCCACGCACCCGCGCGGTCGTAGATCTGCTCGGAAGCATCGAGGCGGGGGCGCGCGTGCTGGTGGTGCTCGGCTCCCACAACGAGCACCTCGAGCGCAGCGCGCGCAACCTGCCCGAGGTCCGGGTCATCCTCGCAGCCAATCTCTCGGTGCGTGATCTGATCACCGCCGACACCGTGCTGATGACCCGTGATGCCCTCGATCACGTCGAGGAGGCGTGGTCATGAGCATCGGTCGCACCGCTGAACAGGCCGTTCTCGGACCGGTGGTGAGCGAGAAGTCGTACGGGGCGATGGCGGTCGGGCGCTATGCCTTTCGCTGTGCGCCCTGGGCGACCAAGATCGAGATCGGCCACGCGATCGAGGAGCTCTTCGCCGCTCAGAAGATCACCGTGACGCGCGTCAACACCGTCAACGTGCGTGGCAAGGTGCGCCGCCGCTCACGAGGCCGCGCCCGCATCGTCGGCCACAGTCCCAACTGGAAGAAGGCCGTCGTCACCCTCGCCCCCGGTCAGCGGATCGACGGGCTCTTCGAGGGCGTGTAGTCATGCCGATCAAGCGCTACAAGCCGACCAGCCCAGGCCGCCGCTTCATGTCGGTGAGCAGCTTCGAGGAGGTCACCAGGAGCACTCCCGAGCGCTCGCTGACCGAGCACCTCAAGAAGCACAGCGGTCGCAACAACACGGGCAGCATCACCGTCCGCCACCGCGGCGGAGGTCACAAGAAGCTGTACAGGCTCGTCGACTTCAAGCGCAACAAGCTCGAGGTGCCAGGGCGCGTGGCCACCATCGAGTACGACCCCAACCGCTCCGCCAGGATCGCGCTGATCAACTACGCGGACGGCGAGAAGCGTTACATCCTTGCCCCGCTCGGGCTCGCCATCGGTGACACGGTGATGGCCGGCGCCAAGGCGGAGGTGAGGCCGGGCAACAGCTTGCCGCTGGCCAACATGCCGCTCGGTACCACGATTCACAACATCGAGCTCAAGCTGGGTCGCGGCGGACAGTTGGTGCGCAGTGCCGGCGGCGCCGCCCAGCTTCTCGCCAAGGAGAGCGGCTTCGCCACCCTGCGCATGCCCAGTGGCGAGGTGCGCCGTGTCGACATTCGCTGCTCGGCGACCGTGGGTCAGGTGGGCAACGTCGACCACGAGAACGAGACCGTCGGCAAGGCGGGCAAGTCGCGGTGGCGCGGCTGGCGCCCCTCCGTCCGCGGCATGACCATGAACCCCTTCGACCATCCCCACGGCGGCGGCGAGGGCCGCAGCGGAGCCGGTGGTCACCCGCAGACCCCGTGGGGCAAACCCGCGCTCGGTTATCGCACCCGTCGCAACAAGTCGACCGATCGCATGATCGTGCGACGACGCAAGAAGTAGAGAGATGAGCCGTTCCCTGAAGAAAGGTCCGTTCTGCGACGACCACCTCCTCAAGAAGGTGCAGCAGCTCAACGCCAGCCGCGAGAAGAGGATCATCAAGACCTGGTCGCGCCGCAGCGACGTGTTCCCCGACATGGTCGGACACACCATCGCGGTGCACGACGGGCGCAAGCACGTGCCCGTCTTCATCACCGAGGCGATGGTCGGTCACAAGCTCGGCGAGTTCGCGGCCACCCGTCGCTACCGCGGTCATGGCCACCACACCGAGCGCAGCGCGGCGCTCAAGTAGGCAAGTGGGAGAGATGGAAGTCGTCGCAACCGCCAAATGGGTTCGCACCACCGCGCGCAAGGCGCGCCTGGTGACTGCAAGCGTCGAGGGCCTGCCGGTCGCCGAGGCGCTGGTGATCCTTCGATTCATGCCGCGTGCGGCCGCTCGGGATGTCGCCAACGTCATCAAGTCGGCCGCGGCCAACGCCGAGCACAACTACAACCTCGACACCTCCACGCTGCGCGTCGCGCGCGTCGAGGTGGAGGCGGCGGCGATCATCAAGCGCTTCCGGCCCAAGCCGCGCGGCATGGCGGGCAGCATCTTCAAGCGCACCGCCCACCTGCGCGCCTTCGTCACCGACGACGAGCCGGCACCGCAGAAACGGCGACGGTCGGTGGTGCGCATGCCTCGCACGGTGGTGACCGCTCCGTCAGCGGGCCCCGCCCGCGAGACGCCGGCGACAAGCCGTCGCCGCGTGGCTCGCGGTGCAGCCGGCGCCGCCGCCGAGGCTGCGCCACCGCGACGTCGCCGGCCTTCCACAAAGAAGACTGACGGCGCCGCGGCCGTGACCGAGCAGCCAATCGACAGTGCAGAGGAAACGGCGTCGCCGGGCGCCATCGAGGAGCCGGCCACCGACACCGGCAAGGGAGACACGCAGTAATGGGTCAGAAAGTCCACCCCATCGGCTTCCGCCTGGGCGTGTACCGCAACTGGGACGCCCGCTGGTACGCCGACAAGGACTACACAACTCTTCTCCATGAGGACATCGCCATCCGACGCCTCATCGGCGGTCGCTTGCGCAACGCCGGCGTGGCCCGCATCGAGACCGAGCGACGTGGCAACGAGCTCACGGTCACCATCCAGACTGCCAAGCCGGGCATCGTCATCGGTAAGCAGGGGGCGTCCGTGGATGCGCTGCGCGACGAGCTCGAGAAGATCACAGCCAAGAAGGTCCGGGTCACCATCCATGAGATCAAGACGCCGGAGCTCGACGCCAAGCTCGTTGCCGAGAACGTCGCGTCGCAGCTGGAGAAGCGGATCGCGTTTCGACGGGCGCTCAAGCAGACGTTGCTGCGGTCGATGCGCGCCGGCGCCAAGGGCTGCAAGATCCAGGTGAGCGGTCGTCTGGGCGGCGCCGAGATGTCGCGACGTGAGTGGGATCGCGGTGGCCGGGTTCCACTGCACACCCTGCGAGCCAACATCGACTATGGCCAGGCGGAGGCCCGCACCACGTTCGGCCGCATCGGCGTCCAGGCCTGGATCTACAAGGGCGACTTCGTCACCGCCACGGGCGAGCCGATCAGCGGCACGTCAGCGCGCGAGGCGGAGGACGGGGATTCCTCCGAGTCGCTCGAGCGTCCCACCGCCGCAGGCGCGGAGACTGCCGCCCGCGCCCGTCCCGCGCCGGCTCCCGAACCCGTGCCGGCCGTTGCGGTTGTGGCAGTCGGCGCTACGGAGGTTGAGACCACCGCAGGCGAGGCCGTTCTCGATGACGACCAGGGCGACGCCGATGAGGAAGCTGTCGTGGCTGCGGTCGGCCAGATTCCCGAGGATGCGGAGAAGGTCGAGAAGCTCGCGTCCAAGCGCAAGGCGCCTGCGGCCGCCAAGAAGCCGCCATCGCGCGCTGCCACCAAGCCGGCTGCTCGCAAGCCCGCAGCCCGCAAGCCCCCGGCCGCCAAGACGGCCGCCTCCTCCGTGGCAGAGGAGGAGTAGCGCCATGCTCATGCCCAAGCGCACCAAGCACCGCAAGCTCCACCGCGGTCGTCGGCGGGGCACCGCCCAGCGGGGCAACAAGATCTCGTTTGGCACCTACGGACTCCAGGCCATGGGTGTCTGCTGGATGACAAACCGCCAGATCGAGGCGGCCCGGCGGGCGATGACCCGCCACGTCAAGCGCGGTGGCAAGATCTGGATCCGCGTCTTCCCCGATCACGTTTTCACCAAGAAGCCCGCCGAGACGCGCATGGGAAGCGGCAAGGGCCAGCCCGAGGGGTGGGTCGCCGTCGTCAAGCCCGGCCGCATGCTCTTCGAGATGTCGGGCGTCACGCCCGACGTGGCCAAGGAGGCGATGCGCCTTGCCGCCCACAAGCTGCCCATCCGCACTCGGTTTGTCGTTCGCGAGGAGCCCGGGGCCGAGGCGGAGGAAACCGCATGACAGCACGGGCAGTCGCCCTCGACACCCTGCGTGCGCTCAGCGGCGAGGAGCTCGCTCTCCATCTTCGGGAGCAACGCGGGCAGCTCTTCCAAGTGCGCCTCCAGCAGACCATCGGCCAGGTGGAGAACCACCGCCAGATCCGTGCCATCCGCAAGGAGATCGCCCGCACCATGACGGTGCAGGTGGAGATCCGCATTGCCGCGGAGCGCGGCCAGCCCGCGCCGGCCCCCAGGCCGAACGCCGCGGCCGCGGCGACCGGCCGCCGCAGCCGTCGCACACCGGCGCCCGAGCCCCGCGTCACTCCGGTGCGCTCGCGCCGAACACGCGATCCCGGCGCGGACAGCGCCGTCGAGGCTGCCGCGGCCACCAGCACCGCCCCGGTGGAGGACGCCATCAGCGAGCTGGAGATCGAGCGTGTCGAGGCGCCAGTCGCACCCTCCAAGGTGCGGCCGCTCAGCGGGGCCACATCCGCAGACGACGCCCTCTCCGATGAAACCGAGAGCAGTGGGGCCGGCGCGCCCGCCGATGAGGATCAGGAATGAGCACACAGCCGCAGCAAGCCGCCAGCCGCACGCGCCGCAAGGTGCGGGAGGGCGTGGTGGTCAGCGACAAGATGGAGAAGACGCGCGTCGTGCTCGTTCAGGAGCAGAAGCCCCACGCCCTGTACAAGAAGGTCGTGCGGATCAATCGCCGCTTCAAGGTGCACGACGAGGCCAATGAGAGTGGCGTTGGCGATCGCGTGCGCATCACCGAGACGCGTCCGCTCTCCAAGGAGAAGCGCTGGCGGCTCGCCAAGGTTCTCGAAAAGGCCAAGTAAGTGATCCAGCAGGAATCAGTCCTCAAGGTGGCGGACAACAGCGGTGCTCGCGAGATCCTCTGTATCCGCGTGCTCGGGGGCAGCTATCGAAAATACGCCTCGGTCGGTGATGTGATCATCGGCACCGTTAAGGTCGCCCAGCCCAACGCCCAGGTGAAGAAGGGCGACGTTGTCCGCGCCGTGGTGGTGCGCACCGTCAAGGAGTACCACCGGCCAGACGGCAGCAACATCCGCTTCGACGAGAACGCGGCTGTGTTGATCCAGCAGAACAACAGCCCTCGCGGAACGCGCATCTTCGGCCCCGTCGCGCGGGAGCTCCGCGAGCGCAACTTCATGAAGATCGTCAGTCTCGCCCCGGAGGTGCTCTGACATGAGCGCAAAGACGGAGCGTCGGACGCGCATGGGCCTCAAGCATCGCGGCTGGGCACGCGGCCATGCCCGCCTCCTCGACATCCGCGCCGGCGACAACGTCGAGGTGATCGCCGGTAAGGACCGCGGCAAGCGGGGCACGGTGGTTCGCACCATCCCGGTCACCCAGCGCATCGTCGTGGAGGGGATCAACAGGCTCAAGCGGCACACCAAATCCGGGGTCGCGGGCAACATCCAGGGCGGCATCATCGACTTCAACGCACCCATTGCCTACGGCAACGTCATGCTGGTGTGCAATCGCTGCGACAAGCCCACCAGGATCTCGCGCGTGGCCCAGCCCGACGGCACGCTGCCGATCGTTTGCAAGCAGTGCGGCGAGATCTACGTGAGGAACGAGAGCTGATGGCCAGCACCGTCGCCGACCTGCCACGTCTCCGCCAGCGATACCAGGATGACATCGTGCCCGCGCTGGTGCGCGATTTCCGCTACCGCAACGCCATGCAGGTGCCCCGTGTCGAGAAGGTGGTGGTGAACATCGGCCTCGGCGAGGCGATCCAGAATGGCCGCGCCATCGACGCCGCCGTCAACGATCTCAAGACCATCACCGGCCAGTCGCCGATCGTCATCCGAGCCAAGAAATCGGTGGCGGCCTTCAAGCTGCGCGAGGGGATGCCCATCGGTGTCAAGGTGACCCTTCGCGGTCGCCGCATGTGGGAGTTCCTCGACAAGCTGCTCAGCGTCACCCTGCCTCGTATCCGCGACTTCCGCGGCATCGATCCCAAGGCCTTCGACGGCCACGGCAACTACACACTCGGCCTGCGCGAGCAGCTGGTCTTCCCGGAGATCGATTTCGACAAGATCGACAAGCTGCGTGGGCTCGAGGTCTGCATCGTGACCACCGCTCGCACCGACGACGAGGGCCGTGCCCTCCTGGCAGCTTGCGGAATGCCCTTCCGCAAGCCGGGACAGCAATAGTGATCAGAACGCCGCGCACGTCCGGGAGAACCTCCGGATACGGCGTGGAGAGGTAACCAAGTGGCCAAGAAATCGTTGATCGCCAAGTCACTCCGTCCAGCGCGGTTCGCCAGCCAGCAGCACAACCGCTGTGGGGTCTGCGGGCGTCCGCGCGCCTACATGCGTAAGTTTGGGATGTGCCGTGTCTGCTTCAGAGGGATGGCCTCGCAGGGGCAGATCCCGGGCGTCAAGAAGAGTTCCTGGTAGACGGCCATGATGAGTGACACGATCGCCGACATGCTCACGCGCATTCGCAATGCCAACGCGGCCAACCACCACACCGTGGCCGTGCCCGCCTCGAAGATGAAGGTGGAGATCGCGCGCGTCCTCGCCGCCGAGGGGTTCGTTGACGGATTCGACGTCGACGGTGAGGTGCCCCAGCAGCTGCTGACCATCACGCTGAAGCCACGCACGCCGCGCGGTCGGGCCCTGTCCGGCCTGCGCCGGATCAGCCGCCCAGGACTCCGCGTCTACGCCCGCAAGACCGAGATCCCTCGCGTTCTGGGCGGCCTCGGCATCGCCATCATCTCCACCTCGCGCGGTCTCATGACCGGCCAGGCCGCGCAGCGCGCGGGCCTCGGTGGCGAGGTGGTGGCGTACGTCTGGTAATCCCCATGTCCAGAATCGGAAAGTTGCCCATCACCGTTCCCGCCGGGGTCGAGGTCATCCTGACCGGCAACCACATCACCGTCACCGGTTCGCGTGGCACGCTGGAGCGGAGCCTTCCCCCGTCGATGATCATCCAGCTCAGCGACGGCGTGGTCAGCGTGCGGCGTCCCACCGAGACGACCACGCACCGTTCCCTGCACGGACTGACCCGCACTCTGGTGGCCAACATGGTCGAGGGCGTCAGCCAGGGCTTCACTCGCCAGCTCGACCTCGTCGGTGTCGGCTTCCGTGCCACCAAGCAGGGCAGTGACCTGGTTCTCAGCCTTGGCTATTCGCATCCCATCCGATACACGCCGCCCGACGGGGTCAACATCGACGTCCCGGTGCCCACCCAGATCACCGTGAGCGGCACCAACAAGGAGATCGTCGGTCAGGTGGCCGCCAAGATCCGCTCCTTCCGCAAGCCGGAGCCGTACAAGGGCAAGGGCGTGATGTACAGGGGCGAGGTCATCCGACGCAAGGCAGGCAAGTCCGGCAAGGCCGGGAAGGGCAAGTAGTCATGCACACCAAGTTCGATCGTCGCGCTGCCCGCGACCGCCGCCACCGCCGCGTGCGCAAGAGCGTCCACGGAGCCGCCACGCGGCCCCGCCTGGCTGTGTTCCGCAGCCTCACCCACATCACCGTCCAGCTCATCGACGATGTCGCTGGCCACACGCTTGCCACCGCCTCGACGCACGACGCCGACGTCCGCAAGGAGCTCGGCGGCAAAGGCAACGCTTCCACCGCCGGTGCCGTGGTTGTCGGCCGGGTGATCGCCGAACGTGCCCGCGGCGCGGGCGTCAGCAAGGTTGTGTTCGACCGCGGAGGTTATCTGTACCACGGCAGGGTCAAGGCCCTCGCCGACGCTGCCCGCGAAGCGGGACTGGAGTTCTAGCCATGGCCATGCGCATGGACCGGCGCGACGACCGCGCCAGCGACCTTCAGGAGAAGATCGTCTCGCTCAACCGTGTCGCCAAAGTTGTCAAAGGCGGCCGTCGTTTCTCGTTCAGCGCGCTGGTGGTGGTCGGCGACGGTGCCGGCCGCGTCGGAGCCGGCCTGGGCAAGGCAGGCGAGGTGCCGGACGCCATCCGCAAGGGTGTCGACGACGCCAAGAAACACATGATCACCGTCCCCATGGTGGGCTCCACCATTCCGCACGAGGTCCACTACAAGCTCGGCGCCGCCAAGGTTCTGCTCAAGCCCGCGGTCCCCGGGACCGGGGTCATCAGCGGCAGCTCGATGCGCGCCGTCGTCGAGGCGGCGGGCATCCACGACATCCTCACCAAGTCGCTGGGAACCGACAACCCCATCAACGTGGTGCGCGCCACCATCGCTGCGCTGGCGAGCATGCGCACTCTGCGCGACGTCGCCGCGCTCCGCGGCCTGGCTCCAGAGCAGATGGTGGGACGGAAGCGCGCTGCAGAGATGCTCGGAGAGGGCGCGGCCACCCCCGAGGTGGTGAGCGCGTGAGCACTCTGCGGGTCACCTACCGGAAGAGCATGATCGGCTACGCCAAGGACCAGAAGGCGACCCTGGCAGCGCTGGGGTTGCGCAAGCTCAACCACACGATCGAGCACCAGAACACCTCATCGATCCGGGGCATGGTGCACAAGGTGCGCCACCTGGTCAGCGTGGACGGCGTCCCCGCTGACACGCCGGAAGGCGTGGCTGTTCTGGCCCGCGCGACGTCGGAGCAGAGCTCGTGAAGTTGCATGACCTGAAGCCCGCGCCCGGCAGCCGGAAGAAGCGCACGCGCGTCGGCCGTGGCATCTCTGCAGGCCAGGGTAAGACGTCCGGTCGCGGCCAGAAGGGCCAGGGGGCTCGCGAGAGCAGCAGCGTCCCGAAGGGCTTTGAGGGCGGACAGATGAAGCAGTCGATGCGGCTGCCCAAGCTGCGCGGGTTCCACAACCGCTTCCGGCGCGAGTACCAGGTGGTCAACCTCAGCAAGCTCAATCGGTTCGACCGCGACGCCATCGTCGACGGAGCCGCGCTGGCCGCCGCCGGGTTGGTGACCGGGCCCGACGCGCCGGTGAAGCTGCTGGCGGCGGGTCGGGTCAAGGTGGCGGTGCACGTCCGAGTTCACCGTGCGTCCGCGGCGGCACGCAGCGCCGTCGAGGCTGCAGGCGGTCGCCTCGATCTGCTCGAGGAGCCCGCGCCGCCGAAGACCGAGGACAGCACAGCTCCGCGCGACAACGCAGCCTCTCGACGACGCGCGCGCGCCGCCGCCGCCGACAGCGCTGACGACGGCATCGTGGCGGCGGCAGCCGTCCCGGCGCCGGCCACCGCCGCAGACGACACCATTGTCGACACGCAGGAGGAGCCGCAGGCGTGAACCTGCTGCAGGCGCTCGGCCAGGCCATGCGCATCCCCGAGCTGCGTCGCAAGCTCGTGATCACCATCGGCCTGGTGCTCGCCTTCCGCGTGCTCGCCAACGTCTCGATCCCCGGCGCGGACCCGAAGGCGCTGCAGGCGCTCTTCAGCAGCAACTCGCTGCTTGGTCTCTTCAACCTCGTCGGCGGCGGTGGTCTGCAGCGCTTCACCATCGTCGCCGAAGGGCTGAATCCCTACATCAACGCCACCATCATCATGCAGCTCATGACCGTGGTCTCGGTCCGGCTCAAGGAGATGAGCAAGGAGGGCGAGCAGGGTCGCAAGAAGATCACCCGCTACACGCGCTGGTTGACGATTCCGCTGGCGGCGCTGCAGGGCTGGGGCTTCCTTGCGCTGTTCACCAACCCCAACGCCGTGACCATCAACGGCGTGCCGCAAGCGATCATCCCCAACGCCACCACCACCCAGGAGATCGGCATCGTCCTGACGCTGACCGCGGGCACGGTCATCGCGATGTGGCTCGGCGAGCTGATCACCGAATACGGAGTGGGCAACGGGGTATCGCTGATCATCTTCACCGGCATCATCTCCCGCCTCATCCCCTCGATCGGCGACTACAGCACGACCGGCGGCACCCACATCATCCAGATCATCGGCGTCGCCGTGATCGCGCTGGTGGTGACGGCCGGCATCATCGGCGTCCAGCAGGCGCAGCGCAAGGTGCCGGTGCAGTCGGCGCAGCGCGTGCTCAACCCGCGAACCGGGGCGGCCTCGCAGGGTCGGCGCAACTTCCTGCCACTGCGCATCAACACCGCCGGGGTGATCCCCATCATCTTCGCGCTGTCGATCATGTTCTTCCCAACGATCTTCGCCAACCTGTTCGCCAACTCGGGCGGTTTCCTGGCCAGCGCAGCAGCGTGGGTCACAGCCAACTGGCAACCCAACGGACCCAAGTGGTACATCAACGTCGCCTACAACTCGATGTACTTCCTGCTCATCCTCGGGTTCACCTACTTCTACACTGCCGTCGTCTTCGATCCCAACGACGTTGCCGACAACCTCAAGAAGCAGTCGACCTTCATCCCCGGCATCAGGCCGGGCCGGAGCACCGCTGAATATCTCGGGCGAGTCATGGGGCGGATCACCCTGGCCGGCGCACTCTTTCTGGCGATCATCACCGTCGTCCTGCCGCTGTTCACCGCATTTGCGACCCGGGCAGATCCCACCAGCCTCTACCTGGGAGGGACGGCGATACTGATCGTTGTCGGCGTGGCGCTCGACACCATGAAACAGATCGAGACTCAGTTGCTGATGCGTCAGTACAAGGGCTTCATCCGGTGATCACCATCCTGTTCGGCCCTCCGGGCAGCGGCAAGGGGACGCAGGCCACAATCATCTCGGAGCGGTTCGGGCTGATCCACGTGAGCACCGGTCAGATGCTCCGCGATGAGGTCGCCGCCGACTCGGAGCTTGGCCGTGAGGTGGCGCCGATCATGGAGAGCGGCGGGCTCATCCCCGACGACGTGATGGTGCGCGTCATTGAAAAGCGCCTGGCCCAGCCGGACGCGGCCGCCGGTGTGCTCCTCGACGGCTTCCCGCGCACGGTTCCGCAGGCCAGCGAGCTCGACGAGATGCTCGAACGCACCGGTCGTGAGATCGGGGTGGTGCTCTTCTTCGACGTTCCCGAGAGCGAGTTGCAGAAGCGCATCGCCGAGCGGTCCGAGATCGACCACCGTGCCGACGACACCCCGGAGGCGTTCATCCAGCGGATGCGTGAGTACGAGGCCAAGACCGCCCCGGTCATCGGCTACTACGAGGGCCGTGGGACGCGCATCGAGTTCGTCAACGGCAATGCTCCGATCTCGGCCGTCACCGACTCGATCCTCACCATCTTCGGTGGCCAGGCGCCCCGCCGCGAGTTCGCCTAGTGGGGAGAATCGAGGCGTTCCGCCTCAAGCGGCCGGACGAGATCGAGAAGATGCGCGCCTCGGGGAGGATTCTCGGCGCCTGCCTCGCTCATCTCGCCGCTGCCGTCCGCGCCGGGGTGACCACCGACGATCTCGATCGCGAGGCGGACACGTTCATCCGCGACCACGGCTGCATTCCCGGCTTCCTCGGCTACCAGGACTATCCGAAGTCACTCTGCGTCTCGGTCAACGACGAGGTGGTGCACGGCATCCCGGGGCCGCGGGTCATCGCGGACGGTGACCTGGTGTCTCTCGACTGCGGCCTCATCCTCGAGGGCTGGTGGGCGGACAGCGGCCTGTCGGTGGCCTGTGGGGAGCCGAGCCCAGAGGTGGCACGGCTGATCACGGTGACCCGCGAGGCGCTCGAACAGGGTATCGCCGCCGCCCGGCCCGGCAACACCATCGGTGACATCGGCCACGCGGTTCAGACATACGCTGAGGCGCAGGGCTATTCGCTGGTCCGCGAGTACGTGGGGCACGGCATCGGGCGCAATATGCACGAGCCGCCACAGGTGCCCAACCATGGCCAGCCGGGCACCGGCAACGTCCTCAAGCCGGGCTACGTGCTGGCCATCGAGCCCATGGTCAATGCCGGCGGCCCCCAGGTGCGCGTCCTCGATGACGGCTGGACGGTGGTGACCGTCGACAACAAGCTCTCCTGCTACTTCGAGCACACCGTCGCCGTGACCGAGTCCGGCCCCGAGGTTCTGACCATGCGACCGACCCACGCCGCCGTCACCTAGGCCGCCACCGCATCCGCGAACGCTGGGATCGGTCGCGCAGGCGCCCAGCGCGTCTTCCACCGTCAGGAAGCGAATCATGCACACTCTCTGAGTGTGAGGGTGTCGGCCAAAGTTGACTACGCATTACGGGCGGTTGCCCAGCTGGCGGCCGAGGGCGGGGAGAGGCCGTTCAAGGCGGATCAGATCGCCCGCGCCCAGGAGATTCCGCTCAGCTTTCTCCTCGGGATCCTGCGAGAGCTGACCCGCGGGCGACTGCTCAGGAGCCATCGCGGAACCGATGGCGGCTATGAGCTGGCGCGGCCGGCTGACCAGATCACCCTTGCCGAGGTGATGCGTGTCATCGACGGGCCGCTCGTCAATCTCCGTGATTCGTCGCTCCGCGATCTGGACTACGGAGGCCCGTCCGAGGCGCTGGAGGAGGTGTGGATGGCGGTCCGCTCGAGTGTCCGCTCCGTGCTCGAGGGGGTGACCGTGGCTGACCTCGTCAGCGGCTCGCTGCCCGAGCCCGTTCGCAGGCTGGCAGAGACCTACCTCCAGAGCGAGCTCAACCGGCCGGGGGAGCGATGGAGCTCGGTGGCCGAGGCCAAGCCAGCGCGCCTGTAGCTGGCGCGTTCGCACCGTTCGCTTGACACCTGAGCCTTGGGCCGTGGTATCTTGTGACGACTTAGTTGGTCAAGTCGACTAGATTGATAGAGATTAGGGGAGCGGAGGGAATGTTTACCGTCGACACTCCACACCCAGCTGCCCAACCATGGCCGGTTGTGATTCCCGCTCCCGGAAGGGACCTGGTCTCCCGGACAGAGGCGGTCGAGCAGAGGCTGGGGTCGGCTCCACGGTCGCGGGCAAGGCGGCCCATGCGCATCACCCTGGACCAGCTTCGGATCTTCAGCGCTGTGGCGGAGCGAGAGCATCTCACCGGCGCCGCCCAGGCACTCCGTCTCTCCCAAGGATCGGTGAGCGTCCAGGTGCGGCGGCTCGAGAAAGCCCTGGGGCTCCCGCTGCTCCACCGAGTGGGTCGCAACGTTCGTCTCACCGACATCGGCCGTGCCGTGCACAGCCAGGCGCTCGAGGCGCTGAAATCGGCTCAGACAATCGAGGACCTGGCCAACTCATTTCTGCTCGAGGACCGCGGCGAGGTCGCCGTGGTTGCCGGCCTGGTCATCGGGGCGCACCGTCTCTCTGGGTGGCTCGGCCCGTTCGTCCAAGCCCATCCGCGCATCGACGTTCACATCTCCATCGCGCCGCTACCGGCCGCCATGCAGTCGCTCGCCACCGGCGCTGCGGACGTGGTGATCGTCGGGGCTCCGGTCCTGACGCCGAACGTTGAGACGATCGCCCTGGAGCGGACGGAGCTGGTCATCGTGGTGGCGGCTCAACACCCGCTCGCCACCCATCCCAGCCCGCTCAAGGAGCTCCAGAAGCACCGCCATCTCGCGCATGAGCACGGTTCCGCCACACAGATGCACGCCGGCAGCGTCCTGCGTCACTTCGCAGACCTGTCCCCTACGACTGAACTGGAGGAGGGAGCTCTCCTCGCGGCGCTCCACACCGGCCTCGGCTTTGCCGTGATGCCTCGCGCGATCGTGGAGGCCGAGATTGCGGACGGCCGTCTGGCGGTGCTCGAGGGACCCGGCCGGCCGGTGCCGGTGGCTTTCACCGCTGTACGGCGAGTGGGACCACACACGCCAGTCGTCGATGCCTTCTGGGCGCATCTCCAGCAGCTCGGTCCGGCGTGACGCCACCGAAATGTTCTCTTCTGCCGAACGGAATCATGTGATGTACGCGATGGACGCGCGGACCTGGGCACGAGATACTTTGAACCCGTCAAAGCCACCGCTCGGAGCGGCACCGGCGGCGGGTCAGTCACCAGCAACAACGACAGACGCGCCGGGGGAGGGTATGGGGATGGATTCGCTGCGTGAGGACCGGCCATGCCGGCCGATCTCGTGAGCTCGCTTGCGGTCGTCGAGTCCCTCCCCGCAGGCGATGGCGGTGCGATCAGGCTTGCAGACGAGGTCGCGATCCGGCTGGAGGACGTGACCAAGGTTTTCGGGGAAGGCGATGCCCGCCTCCTCGCCGTTGATCGTCTCAGCCTGGAGGTCAACGGCGGTGAGCTCGTATGCCTCCTGGGCGCGTCGGGATGCGGGAAGTCCACCGTCCTGAATCTTGTTGCCGGACTGGAGAAGCCGACGCGCGGGAGTGTCAGCGTCCCGGCGGGCAGTACGACGCTCATGTTCCAGGAAGCAGCGCTCTTCCCCTGGTTGACCGTTGAGCAGAACGTCGGCATGCCGATGCGACTGCGCGGCCGGCGCCGGAGCGAGCGTGCCGGCGAGGTTGGCGAGCTGCTCGAGCTGGTCCGCCTGGACCGCTTTGCCAAGCATCGGCCGCATCAGCTGTCCGGCGGCATGCGCCAGCGGGTCGCGCTGGCGCGGGCGCTCGCGCAGCACAGTGAAGTGCTGCTCATGGACGAACCCTTCGGGGCCGTGGACGCCATCACCCGCGATCTCCTCCACGAGGATCTGGTCCGGGTTCGGCACGAAACGGGCGTGACGATTCTCTTCGTGACCCACAGCGTCCGCGAGGCAACTCGCCTGGGCGACCGCATCGTCGTTCTGAGCTCGCGACCGGGGCGGGTGCTCGAGGAGTTCACCATCCCGGGCGACGGCTCGCCGGCCGGCCACGAGCTCGCCGCCGCGCCTCTGGTCCCACGCATCACAGAGGTGCTCCGCCACGAGATCGGACGGCACGGTCGTGGCTGAAGTCGCCGCCAACGTCAGCGAAGGCCTCGACCGTCTGGAGCTGCCGGTCGCGGTCAAGACGCCGCGGCTCAACCGTGTCGCGACCGTGGTCCTTCCCAAAGTGGCAGCCCTCGCCTTCTTCATCGGTCTCTGGCAGCTCGTGTTCATCCTGAAGATCAAGCCCGACTACGTCATCCCCAGCCCAGGCATGGCGTGGGCGTCGTTCCTTGATCAGTGGCAAAAGGGCAACGTCATCCCGGCGATCTGGTCGAGCGTGCATCGCGCCGGGTTCGGCTACGTGCTGTGCCTCGTCGTCGGCACCCCCTTCGGCCTTCTTGTCGCCCGTGTCCGTCTCCTGCGATTGGCGGTGGGGTCGACGATCTCGGCGCTCCAATCGCTGCCATCGGTCGCGTGGGTGCCGCTGGGCCTGGTTGTTTTTGGACCCAACGAGACCACCATCTTCTTCGTGATCGTCATGGGGGCATTCCCGTCGGTCGTCAACGGCATGGTCCACGCTGTGGATCAGGTACCGCCACTGCTGATTCGCGCCGGGAGGTCCATGGGGGCGCGCGGCGTGAAGCTGTGGTGGTATGTCGTCGTGCCGGCGGCTATGCCGGGCTACGTCGCCGGCCTCCGCCAGGCGTGGTCCTTTTCGTGGCGGTCGCTCATGGCGGCGGAATTGATCACGCGGAGTTCGGACCTCGGCAGCGGCCTCGGGCAGCTTCTTGCCACCGGCGCCGGGCAGAGCGACCTCCCCTGGGTCGTCATGGGAATCCTGCTCATCCTGGTCGTTGGGCTTGTGGTCGACACGTTCGTGTTCAATCCGCTGGACCGCGCTGTGCGCGAGCGCCGAGGCCTCCTGGCAGACGCCTGAGACAGGCAGCCGTGGATCCGAGTCACAGGCGGATCTGAGTGGGGGATTCTCCCGGTAACAGATCTGTTGCGTATGACGCGATCGGATGATATGCTGCGTTCCCGGTGGGGAGCCGAGGGGGAACAGCATGATCAGCCAGAGATGGATGGCGGGCGGTCTCGCAGTGGTTGCCCTTGCCGTCATCGGTTCGGTGACCCGCAACGACACGCCGACAGCCGCCGTCGCCGCCGAAGCCCCTGCGACCAACGCCTCATCGCACCTCCCCGGGGGGACCTCGGGCGGAGCTCGGACGTACGTCACGCTGACGATGCCCCCGACGGCCGATCTGCCAACTCCGCTGCCGACTGTCCCTGCGACACCGGCCCCGACCGATCCGGCGACCGCGACGCCAACCGCGGGCGACACGACTGCCTACCGCCGCGTGGTCATCTCCGACGTCCCGGCCGTGGGCACGGCCCTCACAGCAGAGCGCGCTCCCTGCACCGCCGGGGATTTCGCGGGCTGTCACGCAGCCGCCGCCAGACTGAGGGATGCAGCGCAGACGTTCCTCACCGACCTCTCGGGCGTCATCGCCCCGTCGGGTTGGGAGCAGGGCGACCGTCAACTCCGTCACGGGCTCGGGCTCCTGGGCAGCGGCTCCCGCCTCCAGATTCAGGGCATCGACGACCTGAGCTCGGCCGAGATCACCTCCGCAACGTTGCAGGTCACGCAGGGCGACGGGCTCATCTCAGCCGCAACCGCCAACTTCCCGTCATGAGCCCGCACTAGGTCGCTCGCCACCCATCCAGCATTGACGCAGCCGGTGACGCCAGTGCTCCTCAGTGCGCGAGAGCGGCGTCGACGATCAGGCGCTGAGTGTATGTTTGCGCCCGAGCGTCCCAGGTCCCAGCACACGTGTACAGCGACAGCATCGGCGGCCCCGTGCTCGAGAACAACCCGTTGTCGACGGTGGTGTGGGCGATGTAGCGCAGGCCGGACACGATGAAGCGCACCCGAGTCCCACCGGCCCGCAGGACGTCGATCTCATCCCCGCGCTTGAGCTTGTTCAGGTTCCAGAACACGGAGGGCCCGCTGGTCCAGTCGAGGTGGCCGTCGAGCACCGCGTCGCCGGCCGCGCCAGGAGCAGGGCCAGTCTTGAACCACGCGACGTCACAGGGATTGACCGGCACCTGCATGTTCCCGTGACGGTCCAGACCAGCCTGTTCGACCGGGGCATCAATGCCGAGCTTCTTGATCACGACGATGATGGGCGAGGTCGACGGCAGTCCAGCCCTCTTCTGGTACGTCGGTGCCGGGCAGGGAGGCGGCGTCGGATGTGGAGTTGGAGCTGGAGTGGTCCTCGCACCGACAACCGCCGGCGACGGCTGCGGTGTGGAGGTACTCGCCGAGGATTTGAGGGTCCCGGCATACGGTTTTGCAAAGACGTCTTGAGGAGGCGTGCTCAGCGCCGCCGCCCTGGTGCCGCCCAGCTGCGTGATGACAGCAGCGCCTGACACAGCCACGCACAGCAGCCCGACCAACAGCATCCTGTCCAGCCAGCAGCCCAGCCGGATCGGTTTCTTGCTCATCCTCTGTCTTGGCTCATCGAGCTCCCCTGATCCGTGGGGCCAGACGAGCCCAGCCCGAACGTCTCAGGCTGGGCCCGCGGCCTGCTGCGAATCAGTGCTGGACTTGTCTCCGGCGACGAAGGCGCACCGTGCTTGCGGTGACCACCAGGCCGCCGCCGAGAACCAGGCCCGCGACTGCGGCCGGCAGAAGAGCACCGCCGGACGATGCAGCCTGTCCAGGGGCCAGGCCGGTGCCGCCCAACCCGGGCCGCGCGGTTGGGGCCGGGGTCGCTGTTGCGGCCAGGACGACGGAGAGGCGGGCGAGCTTGTCCGCGTTCTGCTCAGTGAACCAGATGTTGTGGTCCGCGCCCACCGTGATGTTCTGGGGACCGCTGGCCGCGGTGATGCCGGTGGAGAACTCCGTGATGATCCCCGATGGGGTGATGCGACCGATCTTGTTACCAGTGTTCTCCGCGAACCAGACGTTGCCGTCAGGGCCGGCGGTGATGCCGACCGGGAAGCTGGCCGCCGTCGGAATCGAGAACTCGGTGATGACTCCCGCGGTGGTGGCGCGGCCGATCTTGTTGGCCGCATTCTCCGTGAACCAGAGGTTGCCGTCAGCTCCTGCGGTCATGCGCGCGGGCACGCTGCTCGGTGTGGGAGTCGGAAACTCCGTGATCACCCCCGCGGTGGTGACGCGAGCAATAGCGTTGATGCCCTGTTCGGTGACCCAGAGGTTGCCGTCCGGGCCCCTGTCGATGCTGCGGGGGCCGGCGCCGGCCGTGGGTGTGTTGAACTCCGTGATGGTGCCAGCCACGGTGATCTTGGCCACCTTGCTGGCGTTGTATTCGGTGAACCACAGATTCCCATCGGCTCCCGCGATGATGCCGCGAGGGCCGGAGTTCACAGTGGCGACGGGGTACTCGGTGAAGGCGCCCGACGTGGTGACCTTGCCGATCTTGTCGGTGTTGAACTCGGTGAACCACAGGTTCCCGTCAGGACCCGCAGAGATGTTGCGCGGGCCGCTGACCGCTGTCGGGACGGTGTATTCGGTGATCACTCCGGCGGGTGTGATCTTGCCAACCTTGTCGGTGTTAAACTCGGTGAACCACACATTCCCGTCCGGTCCGAGATCGATGCCGTTCGGCTGGCTCGTCGCGGTGGGCACGTTGAACTCCGTGACGGTCCCGGTGGCGGCATGCACCGACATTGCGGAGACACCCGCCAGGGCGAGGGAGACACCCAGCCCAATTGTGACTTTGGCTCGCGGAAAACGCGACGCCGTGAATCTATTCGACATCTGACAAACCTCTCCATCCAATTCGTTATAAGGGACTGCCGCACTGTTACGGCAGCTACGTGAAAGCCTCGAAACGGTGTGTTGTGCGGTCGAACCGCCAATCTCGCTAACTCATCACGCCATGCGGTTGCTCTCATCGTGGGGACGTCCTCTGGACGCCGCGGTGACGCTCAAGAGGTCGCCCCCAGTCCAGCGTCGCTGACCGTTGGCTTTCCCTGTTTCTGCAGGAGCTTGTTCAACAGTCGAAGGTCGAAGATGCCGTGGAGGTCGACACTTGTTGCAAATCCGGCCTGAACCAGGTGTTGCGCCTCCGTGCCGTAGGCAGAGGCAAGTGGATCGACACTGAACTCGAGGTGTGACCAGGAGTCGTTGAGCGTGTTGTGGAGGATCGGCTTGCTGACAAGCGCCAGCAGCGCGCTGTCGGCCGCCGCCTTGGCCTGATCTGGGTTTGCCTTCATCCACTGCACGACGTCAAGCAGGCCCTTCAGGAATTGCGACACCACATCTGGATGCGCGTGCAGGAAGGGAGTTGCTGCCACGAGCTCCACGGTGGGGAACTTGCCGTTTGGCCACAGCGAGGCCTCGTTGAGCAGCACCCGCCCGCCGGCCTCATCGACAATCCTCGACGCGTACGGCTCTGGTACCCACGCCGCGTCGATCTGCCGCTGCTGGAACAGCGTGACGATGGTGGAGTTGTCGGCGTTGACGATGGTGGCGTCGCCGCCCCCTTGGACTGACGTGTGGATCCCATGGGCGGCCAGGTACACGCGCAGTGCCACATCCTGCGTGTTGCCGAGCTGAGGCGTGGCGATGCGCTTGCCTCGCAGATCGCTTGCAGTGTTGATGCCCGCAGCCGGGCTGACAACCAGTTCGGCCCCGCCGATCACGTCACCAGCGATGATGCGGAACGCCTCGCCATGGCTCTTGACGTAGCCGTTGATCGCCGGGCTCGGTCCAACAAAGGCCAGGTCCAGGCCACCGCCGAACATGGCGGTGATCTCGTCCGGGCCGGCGTTGAAGGTTTGCGCCTTCAACGTGACGTTGCCACCGAGAGCGCGAGTGAAGTACCCGTTGGCGACTCCGATGAGATCCGGGGCGTCAGTCAGGTTGGGCCGGTAGCCCAACCTGATCGTGACCGGCCCGCTGCTCTGTGCGGTCGCCGATGCTGCAGCTCCGCCGACCGATGCTGATCCGCAGCTGGACATGGCCACCACACCGGCAGCCCCTGCCAGCACGAGCATCGATTGCCCAAGGACGGAGAGCCGGGATCGGTGCACCTGCCCGTCAGGCCACTGTGATCGCAGCCGGCGCTGCTCATAACGTATTGCACGAAACATGTAGATACCTCACCTTGGGAATCCCCTCTCTGCGGCGCAGACTGCGCCACCCTCGTCAAAGTATGCAGACGCCTGTTATGGCCGTCTACGACACAAATTCCATGGATTCGTTCGTTTCCGCGGAACGGTTGGTGGTCGGTGCCGACCGGCGGTGGCCGTGGGACGGACGTCGAGGCGCCTGTCGGTCGCCTGCTCCCGGGCGTGCCGCTCCTCCGAGCGGGCGTCGCCCGCGGCGCCCGCTCGGAGGTTGACGTGGCCGTGGGCCGGCAGTATGCTATGGCAGTTCGGTCAACTCGACCGTTTTGATTGAGATTCGAGAACGGCGGGGAAGGGGAAGGGGACACGATGCACATCGATCTGTACATCGCGCTGGCCGGGCTGATCGTCGGATGCGCTGTCGGCCTCACGGGAATGGGCGGCGGCGCCCTGATGACGCCGGTCCTGGTGCTGATCTTCGGCGTCCAGCCCCTGGCAGCGGTCTCGAGCGACCTGGTGGCGTCACTGCTCATGAAGCCGCTCGGCGCGATGGTCCACGTCGGACAGCGCACGGTCAGGTGGCCGCTGGTGCGCTGGCTCAGCCTGGGGTCGGTGCCCGGCGCCTTCCTCGGCGTCACCTTCCTGAAACTGCTCGGAAAGGGGACGGCTGTACAGAACGTCGTCCAGCTGGCGCTCGGCTCGGTTCTTCTGCTGTCCGTGTCAGCGCTGGCCGTGAAGTGGCTGTTCGACCGATCCCGCCGCCCTCTCGGCCGTCAGGACCCAGTCGACGACGAGCCGTTCGAGGTACGCCGTCTGGCAACCGCCGGGCTCGGCCTGACCGTGGGCTTCATCGTGGGGATCACTGCCACAGGATCGGGCACGCTGATCATCGTCGCCCTCCTTTTCCTGTACCCACGACTGCGCGGGTCGCAGACGGTGGGCACCGACCTCACCCAGGCCATCCCGATGGTGGCGGCGGCGGCCCTCGGCCACGTCCTCTTCGGGGACTTCCGGCTGGCGCTCACCCTCTCCATCGTCGTCGGTGCCGTCCCAGGCGTGCTGGCCGGCTCGATGGTGTCGTCTCGCGGCAGCACCGGACTGATCCGCGGAGCGCTCTGCGTGGTGCTCGTGGCCTCCGGCCTCAAGCTGGTCGGTGTGCCCACCTTCGCGATCGGCATCGTCCTTGCGCTCGCCCTGGTGTCGGCTGCCGCAGTGTTCATGGCCCGCCGGATCGACACCCGGCCGCAGCGGGTGGGGGAGCTGGCCGAAGCCTCCTGACCAGGTGACCGCCCCCTCCGCCGTCGGGGTACGATCGCTCGCCGTATGGTGCTTGAGCCCAGGAACACGGCCGGCTGGTTTGCCGTACTGGCCGGCTCTTCCGTATACTCATCGGTCGCGGCTGCCGTTCAGCCCGATTCGGCACGTCTCTCCCAGAGTCGTGGCTGAGCCACTCATCGGGAGGGTCATCGAGCCCCTTCCCGACTCGCTCTACCGGGTCGAGCTGGAGGACGGCCACAGGGTTCTCTGCCATCCGGCCGGCAAGGCGCGCCTCCAGGCGGTCCGCATCCTGCCGGGCGACAGGGTCCACATCGAACTCAGCGCCGCCGACCCCGGTCGGGGACGCATCCTCCAGCGGCTCGCGTAGCCACAGCAACGACGGCAAAAGGACGGCAGGACAGCAATGAAGGTCAGGGCCTCGGTCAAGAAGATGTGTGACCGATGCAAGGTCATCAAGCGGCACGGGGCTGTGCGCGTGATCTGCGAGAACGCCAAACACAAGCAGCGACAGGGGTAGAGCGACCAGTGGCACGTATCGCCGGCATCGACATCCCGCGTGACAAGCGGATCGAGGTCGCACTGACATACATCTTCGGCATCGGTCCGACCACGGCGCGGCGGCTGCTCATCCTGGCGCAGATCTCTCCCGACCTGCGCACCCGTGAGCTCAACGATGCGCAGGTCGCCAAGCTGCGCGACATCATCGGCAAGCAGCTGCAGGGCCGGGTGGAGGGCGACCTGCGCCGCCAGATAGCGCTCAACATCAAGCGGCTGATGGAGATCGGCACCTACCGCGGCCTGCGCCACCGGCGTGGCCTGCCGGTCCGCGGTCAGCGCACCCGTACCAATGCCAGGACACGGCGCGGTCCCAAGAAGACGGTCGGCGTGCGCCGGAAGAAGAAGTAAGCAATGGCCAAGAAGAAGAAGGTCGTCCGGACGCGGCGCCGCGAGCGCAAGAACGTGGCTGTCGGCCACGCCCACGTGCTGGCCACCTTCAACAACACCATCGTCAGTCTCACCGATCCCTCGGGTAACGTGATCGCCTGGGGTTCAGCCGGCGGGCAGGGCTTCAAGGGCTCGCGCAAGAGCACCCCGTTCGCCGCCCAGATCACCGCCGAGGGCGCCGCCAAGCGCGCCATGGAACACGGTCTCAAGAGCATCGAGATCTACGTCAAGGGTCCGGGGGCCGGCCGCGAGGCCGCGATCCGCAGCTTGCAGGCGTCGGGCCTCGAGGTCACCGCGATCACCGACGTGACCCCGATCCCGCACAACGGCTGCCGCCCTCCCAAGCGGCGCCGGGTTTAGGAGCAGAGAATGGCCAATCAGGCAGGACCGGTCTGCCGCCTCTGCCGGCGCGAGGGCACCAAGCTCTTCCTCAAGGGGAGCAAGTGCATGACCAATTGCACCTTCGACAAGCGCAACGCGTTGCTCCCCGGTCAGCATGGCCTGGCCCGCCGCCGCAAGACCAGCGATTACGGCATCCAGCTGCGTGCCAAGCAGCGCGCGCGCCGCCAGTACGGTGTGCTGGAAGCGCAGTTCCGCACCTACTTCGCCCGCGCCGAGCGCAGCAGCGGGGTCACGGGTACCGTGCTCCTGCAGCAGCTCGAGCGTCGCATCGACAACGTCGTGTACAGGCTCGGCCTGGCGGCATCGCGGCGCGAGGCGCGTCAGCTCGTCTCGCATCGCCACTTCCAGCTCAATGGCCGCACCATCAATGTGGCCTCGGCGCAGGTGCGCCCTGGTGACGTCGTCGAGGTGCGCGAGCGCAGCCGCAAGCTGCCACCCATCATCAATGCGCGGGAACTGGTGGCCGGGCGCACCATCCCCGACTGGCTGACACTCGACGCCTCCGCGTTGCGCGGCACGGTGGTGCGGCTTCCCGAGCGCCACGAGATGGAGCAGACCATCGATGAGCAGCTTGTCGTCGAGTTCTACTCGCGATGAGCGTGACGGCACCCATGTTCCAAAGAAAGTCAGAGAGCGACGGCTCCCAGTAGATCCATGCATGGCGTTGCGGACGCGCGACGCCAGCACCTTGTGAGGCACTCCACTCCCTATGGTTGACACCATCGCCGCTCCCGCCGTCCGTGAAGTCGAAAGCAGTACCGACTACGGAAAGTTTGAGATCGAGCCGCTCGAGCCCGGTTTCGGCACCACCCTGGGCAACTCGCTGCGCCGGGTGCTGCTGTCCTCGCTCAACGGCGCCGCCATCACGTCCGTGTCCATCGATGGCGTCGCTCACGAATTCTCCGCGATCCCCAACATCAAGGAGGACGTCACCGAGATCCTCCTCAATATCAAGGAGATCAACGTGATCTCGCACAGCGACGAGCCGGTGCGCATCACCCTCGACGTGCGCGGGCCCAAGGAGGTCACCGCCGGCGACATCCAGACCAGCAGCGACGTCGAAATCCGCAATCCCGACGTGCACATCTGCACCCTCGACGGTCCCAAGTCGCACCTGCGCATGGATCTCACCGTCGAGCGCGGCAAGGGCTACGTCACCGCAGAGCGCAACAAGAGAGAGGGTCAGCCGATCGGGGTGATCCCTATCGACGCCATCTTCACCCCGGTGCGGCGCGCCAATTTCACCATCGAGAAGACCCGCGTCGGCCAGGAGACCGAGTGGGACAAGCTCGTGGTCGAGGTGTGGACCGACAGCACACTGAGCCCGGTGGATGCGGTCAGCCAGGCGGCCGCCCTGTTCACCCAGCACCTCGACCTCTTCGTGCGCTTCGGTGACAACCTCGCGGTGCCCCCGCAGAGCCAGAAGCGTGGCAACGATCTGCCCAGCCGCCTCGCGGACACTCCCATCGAGGATCTGGAGCTGAGCGTCCGGGCTCTCAACTGTCTGAAGGCCAACGACGTGACCAAGGTGGGACAGCTGGTGGCCATGCGCCAGGAGGATCTCCTGACGCTGCGCAACTTCGGCCAGAAGTCGCTCGATGAGATCCGCGAGAAGCTGGTCGAGCGCGAGATGGTCACGCCCGAGGAGCTCGAGACGCTCTTTCAGCCCGGCGGGCGGTAGAGGAGAGGGGTGCGTCACCGTCGTGCCGGACGCAAGTTCGGCCGCACCGCCGCGCATCGCCAGGCGATGACCCGCAACCAGGTCACCTCGCTGCTGCGTCACGGCCGGATCCAGACCACCGAGGCCCGTGCCAAGGAACTGCGGCGGTGGGTGGAGCGGGTCATCACCACGGCCAAGCCCGACGATCTTCACGCCCGCCGCCAGGTGGCCCTCTACGTCACCGACCGCGAGGTCAGCCGCCGGCTGTTCGAAAGCCTGGTGCCCCGCTTCAAGGAGCGGCCAGGGGGCTACACGCGGATCATCCACGTCGGTCCGCGGCTTGGCGATGCGGCGCCGATGGCGATCATCGAGCTGGTCGACTGAGGCGATGCCCATGCTGCGACTTGTGCTCGAGTACGACGGCACGCATTTCCACGGCTGGCAGTCCCAGCCATCGGTCAGGACCGTGGAGGGCGTGCTCCGCGACGCCCTGCGGCAGGTGACCGGGGAGGCGCCGCGGCTCACCGCCGCCGGTCGGACCGACGCTGGGGCCCACTCCCACGGCCAGGTTGTCGGCGTGCCGCTGTCGCGAGAGTGGGAGCCCGAGCGACTGTCGACAGCGCTCAATGCCGTGCTTCCCCAGGACGTCGCCGTTCGCCAGGCCGATCGCGCTGCCAGCGATTTCCACGCGCGCTTCGACGCGCTGCGCCGCACCTATCGGTACGTCGTGGTCTCGCGTCGCACGCGCAGTCCGCTGCTGCGACGCCATGCCTGGCAGATTGCGGGGGACCTTGACGTCGCGGCCATGACGAGCGCGGTGGCGCTGCTTCGCGGGACCCATGATTTCGGCGCCTTCGGCCGCTCCCCGCGTCCGGATGGGAGCACGGTGCGCACCGTGGAGCACATCGCGCTGCGGCGCGCCGCCGCCCCGGACGCTCATGACACGCCTGCGTACATCATCGAGGTCAGCGCCAACGCCTTCCTCCATGGCATGATGCGCGGCATCGCCGGGGCGGTTGTGGCCGTCGGGCGGCGGCGGATGAGTGTTGATGACCTCGCCGGCATGCTCACCGCGCCGCGCTCTGGACGAAGCGTTGCCGTCGCTCCAGCGCGCGGCCTGCACCAGTGGACTGTCACATACCCAGCGGCTGCCCAGGCGGCAGCCCCGGAGACCAGCGCATGACGCAGACGACGCAGCGAACTTACACGGCCAACCCGGAATCGCTTCCGGACAACTGGTATCTCGTCGACGCGCGCGGCCAGACCCTGGGGCGGCTCGCCGTCAACATCGCGCGTGTGCTGCGCGGCAAGCATCGCCCCCAGTTCACGCCCCACGTCAACACCGGTGAGCACGTTGTCGTCATCAACGCCCGCGACATCGTGGTCACCGGCCGCAAGCGCACCCTGAAACGCTACGACCGCTATTCCGGGTATCCCAGTGGACGCCATGAGCGCACCTACGAGCAGCAGATGGAACGGGACCCGACGTACCCGATCATGCACGCGGTGCGTGGCATGCTTCAGCACAACACCCTGGGCGCCGACATGCTCAAGCGGCTGCGCGTCTACGCCGGGCCGGAGCACCAGCACGCTGCCCAAACACCCCAGCTGATCAGTTTCGGTGAACTCGGAGAGATCAAGCGTGCCAGCAGCTAGCGAGCACTACTTCTACGGTACCGGTCGCCGCAAGAGCGCGGTGGCGCGCGTGCGTCTCATCCCTGGTGAGGGAATCCTTGTCATCAACGGCCAATCTCCGAGCGAGTACTTCGGCCGCCGCGACCTCGAGACCGTTGTCACACAGCCGCTCCGTGTCACCGACAACCTCGGCCGCTTCATGGCCAGCGTCAAGGTGGAGGGCGGCGGAATCGCCGGCCAGGCCGGAGCCGTCTGCCATGGCATCGCCCGCGCGCTTGTGGTCGCCGACGCGGAGCTGCGGCCGGCCCTGAAGAAGGCCGGGCTGCTGACACGGGATCCTCGCGAGAAGGAGCGCAAGAAGTACGGCCTCAAGCGCGCGCGCAAGGCTCCTCAGTACACCAAGCGCTGATCGACATCGCTACTCGCTGACCCGGCGCACGAACGCAGCCACCTGGTCGAGGGCGTCATCCAGCACGCCACCGAGGCCGTGGCCCGCGCCAGGGTAGGCGACCATCTCAGCGTCGTCGAGGGCGGACGTCGCCACGCGCAGCAGATCGACGCCCGCGAAGGGATCGGCGCCGCCGGTCAGGAACAGCACCGGGCAGTGGATGTCCGGCCAGTGCTCGGTGCGCTGGTCGTCGGGGTGACCCGGGCGGTGCAGCGGGTAGCTGAGCAGCACCAGGCCCGCCACCTGCTCTGCGCCGTCTGACGCGGCGAGCATGCTGGCCACGCGGCCGCCGAACGAGTGGCCGCCGATGACCGCGGGGCCGTTCAGCGCGGCGAGCCGCCCTGCGTACACCGGCACGGCGCGCTCGGCCCGGCCCTTGGGGAGATCGATGGCGGTCGCCTGGATGCCGCGCCGTTGGAGGCCCTCGACGTGCGGACGCATCGATGCGGCGGTCCCCGACGCACCGTGGCTGAGCAGGACCGGCAATGGCACGGCGGAATTGTGCGACGCGAGGGGAGGCCGGCGGCGTCCTGCTAGTCTTCGGCGGCGATGCCTGTGACGACGCGCGCGCGCGTCCTCGGTTGCCCCGTCGATGTCGTCGACATGGCCACCGCGGTGCGACGACTGGTCGATTTGGTGGAAGAGTCGGCACGCGACGAGCCGGCGATTGTGATCACGCTCAACCCCGAGATCGTGATGCGCGCCCGACGCGAACCGGACTTTCGGGCGATCCTGGAATCGGCCGCTTTGATCGTCCCCGACGGCGTGGGCCTGGTCCGCGCACTGCGCCGGCGCGGATACAGCGACGCCGTGCGCGTGGGCGGTGCCGACCTTCTCGATGCCTACCTTCCCCACGCGCAGAGGCTCGGTCACCGGGTGGCCCTGCTGGGTGCGGGCGACGGTGTGGCGCAGCGCGCCGCGAGCAGCCTGAGGGACGGGTATCCGGACCTGGAGGTGGTGGCCGACGGCGGCGACCCGACCGCCGCGACGGCTCTGCGCGTCGGCCGCCACGCTCCTCACGTTGTGGCCGCTGCCTATGGAGCGGGCCGACAGGAACGCTTTCTGCGAGATCACCTCGTGACGATGCGAGCACGTCTGGGTGTCGGTGTCGGGGGTACCCTCGACTACATGGCGGGCACCGCGCGCCGCGCCCCCGCGCCGCTGCGGCGGGCGGGGCTGGAATGGCTGTGGCGACTGGCGCGCGAGCCGCGTCGCTGGCGTCGCCAGCTTGTCCTGCCTCAATTCTGGTTCCTGGAGCGACGCGAGGTGCGCAGGTGATCAGCGTCGTCATCCCCACGTACAACGAGCGCGAGCGCATCCCCGCCACCCTCGACCGCGTCCGGGCGTATCTCGACGACGCCGGCGAGGAGTACGAGGTCATCGTCGTCGACGACGGCAGCATCGACGCCACCGTGGCCTTCGTGGAGTCGGTGATCGAGGGCTGGCCGGAGCTCGCCATCGTGGCTCTCCCACGCAACCAGGGCAAGGGTGCGGCGGTCCAGGCTGGGATGCTGCGCGCCCGCGGCGAGCACCGCCTCTTCAGC
Source organism: Candidatus Dormiibacterota bacterium (assembly GCA_036732145.1). Classification (GTDB taxonomy): domain Bacteria; phylum Chloroflexota; class Dormibacteria; order Aeolococcales; family Aeolococcaceae; genus Aeolococcus. Next base: position 41,995 of record DAINCY010000002.1, read on the forward strand.
GACGCAGACCTGAGCACGCCCATCGAGGAGCTGCCCAGGCTCCGCGAACGCCTCGGCGGTGCATGCCAGGTGGCCATCGCGTCGAGGGCACTTGTGGGGGCCACCATCGATGTCCACCAACCCGGTCGCCGGGAGATGATGGGCCGCAACTACAACCGTCTGGTCCAGCTCCTGGTGCTGCCCGGGCTGCACGATACCCAATGCGGTTTCAAGGTGTTCACCGCAGAGGCCACGACCGCGTGTTTTGGACCCCTGCGCACCAAGGGGTTCGGTTTCGACGCCGAGGCGCTGGTGCGGGCCCGGCGCCAGGGCTGGGAGATTGCCGAGGTGCCGGTCCACTGGAGCCATCGCGATGAGTCGCGGGTGAGTGCGCTGCGCGACTCCGGGGTTGTGCTCCTCGACCTCGTCCGGCTGCGGCTCTGGCGCCGCTGACCCGTGCGCGGCGCCTCCGGGCGGCGTAGACTTGCGACGGGATATCGCGCCAATCGATTCAGGAAGGTAGCTGGTGACCACGGACCTCTCGGCGCCACCGTTCACCCTTGACGTGCGCGTCGCCCGCTCGCCCCTGGTCGGGCTGCGGTATGGCGTCGACGGCCGGGCCACCGACATCGACGACCTCGTTGATCGCCTCGAGGCCGCCCATACAGCGGCCGGGATTGAGCGAGGCGGGGTGCGCGATCAGCTCAAGCCGTACGACGTCAACCATCGCGCCATGCTCCAGCGATTGACGCGGGGCTCTGCGGGGCAGTACCGCGAGCATCTCGAGGAAGGCCTCGAGCTGCGCGCCGAGCTGGCCCGAATCGACGAGCGGATGGCCTGTCTGCGCGGGCGCATCGATGGACTCCGCGACGAGCGGGCGACGCTGCGCAGGCTCAGCACCTCGCTGGTTGGGATCGACGGCCTCGGTGCCGCGTCGATCGACGGGCCCGGCGCGGCCGCCAACCAGGCGGTGCGGCAGCTCTTCCATCTCATCGACGTCGATCAGGACAGCATGGCGCAGCGCATCTTCGAAGGACCGATGCAGCTCCTGGCCGACGCGGCGCTGCAGACCGAGCTGATCGGTCGCGCGGTCACCGATGACGCGGCCGGCGCCCGCGCCGGAGCCGCCAGCTGTCGCCGTTCCACCAATGCCGCGCTCCGCGAGCTCGAGCGGGTGGTTTTCCGCCTTCATCCTGACGAACTCCGCGAGGTGGGGCTGGTGCCATCGCTGCGGCACCTCGTGTCAGATCTCGCCGGCGGCGCGGCTGCCCACGTCGTCGTTCTCGGCGCCGCCCGCCGCCTGCGCTCGGGCCTGGAGATGGCACTCTTCCGGATCGTCCAGGAGGCGATGACCAACGCGCTGGCGCATGGTCATGCCAGCACCGTCGAAGTGGCGCTCCTCTTTCAGCCGCAGCGGGCCGCCGCGGTCGTGCTCGACGACGGTGAGGGGTTCGACGTCGCTGCCACAGAGGCGCGCCTGGGTCGCAGCGCCGGGCTCGGTCTGATCACCATGCGTCAGCGCGCCGAGATCGAGAACGGGCATCTCGATGTCCGCAGCCTCGTCGGGGAGGGCACCGAGGTGAGGGTCACCTTCCCCAGCCCTGACTGACCACCTCAGCCAGGCCGCTGAGCTTCCATGTGGACGAGCTCGTGGTGGCCGGCGATGTTGCAGTACAGCGGCGCTTCGGCTGAGCACGACGGGCACTCCGGCTGCACGGTGGCATGCTCGATGCCGAATTCCTGACAGAGAAGCAGCTCGACGGATCGAATCATCTCGGTCACCTCGCCCAGTGGCCGATCGGCGACGATGACGTGAGCGGAGAGCGCACGGTGCTCGCGGTCCAGCGACCAGATGTGCAGGTCGTGCACTCCATCGATCCCTGGAAGCGCGGCCATGCGCTCGCGCACCAATCCCACATCGAGGTCTCGCGGCGTCCCCTCGTTGAGGATGTGCAGCGCCTCGCGGAGCAACCCCACAGCTCCGGCGAACACCAGGCAGGCGATCAGCAGCGACACGACGGCGTCGGCGCGCGTCCAGCCGAACAGCAGCAGGGTCACCGCCCCGATCACCACCGCAGCGTCCGTGAGCGCGTCGGCGATGACGTGCAGCGCGGCGCTGCGGACGCCGAGGCCGCCACCTGCCCCGCCGAGCAGCATCGCGACGCCGACGTTGGCCAGCAGCGCCAAGGAGCCGACGATCACCACCGGGACGGGCGTCACTGTGACCGGGTGCTGGAAGCGCGTGACCGCTCCGGCCGCGATGGCCGCCGCGATGAGCAGCAGAACGGCGCCGTTCAACGCGGCGACGACGATGCCGCCGCGGTGGTGACCGAAGGTGTGGCGGGCGCCCGCGGGCCGGCGGCTGCGGGCCACGGCGTACCAGGTGAGGCCGAGGGTGGCCGAATCGGTCACCAGGTGGCCGGCGTCGCTGAGCAGGGCCAGCGAGCCGGAGATGACGCCCCCGGCGATCTCGAGGGCGGCGATCATGGCGACACACCCGATCGCCAGGCGAACCCGCGAGAGGGTGCTTGCGACGGGCGCGGCGGCGGTCATCCCTCGATTATCCGCCGCTGTGACCGATATCAAGCGCCAAGGGCGGTGACGACTCCAAACGGTACCGGCCCGAGGTCATGCACGACGGCAACGTGACGGGCCCGCGCGTTGTCGTTGAGACCCTTCCTGCGATGGCGCAACTCGCGGTGGTCACGACACTCGTCGAGGGTGTCGGTGGAGGTGTATCGATGAACGAGGTTCGGCGTGCGCGTGCGAACGTTCCGTTGAATATCTTCGCCGGTATTGTTGCGCGCGTTCGCGCAAGAACTCGGGACTCACTGCCGCGGCGGATCGGCGACGAGGTCACAGTTGCGTAGTTGCAACTCGCCCTGTCTCATATGTTAACAAGTCACGCCTTGCCGTTGCGTGACGGCGGCAGCACCGACATGGTGCGTCTGTGACAAGATCGCGCCAGACTCTTCCATACGCCGGCACCAAGCGGTCCGAACCCTGATGCCCGATATACTTGCTGCATGAGGAAGGACATCGTCGCGGACAATCGCTCGCCTCGGCTTGCGATCATCGCGCATGACGGCAAGAAGGTCGACCTGGTGGCGTTCGCCACGTACAACAGGGATCGCCTGCAACAGTGCCGCCTGATTGGCACAAGGACCACCGCGCGCATGCTGCGCGAAAAGGTCGGCCTGGCGATCGACAGCGTCGAGAGCGGGCCACACGGCGGCGACGTGCAGATCGCCAACCTCGTCGTTGAGGGGAAGATCGATGCCGTGCTGTTCATCGTCGATCCACTCGACAAGCATCCGCACGATCCGGATATTCAAACGCTGCTGCGCATCTGCAATGTGCGCAACGTTCCCCTGGCCACCAACATCGCCACGGCGGATCACCTGATCAGCTCGCCGATGCTCGACCTGGTGGAGGAGAGGCATCTTCTCGACGTCATCGCCAGCTGAGCCCAGAGCCGTCCCTCGCGGAGGTTCCCCTCAGACAGCGCGTGGCGAGCCCAGCCGTCGGGATCAGCCGGCCGCGCGGAGCCGGTGGCGGCCGACCTCGGGCCTGCCCGTGCGTCTGCGCTTGAGCTCGAAGACGCGCGGATGCACAAGAATCGGGGCGACCATGTCCCAGAGGCGGCCGGCGTCCTCGCCGGTGATCCGAGTGTCGACGATCGGCCCGAAGTAGGGCGCGCTGCCGTCGAGGCTGAGCGTGGGCACTCCAAAGGCACCGCGCTCAACCGCCTGGGCATGCTCAGTGAGGACCTCGGTCAGGGTGCTCTCGTCGGCGAGTGCCTCGCTCACCACCGATCGCTCCACCCCGGCGGCGGCCACCGCGGCCTCGAGCGTTGCGCTCTCATGCAGTGGCTCATCGCGCTCGTGATGCGCCTCACTGATCTGCATGTACACGTTGCGGATGGCCTGCTCACCCCCGGCGCGACGGGCCGCGACGAGGACGCGGAGGGCTTGCTCACCAGCGTCGTGCGCGTGGCGCTTGTCGTCAGCCCCACGATTGACCTCCGCCAGGGAGAAGACCTTGGTCTCCACGGAGAGGGGTCGGTGCCGCTCGGCCTCGAAGAGCCACAGAGCGGTCAGCCAGCACCAGGGACATGCGGGATCGACGTGCAGTTCGACATGTTGTTCGATCATCCAACTCACCTTAGTCCGACGGCCCGATGTCTCGCCCCCGCCGGGGGCTTGCGTACCATGCCTCGCCATGAGGCCCCTGTACCGCTTGAAGACGGATGCCGGAGTCGTGGTCGCTGACCACGTCGAGGTGGCCGACAGCGTTCTCTCCCGCTTCCGTGGCCTGATGTTTCGCGATCACCTTCCGGAGGGCCATGGGCTGGCGTTGCGCCCATGCAAGTCCATCCACATGTTCTTCATGCGCTTCCCGCTCGATGTCGTCTTCGTCGACGGCGACGGCCGCGTGGTGCGGGTTCTCGACGCCATCCGCCCGTGGCGTATGAGCAGCATGGTGCGCGGCGCCAAGGCGGCGATCGAACTGCCGGCGGGCACGGCGGCACGGACGGGGGTGAGGCCGGGGACAGTGGTGCACATGACGGACGCCAGCCCCTGACGTCCGCGCCGCGTCCGCGCCGAGCGGCGATCCTGTGCCGCTGTGCGCGTCGTCAGCCTGCTCGAGGTGCTCGCCCCGTCGCGGTGTGCCGGCTGCGAACGGAGCGGCCGGGTGCTCTGCGAGGACTGCGTGCAGGCCATCGAGGCAACCCCGCCACCGGTGATCGCCGGCGCTCGCGCGGCGTTCGCCTACCAGGCCGAGGTGCGCCGCGTGCTCCACCACGGCAAGTTTCGCGACTGCCGGTCGGCGCTGCGAGCGCTGGCCTGGATGGGCGCGGCTCGGCTCGAGCCACCACCGGCGGCGGTGGTGACCGCGGTGCCGCTGTCCGGCCGCCGCGCCGGCGAACGCGGCTACAACCAGGCTGAGGTGGTCGCCCGGGGGCTGGCGGACTTCCACCGCGTCCGGATTGCCGGCCTGCTGGCCCGCATCCGCGACACGCCACCTCAGAGCCTCCTCGACAGCCCCGCTCGGCAGTCCAATGTCGCCGGGGCCTTCGCCGCTTCGGCACACGCGGCCGGGGCCACCGTCTGGCTGGTCGACGACGTGCTGACCACCGGGGCCACCGCCGCGGCGGCGCGCCAGGCGCTGGTCGACGCTGGAGCGGCCCGCGTCGAGATCGCGGTGCTGGCGGCTGTGCTGTAAAAGCGCGCCCGTTCAGCCTTGCCCTGCGAGAATTGAAACCCGATGCCAGTCCTCACCAAGATCCTCGGCGATCCGATCAACCGCGAGCTCAAGCGCCATCGCGGGGCCGTCGATCGGATCAACGCGCTCGAGGAGGAGATGAAGGCTCTCAGCGATGACGAGCTCCGCGCCAAGACCGACGAGTTTCGCACCCGGCTGGGGGTGACCGGCACCGATCTCACCTTCGGCCAGACCTACAGCCAGGGGCTCAACAGCGACGAAGAGGAGGATGCCGAGGCCGAGTACGCCCGGAAGGAGGCTGCGGAGCGCGTCAGCGAACGCCGTCGGGGACTGGACGCCCTTCTCCCCGAAGCCTTCGCTGTGGTCCGTGAGGCGGCCACCCGCCGCCTCGGGATGCGCCACTACGACGTGCAGCTGATCGGAGGCATCGTGCTCCATCAGGGAAGGATCGCCGAGATGCGCACCGGCGAGGGCAAGACACTGGTGGCAACCCTGGCGCTCTATCTCAACGCCCTCGAGGGACGCGGCACCCACCTGGTCACCGTCAACGATTACCTGGCCCGCCGCGACGCCGGCTGGAACGCTCCCGTGTACCACGCGGTGGGGATGAGCGTCGCTGTGATCGTCCCCGGCCCGGTCGACAATCCCGACTTCGGGTACATCTACGACCCCGAGTTCCTTGACGAAACCCACCCGGACCCGCGCCTGCAGCACCTGCGACCCTGCACGCGCCGCGAGGCGTATGCCGCCGATATCACGTATGCGACCAACAACGAGCTCGGCTTCGACTACCTGCGCGACAACATGGCGCAGTCATTGGACCGCTGCGTGCAGCGCCATCTTCACTACGCGATCGTCGACGAGGTCGACTCGATCCTGGTTGACGAGGCGCGCACGCCACTGATCATCAGCGGCCAGGGCAACGAGGCCACCGAGAAGTACTACACCTACGCTCGGCTGATCCCCCGGCTCGTCGCTGAGGACGACTACACCATCGACGAGAAGACCAAGTCCGCAGCGCTCACCGACGAGGGCGCCGCCAAGATCGAGCAGTGGACGGGCATCAAGAACGTCTACGAGCTCGAGCATGTCGCCGAAGCCCACCAGATCAACCAGGCGCTGAAGGCCCACGCCCTGTACCTGCGCGACCGCGACTACCTCGTCAACGCGGCCAAAGAGGTGGTCATCGTCGACGAGTTCACCGGGCGCACCATGCCCGGGCGGCGCTGGTCGGACGGCCTGCACCAGGCGATCGAGGCCAAGGAGGGTGTGACCGTCCAGCAGGAGAACATCACGCTGGCCACGATCACATTCCAGAACTTCTTCCGCCTCTACGACAAGCTCGCCGGCATGACCGGTACCGCGCTCACCGAGTCTGAGGAGTTCGACAAGATCTACAAGCTCGAGGTGGTGCCGATCCCCACCCACATGCCGATGATCCGCAAGGACGAGACCGACCTCATCTTCAAGAACGAGGAGGCCAAGTTCAAGGCGGTGGGGGAGGAGATCGCCGAGCGAAACCGCGAGGGCCAACCCATCCTGGTTGGAACCACCAGCATCGAGAAGAGCGAGCGGCTCTCGCGGATGCTCGAGAAGAGGGCCATTCAGCACAGCGTTCTCAATGCCAAGTTCCACGAGAGCGAGGCTCAGATCGTTGCCGACGCGGGGCAGAGGGGGGCGGTGACCATCGCCACCAACATGGCGGGGCGTGGCACGGACATCGTGCTCGGCGACGGTGTTGCCGGCAACGGCGGCCTCTACATCATCGGCACCGAGCGACACGAGTCGCGGCGCATCGACAACCAGTTGCGCGGGCGTGCCGGCCGCCAGGGTGACCCCGGCGAGACGCGCTTCTTCCTCTCCTTCGAGGACGACCTCATGCGCGTGTTCGGCGGAGAGCGGATGCAGGGCATCATGGATCGGCTGCGCATCGAGGAGGACGTGCCCATCGAGAATCGCCTGGTGTCGCGCCAGATCGAGGGGGCGCAGTCTCGCGTCGAGGGCTCCAACTTCGATGCCCGCCGCTACGTCGTCGAGTACGACGACGTCATGAACAAGCAGCGCGAGATCATCTACGGCGAGCGCCGCAAGATCCTCGAGGGTACCGACACCCGCGAGAACCTGATGTCGATGCTGGAGCAGACCGTGCGCCAGGAGGTGCCCGCGTACTGCGAGGGCCGTCACCGCGAGAGTTGGGACCTCGAGGGACTGTGGGACCGCATGCGCCAGATCGCCCCGCTACCCGAGCTCGAGGCGATCAACCCCGACAGTCTCGGCGGCACCGTTGACGTCATCGGCGACACATTGGTCAGCGAGATGACCGCCCTCTACGAGGAACGTGAGCAGCTGTACGGCGGAGAGTTGATGCGCTCCGTCGAGCAGTCGCTGATGCTCAACGTCATCGACACCAAGTGGCGGGCGTACCTCACCGACATGGAACACCTGCGTGACGGCATCAACCTGCAGGCGTACGGCCAGAAGGATCCGCTGGTGGAGTACAAGCAGGCAGCCTTCGAGTCCTTCCAGGGACTCACGGCCGACATCCAGGCCGACATCGTCCGCCTCCTCCTCCACGTGCAGATCCAGCGCGTCGAGACGCCGCCCGAGGGCCCCACCGACGCCGCCACCGAGGCGGCCGCGCCCAGGGCGGGACGTGCCGACACGCCCGGCACCCGGATGTCGGAGGACAGCCCGCCGCCCGCCCGGCCGGCGGCTGCTGCGGCGAGCGCCGCCCTGGCCCGCGCCACCGGGACCCCAAAACCGGCACCGCTCAGCCCGCTGCTGCAGCCCTCGGTGACGAACATCGTGGAGAGCTCGCCGTCGGGGACGCGTGCGGCGGCGCCGACCGGTGGGCCTTCCAACGGCAGCGGGAACGGCAAGGGCAGGGCCGCCGGGGTTCCGACCGGGGGCCTCACCGTGGGCGCGGGTGGCAGGCGCAAGGTGGGGCGAAACGAGCCCTGTCCGTGCGGCAGCGGGAAGAAGTACAAGATGTGCCACGGGCGATAGGCGAGCCCTCGATCTGAGCTGACACGAGGGTCCGCCCGATAGGCTGGGTCTTGGTGCGTAACACGATCCGGCACGCGGGGTCTCTTATTGGGTATGACCCCACCTCTGGCACTGCAGGCCGTGGCCGCTGATCAATGGGAGCGTCGCGAGGCGCTCGAGGGTGTTGTGGCCGCGCACCAGCGGCGCCTGTTCGTGATCGCGCTCTCCATCGTCCGCGACCGGTCGGAGGCTGAGGACGCTGTTCAGGAGAGCTTCCTTCTCGCCTGGCGGAAATGGGACTCGGTCCGCGACGAGGGGCGACGCGAGCAGTGGCTCACGACCATCTGCGTGCGCCACTGTCTGCGGCGGCGCAGCCGACTGGGGAGATGGCTGCTGGCGGATCCCGACACGTCGGTGGCGGCGGCGGAGCATATCCGATTCCAGGGTCGGCTCCTCGACCTCGACCGCGCCCAGGCGAGCCTGTCCCGCCAGCAGCGTGCAGCGCTTCTGCTCACCTACCACTACGGCTACTCCGCCGATCAATGCGCCGGGCTGATGGGGCTCTCACCGGGAACGGTGCGCAGCCACCTCGCCCGAGCGCTGGCAACGTTGCGCAGGGAGATGAGCGATGTCTGACCAGGACGAACGGCTGGCTGCTGAGCTGCAGGACTACTACCGGCAGCTGGCGCGGCAGCAGGCTCCGGATCTCCAGCAGCGGGTGCTGGCGGCTGGCGACGCACGAGCGCGCCGCCGGCGTCTTCTTGCCGGCATCGCAGGGGGTGGCCTTGCCGCCGCCTCGGTGGCGGTGGTCGTGGTGGTGGCGCTCGCCAATCACAACCAGCCCATCGGGCCTTCGCCGGGTCCCGGAGCGAGCGCCTCGCCGTCAGCCAGCGCGTCGCCCACCGTGGTGCCAACGGCGCCGAGCGTTCCCGTGGGGCTGGCGGCGCACGGGTTCGTGCCGGCCGACGTGACCGCAACCAGCTCTGACGAGTGGTGGGTGCTCGGGTGGGACCGGCAGTGTGCGATCCCCGCGCCCGCGGGCCCGAATAACGAGGCGATAGCGGCAGAGTGCACCCGGGTCCTCCATACCACCGACGGTGGACACACGTTTGTTTCCATCCCGACGCCGCCGGTGGCAGTCGCAAGTGGCCAGCGGCAACCAGACCGGTTGCGCTTCGCCGATCAGTTCAACGGCTGGGTCGTCAGTGGCCTCGGGGTGGTGTGGTCAACGCACGACGGCGGCGCTCACTGGATCCATGACGGCGGCGCAGGCTCGGTGACGGATCTCGAGGCCTCGGGCGGGGCGGTGTACGCGGTCACCTGCGCAGGGGCTTCTGGATGCACCGTGGAACGCTCGCCCACCCGCCAGGACAGCTGGACGACGCTTGCAGCGTCGGCCGGACACGGGAGCTTGAATCACCTCAGTGTCAACGGGGCCCATGTCTGGGTGGCCATCGAGTCTCAGGCAGGTGGTCTCGGGTGGTTGCTTGCGTCAACCGACAGCGGTCAGAACTTCACCAGGCAGACGGCGTGTCCCAGCGCCCTCGGATACGCCAACGAATATGCGGTCGACAGCAGCACGCTGTGGGCCACCTGCGCCACCGGCACGGAGGCATCCGCCTTTCAGTCACTCGACGGCGGACAGCAGTTCACCCAGCTCGCAGGGACGGTCATGCTGCCCAACTCCGCCTCCATCGCAGGGGTGTCGTCGACGACGGCGGTGATCGGTGGACAGGGACTGCTGCGCACCACGGACGGCGGTCAGACATTCGCGACCGTCGAGAACATGCAAGCGCAGTGGACCATGGTGGGGTTCACCACGCAGGTGAACGGCTTCGCGTTCGCTCTGACAGGTCCCGGGCAGAGCGAGCTCTGGCGCACCGACGACGCCGGCGCCCATTGGCACCAGGTGCCATTCCCCTGATATGGCGTGGGCTCAGTCGCCGGTACGCCCGTCGATCAGCTCACGCACGATGTCGGCGTGGCCGGCATGACGGGCCGTCTCCTCCAGCATGTGCACGAGGATCCAGCGCACTGACTTGTCCGGGCGGTGCGGGCCGGGGACTCGCATCTCCAGCGAGGCGGCGGCGCGCGTGATCTCGTTGCTATGCGCGGATGCAGCACGATAGTCGGCGACGATCTGTGCAGGCACGTCGTCCGCGTTGACCAGCCACTCGGAGTCGGGGTCGTCGGGATCCTCGTAGGGCTCCGGCTCGCCGGCGATGACCGTGGCGAACCACCACTGCTCGACGAGGATGAGGTGCTTGACGAGGCCGAGCAGGGTGGTGCGGGAGTTGAGAAACCTGCGGCCGAGCTGCTCGCGATCGAGCCCGTCGAGCTTGACCAGGACGGTCTCGCGGTACTTGTCGAGGAACGCGATCAGCGTCTCGCGCTCATCCCTGTCAGACGGGGTGTGGCCGCGCGTGTCTGGGATGGTCAGGGTGTCACTCACCGCTCGATGGTAGCCGTCGCTGCAGGGTCTCCAAGTACACTCGGCGGCCATGGGGGAACTGGCGACACGCGCACAGGAGGTCAAAGCCCGGGCAGCCGATCTGCTGGGCCACCTTTGACCTGGACGCCAAACGCGCACACCTCGCTGAGCTCGACACTGAGATCAACGACCCCTCTCTCTGGGATGACTCGCGGCGCGCTGCGTCCCTGACCCAGGAGGCGTCCCGGCTGCGCGAGGAGATCTCGTCGGTTGCCGCCATCGAGAAGCGCACCGCCGACGCTCTCGACCTCGGGCAGATGGTGGAGGCGGAGCCGGACGATGCCATGACCGCCGAGGTGTCGTCGGAGCTGGACTCGCTCGAGCGCGAACTCGACCGTCGAGAGCTCGAACTGCTCTACAGCGATCCGTACAGCGACAACCCGGCCATCGTGGGCATCCATGCCGGCGCCGGTGGCACCGATTCACAGGATTGGGCGGAGATGCTGATGCGCATGTACCTGCGCTGGGCAGAGGAGAAAAAGTACACCGTCGAGTTCATCGACGAGTCACCCGGCGATGAGGCGGGCATCAAGTCGGCGACGCTGCGGATCACCGGCGCGCGTGCCTTCGGGCTGCTCAAGTCGGAGCGTGGTGTGCATCGCCTGGTGCGCATCAGCCCCTTCGACTCGGCCGCCCGCCGCCACACCTCGTTCGCGCTTGTCGAGGTCACCCCGGAGATCGAGGACGCGGTCGACATCGACATCGACCCCAAGGACGTGCGCGAGGACGTGTACCGCAGCAGCGGCGCGGGTGGCCAGCACGTCAACAAGACCTCCTCCGCCATCCGCCTGACCCACGTGCCCACCGGCCTGGTGGTGACCTGCCAGAACGAGCGGTCGCAGCACCAGAACCGCGAGGTGGCATGGCGCGTGCTGCGCTCGCGTCTGCTCGCGCTCAAGCAGGCTGCCCACGCCGAGCATGTGGCTGAGCTGCGCGGCGAATCGATGCCCGCCGAGTGGGGAAGCCAGATCCGCTCGTACGTGTTGCACCCTTACACCATGGTCAAGGATCACCGCACCGGCGCCGAGGTCGGCAATGCCCAGGCGGTTCTCGACGGCAACCTCGATCCCTTCATGGAGGCCTACCTGCGCTGGTCCGCCCGCGAGGCGGCGTGACCACTCGCGGCACTCAGCGCAAACGCGTCGCGACGCTGGTCGCGGCGTCGCGGATGTGTCGCGATTGCGGGAGCAAGTTCAAGCCTGGTCGTATACTCGGCCACGTCCCTCACCGGTCTCAATTCGCTCCACGTCCCACGCGAACCGGGGGGACCTCCCACCGTGCCACCCGGCTGGGCGGGCGTGGAGACGGGCCTGCCGGGCGCTGGGATTCCCCGCCGTGAACCACCTCGACGCCGATCCGCCTGCCTCGGCATTCGCCTCGGGTCCAACAGGGGCGGGGCAGATCCCCGCCCCTCACATGGTCGGAGTGAATCCGACCATGCTCACCCCGACCCCTCGGCGCGCCTCGCGCGCCGGCTCGGCCTTCGCCTCGCTGTGATGCCTGGGCGCTGCGGGGCAACCTTGTGACCACAGCCCTGGCGCATCGTCCCGCCCTGGCCAGCGATCCTGCGCTCCGCCCCGTGATCAGCTTTCACGGTGTCGGCAAGACCTATGCCAGCGGCACTGTGGCATTGCGCGATGTCGACCTGGCCATCTACCAGCGCGACTTCGTCTTCCTGGTGGGGGCCAGCGGCGCCGGCAAATCCACGCTGGTGCGCCTGCTCATCCGCGACGAGCTGGCCAGCAGCGGTCGCATCTTCGTGGACGGCCAGGAGGTGACCCGGATGTCACGCCGCCGCCTCCCCAAGCTGCGGCGAAAGTTCGGCATCGTCTTCCAGGACTACAAGCTCCTGCCCACGTTGACCGTGGGACAGAACGTCGCCTTCGCCCTCCAGGTCACCCGGCCCGGCCAGCGCCACATGCGCGAGAAGGTGGAGGAGACGCTCTGGATCGTCGGGCTCGAGGACAAGATCGACAAGTTTCCCGATGAGTTGAGCGGTGGCGAACAGCAGCGCGTGGCCATTGCGCGTGCCCTGGTGACGCGGCCGCGCATCTTTCTCGCGGACGAGCCCACCGGCAACCTCGATCCCGACACGTCGTGGGGGATCGTCCAGCTGCTGCTGCAGATCAATCACCGTGGCACCACCGTCCTCATGGCCACCCACAACCGCGAGGTCGTCGACCTGGTGCGCCGCCGGGTCATCGCCATCGAGGGCGGCCGGGTCATTCGTGACGAACAGGAAGGCCGGTATCTGCGCGAGGGGGAGGCCACCATTTGAGGCGCTTCATCTCCGCCTTCTGGTTCGCCGTCAGGTCGTCGATGCAGAACTTTCGGCGCAACCTCGGCGTCTCCCTGGCCGGCGTCTGCACCATGGGTCTCATCCTCGTGCTCATCGGTGCGCTGGCCCTCGGCACACACCTGCTCACCAACGTCCTGCACGATCAGGAGTCTCGCGCCAGCAAGCTGAAGATCTACATCCAGGACGGTGTCTCGCTGGCTGACATCGTCAACTTCCAGCACCGGCTGAAGAGTGACGCCCGCGTGCTCGCGGTTACCTTCGAGAACAAGGACCAGGCGTTCCAGGAGGCGGCCAGCAAGGGCACCGACATCGCCACCGCCGTGACCGCGCTCGGCAGCAATCCGCTGCCGGCCTCGCTCAACGTCGACGTCAGGCAGCTGCGCTACCTGGTGCAACTCGACCACGTGGCACGCACCGATCCCATCGTCGACTCCACACAGCCGACCGACTACAACCCCGACGTCACCCCGAAGATCCAGGCGGCCATCAACATCATCGAGGGAGTGGTGGGATTCGTGTCGCTGATGCTCCTCGTGGTCAGCCTGGTCATCATCATGAACACCATCCGCACGGCGGTCTACGCACGCCGCACCGAGATCGAGATCATGAAGCTGGTCGGGGCCACCGACTGGTTTGTGCGCTGGCCGTTCCTCCTTGAGGGCATCTTCGGCGGGGTCCTGGGAGCAATCCTCGCCGGGCTGGTGGTGCTGGGCGTCTACCGGCTGGTGGTGTCGCTCACCTCCGGCGCTCTCTTCGCCATTCCATTCGACGGCCTCTTCACCATCGTCGTCCTCGCCGGGCTCTTCGTGGGCGGCGCTGTCATCGGCGCCATCGGCAGCTACCTGGGGGTGCGTCGCTTCCTGGCCGCCTGACGGCACAGGACCCGATGGCGCACAGCCGATGACCTCTCTGACCCCGCGACCCACGCCACGGCCGCCGCGTCGCAGGCGGCCGGCGTTGCTGCGTGGACTGGTGGTGGCGGTGATGAGCGCTGCGGTGATCGCCATCGCCGCGCTCGGGCCCAACCAGCGTCAGGCGACCGCCGACGCCATCACCGACAAGATCGGAGCCGCCAAGCACCAGCTCTCATCCGACGGCGCGAGCATGGCCCTGTTGCGCAGCGAGCTTGCCGCTGCTGCCAATCAGGAGGCAGGCCTGGAGCGGGCCATCACCGACCTCGACACCCTGATTTCGCACACCCGCTCCCAGGTGGCTGACGCACAGACGCAACTCGGCGCCATCGACACCGAGCTCTCCCTTGCACAGCACAACCTCGTGCTCACGCAGCAGCGGCTTGCCGCCGACCGGCATCAGCTCACGGTCGAGGTCGTGGTCATGTACCGGGCGCAGACCGCGTCCAACTCGTTCAGCAACTTCCTCAACTCCGGGGACTTCAACAGCTTCTGGCAGCACGTCCTCGACGTCCACCGTCTCGGTGAGAGCGAGCAACGGCTCATCACCACCGTCACCTCAGACGAGCAGACCGTGCAGGCCAACGTGGCCCGGATCAGCACGGCGAGGACGCAGCAGACAGAGTTGCTGGCCACGCTCAACGGGATCGTCGCGCAACTCGACGACGCGCTCGGCACTCGCCGGCGCGCGCAGCAGCAACTGGTCGCACTGCAGGCGCGCGATCAGCAGCAGCTGGCCGAGATGGAGCTGGCGACCAAGCAGCTCAACGCGCAGATCGCCCAGCTACAGGTTCAGGAGGCGGCGGCACTGGCGGCCGGGGGGGGCAACGGCCACTTCGCGTGGCCCGAGACCGGTCCCATCACTCAGGGATTCGGCTGCACCACATACCCGTTCGAACCCTACGATCCCAACTGCCGCACCAGGCACTTCCACAGCGGTATCGACATCGCTGCTCCGTGCGGGAACGCCATCACCGCGGCTGACAGCGGCATCGCTCACACCTACTACAGCAACTACGGCTTCGGTGATCACATCATCATCGTCCACGGCAACGGCTGGGTCTCGGTGTACGGCCACATGTCCTCCTTCCGCGTGGGGGACGGCCAGACAGTCCATCGCGGGCAATTGATCGGCTACGAGGGAAGCACAGGCAACAGCACCGGGTGCCATCTTCACTTCGAGGTGGACCTCAACAACAACCCGCTCAATCCACTCGCCTATCTGTCATGAACGGCCCACCCGGCGCCGAGGAGCGGCGGGACGAAACGGTGGGCTGGTCGCCGCCACGGAGGCCCCGCGTCCCCCGGCCGCCGGCGGGCGTGACACGAACGCTCGGTGTGATGGCGGCCTGCTACCTCTCGGCGTTGGTGGTGCTCAATCTGTCCACCTCCTCGTACGCAGACTTCATCCAGAGAATCTTTCCCCGCATCGGCGGGGGATCGTCGGTCGACCAGACCAGCATCGCGGCGGCGTGGCAGGCCATCCAGCAGAACTACGTGATCCGGGACGTCCCTGTCGCCCAGGGCACCCAGGGCGCGGAGCAGGGCATCGTGCAAATCCTCCACGACACCTACAACGATCGTTTCTCGGCCTACCTCAGCGCCACGCAGTACCAGCAACTGAACTCCACCCTTGGTGGCCGGCGCGACGGCAGCATCGGCATAGCCGTGGAGTCGCGCTGCGACGGCGCCGCGCTCTGCACCGCGGGACAGACAGCCAACCTGGCGGTCATCGAGGACGTGCTCGTGAACCAACCCGCCGATCGCGCGGGGGTTCACCGTGGTGATGTGCTGGTTGCTGTGGACGGCACCAGCCTGGCCTCGCTCGGCAAGGACGAGAACACCCGAATCGGCGGCGCGGCCTCGCTCGTGCGGGGGAGCGTGGGCAGCGGCGTGCGCCTCACCGTGATGCGTGGCACCAGCCGGCTGACGCTGCTGGCCACGCGCTCCAATCTGCAGATCCCCTCGGTCTACTCGCAGCTGTTCGGGCACGTCCTGTACATGCAGGTGACGGGATTCGACACCGACACCGGGACTGTGGCCCGCAGACAGTTGCAGCACGGCATCGCGGCAGGAGCGACCTCGATCATCCTCGACCTTCGCCAGAACGGCGGCGGCTACGTGAGTGCCGCGCAATCGCTGGTCAGCGAGTTCGTCCGGCCGACGGCCACGCAGAAGAATGTGGTGGTGCGCAAGGGCAAGCTCCCGGCCAACGGCAACCCGGCCGGCGCCCAGGAGGTGGTCGACGACACCATCCAGCCGGGTGGGGTTGCCCCCACCCAGCCGATGGTGGTGCTCGTCGACAGCGGCTCGGCGAGCGCGTCGGAGATCACCACCGCGGCGCTTCGCGACTACCATCGCGCTACCGTCGTGGGCGAGCAGACCTTCGGGAAGGGCTCGGTGCAGGTGGACTTCCCCCTGCCCGACGGCGCGGACCTGCACCTCACCGTGGAACGCTGGTACGGCCCCGCCGGCGAGAGTATCGAGGGCAGCGGGATCACGCCCACCCGTCCCGTGGCTCTGGCCAACCCCGATGCGCGCTTCCAGCTGGATGCGCAGTCAGGGCCGGCTCGCGACGACGCACAGCTTCAGGCGGCGCTGGCGGTGCTTGGCTCCTGATCGCACTCCCCGGCGCGACCATCTCGGCGAGGGGGCTCGAGTGTGGCTGGGCAGACCTATACTCGGCCGCGTGCCACAGCGCTTTGACGTCGTCGTCCTGGGCGGGGGCTCCGGCGGCTATGTCGCCGCCATCCGCGCCGGGCAGCTGGGCCTGCGCACCGCCGTGGTTGAGGCGGACAAGGTTGGCGGCACGTGCCTGCACCGAGGCTGCATCCCCACCAAGGCGCTGCTACAGAGCGCGGCTCTGCTCGATCAGGTCCACGAGGGGCACCGCCTGGGGGTCAACACCGGCGAGGTGACCTTCGACTACGGCGTGGCGGCGAGGCGCCGCGACGAGGTGGTCGGCCAGCTCCACAAGGGGGTGGAGGGCCTGCTCAAGAAGAACAAGGCAACAGTTCTGCGCGGCCGCGGACGCATCGACGGACCCGGGCGGGTGGTGGTCACGGCAGAGACGGGCGCGGACCAGGTGGAGCTCGAGGCGGGTCACGTCATCGTGGCCACCGGCTCGCGGCCTCGCCAGGTGCCCGAGCTGCAGAGTGACGGTCAGCAGCTGCTCACCAGCGACGACGCCCTCTTTCTCGACGACGTGCCGGCCAGCGCCATCGTGCTGGGGGCCGGGGCGGTGGGGGTTGAGTTCGCCTCCTTCTGGCGCAGCGCGGGCAGCGATGTCACCGTGGTGGAGATGGCCCCGCGCATGGTCCCGCTGGAGGACGAGGCGATCGGCCAGGAGCTGCAGAAACAGTTCGAGGCGCGTGGGATCCGTTGCCTGGTGGGGATGACCCTCGACCCGTCCACCGTGGAGCGCACCGACGGTGGTGTCGCCGTGACCGTGAGCGGCGAGGGCGGCGAGCAGCGACTCCAGGCCGCAGTCCTTCTGATCGCCGTGGGCCGCGCCGGCAACGTCGAGGAGATCGGTCTCGAGGAAGCCGGCGTGGCCGTCGAGCGCGGGGCGGTCCGAGTGGACGGCGAGCAGCGCACCAACGTGGCCGGAATCAGCGCGGTCGGCGACTGTGCCGGCGGCTTCCAACTTGCGCACAAGGCGATGCACGAGGGCGTCATCGCGGTCGAGGCGATCGCGGCTCGGAGCCCGCATCCGCTCGTTCCCAACCTGGTCACGCGCACGACCTACTGCACCCCGCAGATCGCCTCGCTCGGCCTCAGCGAAGCCGAGGCGCGTGAGGCGGGTCACGACGTCAGCGTCGGGGTCTTCCCCTTTCGCGGCAACGCCCGGGCGGTGGTGTGGGGGGAAACCGGCGGTTTCACCAAGGTGGTCGCCGACCAGACCTCGCACACCGTGCTCGGCGTGCACATCATCGGTCACGAGGTGACCGAGCTCATCTACGGTCCGGCGCTGGGCGCGCTGCTCGAATCGACGCCGTTCGAGATGTCGCGGGCGGTGGCCCCGCACCCCACCCTCAGTGAGGCACTCGCCGAGGCCGCGATGGCGGTGTCCGGTGAGGCCCTCCACATCTAGAGGAGCGAGACGTACGTGGCAGTGGCGAAATCGCATGCGGTCAGCAGGGAGAACCTCGACGCTGAGACGCTGCGGACGATGTATCGGCACATGCTCCGGTCCCGCGTGCTCGACGAGCGCATGTGGGTGCTGAACCGCCAGGGGCGCGCACCGTTCTGGATCAGCGGCATGGGCCACGAAGCCATCCAGGTCGCGGTCGGCATGAACATGGATAAGGGCAAGGACTGGCTCGCTCCCTACTATCGCGACCTGGCGCTGACCCTGGTGATGGGGATGACTCCGATGGACCACCTGCTGTCGGTGCTTGCCAAGGCGGAGGATCCCAACAGTGGCGGCCGCCAGATGCCCGCTCACTACGGGTCGAGCGCTCACAACATCATCAGCACCAGCTCGCCCGTGGCCACCCAGCTGCTCCACGCCGCCGGGATCGCGCTGGCCATGAAGATGCGCGGTGAGGACGCCATCTGCGTGACCACCGTCGGCGAGGGAAGCACCAGCTGCGGAGACTTCCACGAAGCGCTCAACTTCGCCGCCACCCACAAGCTGGCCGTCGTCTTCGTCGTCGAGAACAATGGCTACGCGATCAGCGTCCCCGTCGAGAAGCAGATGGCCACGCCCAACGTGTCGGATCGCGCGCTCGCCTACGGCATCCCTGGGGTCAGCGTCGACGGCAACGACGTCATCGCCTGCTACCGGTCCGCGCGCGACGCGGTGCAGCGGGCGCGCAGTGGTGGCGGGCCAACCTTGCTGGAGGCCAAGCTGCATCGGCTCACCTCACACAGCTCCGACGACGATCAGCGCCGCTATCGCAGCGCCGAGGACCTCGAGTCGGAGCGTGCGCGGGACTGCCTGCCCCGCTGCCGCACGCTGCTCGAGGATCTGGGTGTGCTGGCTCCGGGCGAGGCCGACGCTCTGCGCGTCGAGCTGGTTGCGGAGTTGGACGAGGCGACCACGTATGCGGAGCAGGCCGCCGATCCGCTCGCAGACACAGCCCTTCTCCACGTCTACGCGGAGGAGGGCTGATGCCCACCAAGAGCTACCTGTCGGCGATCCGCGAGGGGATGCGCGACGAGATGCGCCGTGACGAGCGCGTCATGATCCTCGGCGAGGATGTCGGTGCCAAGGGCGGGGTCTTCGGGACCACCGACGGCCTTCAGGACGAGTTCGGCGAGTGGCGGGTGATGGACTCGCCACTGGCTGAGTCGTGCATCGTCGGGGTGTGCATCGGTGCAGCGCTCTACGGCATGCGTCCCATCGCCGAGATTCAGTTCCAGGACTTCATCATGCCGGCGATGGACCAGATCGTCAGCGAGGCAGCCAAGATGCGCTACCGCAGCAACAACGACTGGGGGGTGCCGATGGTGCTGCGCGCGCCCTTTGGGGGCGGCGTCCACGGGGCGCTCTACCACTCGCAGTCGCTGGAGGCGATGTTCTGCGGCGTTCCCGGGCTCAAGGTGGTGGTGCCGAGCACCCCCTACGATGCCAAGGGGCTGCTCATCAGCGCCGTGCGCGACCCTGATCCTGTGCTCTTCTTCGAACACAAGCGCGCCTACCGCTCCATCAAAGGCGAGGTTCCTGACGGTGAGTACACCGTTCCCCTGGGCACTGCCGCGATTGTGCGTGAGGGCGATGACATCGCCGTCTTCGCCTACGGGATGATGGTGCACACAGCCGTTGAGGCCGCTGAGCGACTCGCCGAGGACGGCGTCGAGTGCCGGGTCGTCGATCTGCGCAGTCTGCGGCCACTGGATCGCGAGGCGATCATCAGCAGTGCTCGCGCGTGCGGAAAGGTGATGGTGGCGCAGGAGCCCAACCTCGCGGTGAGCATCTCGTCGGAGGTGTCGGCGATCGTGGCGGAGGAGTGCTTCGAGTACCTCGACGCACCGGTGATGCGCATTGGCGGACCTGAGATTCCAGCCATGCCCTTCGCCCGCGCCCTCGAGGACTTCTACCTGGTCACGCCCGACAAGCTTGAAGCTGCACTGCGCAAGCTGGCAGCGTACTGAGGACAGCACACCATGGCCCTGACAGTCATCATGCCGCAGCTCGGCGAGAGCGTCACCGAGGGAACCATCGCCCGCTGGCTCAAGCAGCCGGGCGAGCAGGTCGCCAAGTACGAGTCCATCGCCGAGGTGGTGACCGACAAGGTGAACGCCGAGATCCCCGCGCCCGCCGAGGGAAGCATGGGCGAGCACATCGCCAAGGAGGGGGCGGTGGTGGCGGTTGGCGAGCCCATCTGCACCATCGAGACAGCCGAGCAGGGACAGGCCAATTCAACGTGGCACCAGGGAGATGGCGCGCAGCCGGAGAACGGCAGCGGCGGCGACGCCGAGCAGGCCACTGAGGAGCCCGACCAGCCGGTGGCCGAGAAGGGCGGCCAGCCGGAGGTCGCGGAGCAGGACGGGTCCCAGTCGCAGCCCGAGCCGGCACCGCAGGCGCAGGGAGGCTCAGAGCCGCAGCCTGCCGCGCAGGCGGAATCCGCCCCGCAGCGCGCCGCTGTCGCACAGGCACCCGCCGACGCTGCGGGTGTCGCTCCGCCGGCCTCGGAGAACAGCGGCGGAAATGACAGCGCCCAGTACCACCTCACCCCGGCGGTCCGCATGCTGGTGCGCGAACACCAGGTCGATCTGTCGCAGCTAGAGGGCACCGGCCTCGCTGGCCGCATCTCCAAGAAGGACGTGCTCGACCACGTCCAGCGTCGCGATGCGGGCGGGGGGTCGGCGCCGCCGGCAGCTCCCACGCAGCCGCAGGAAGCGTCCGCGCAACCCGCCGCTGCGGCGCCGGCGGCGTCCGCGCAACCGGCCGCTGCGGCGCAGGAAGCGTCCGCGCAACCGGCCGCTGCGGCGCCGGCGGCGTCCGCGCAACCGGCCGCTGCGGCGCAGGAAGCGT
>DAINCY010000002.1:62967-65610 GCA_036732145.1 Candidatus Dormiibacterota bacterium
GCGCAACCGGCCGCTGCGGCGCAGGAAGCGTCCGCGCAACCGGCCGCTGCGGCGCAGGAAGCGTCCGCGCAACCGGCCGCTGCGGCGCCGGCGGCGTCCGCGCAACCGGCCGCTGCGGCCCCGGCGGCCTCTGCGCAGCCCTCCGAAGCATCTGCACAGCCGGTCGCTCCGGCAGCTCCACAGCCGCAAGTTGGCGACGGCGACGAGCTGATCCCACTGACGCCTGTTCGCCGCGCCATCGCCGAGCACATGGTGCGCAGCCGTCGCACCGCGCCGCACGCGTGGATGATGATGGAGGTCGACATGTCGGGCGTGGCCACGCTGCGCACCGGCCGCCGAGGCGAGTTCGAGCAGCGCTACGGCGCCAAGCTCACCTACCTCCCGTTCGTGGCGCGCGCGGTCTGTGACGCGCTGCGCCAGTACCCGACGCTCAACGCCTCATGGAGCGACGAGGGCGTCGTCGTTCGGCGCGAGCTCAACCTCGGCATCGCTGTGGCGCTGGAGGAGAGCCTCATCGTCCCCGTGATCCGCAACGCCGACCGCCTCAGCATCGCGGGTCTGGCCACCACCATGCAGGACCTCGGCGATCGTGCGCGAGCCAACAAGCTCAAACTCGACGAGATCCAGGGCGGCACCTTCACGCTCAACAACACCGGGGCGCTCGGCACCGTGCTCACGCAGGCGATCATCAACCAGCCGCAGGCGGCGATCCTGGCCATGGACGCGGTGATCAAGCGAGCGGTGGTGGTCGACGACGCCATCGCGATCAGGCCGATGATGAACCTGGGCCTCAGCTTCGACCACCGGATCAATGACGGCCTCCAGGCCACCCGGTTCCTCAAGAAGGTCAAGGACCTGCTCGAGAACATCGACGACACCGGCGCGTTGCTGTAAGTCCGTCAGTCGGGCAGCTGGTGAGGATAGCGCCAGTCGGTCGGTGGGTTGAACGTCTCCTTGATGGCACGCGGCGACACCCAGCGCTGCAGGTTGTACGCTGACCCCGCCTTGTCATTGGTGCCGCTGGCGCGGCTGCCGCCGAACGGCTGCTGGCCCACCACGGCGCCGGTGGGTTTGTCGTTGATGTAGAAGTTGCCCGCGGCGTTGCGGAGCACGCGCATCGACGTGTCGATGGCCGTTCGGTCGGTGGCGAAGACAGCTCCGGTCAGTGCGTAGGGTGAGGTGCCATCGACAGTGCGCAGGATGGTCTCCCAATCACTCTCGTCGTACGGATGCACTGTGAGGATCGGGCCGAACAGTTCGCGCTCCATCAGGTCGTGATGCGGATCCGCGGTCTCGAAGATGGTGGGTCGCACGAACCATCCCTCGCTGCCATCGCACTCGCCGCCGGCGACCAGAGAGATCGTCGGGTCCTCACGGGCTGCCGCGATGGCCCTCTCGTGGATGCGGAACGCACTCTCGTCGATGACAGCTCCCATGAAGTTGCGCATATCGGTGGGGTCACCCATCGGCAGCGACTCCGTGGCCGCCGCCAGCGGACCGCGCAACTCCTCCCACATCGCCCGCGGGACGTACGCGCGAGACGCTGCCGAGCACTTCTGGCCCTGGTACTCGAACGCGCCCCGCAGCAGCCCGGCGAGCAGCGCATCGACGGACGCAGAGTGGTGTGCCACCACGAAGTCCTTGCCGCCCGTCTCTCCGACGAGCCGCGGATAGGTCCGATAGCCGCCGAGATTGGCGCTGACCACCGACCAGATGTGCTGGAAGGTGGCCGTCGAACCGGTGAAATGGATGCCGGCGAGGTTGCGGTGGGGAAGGGCCGCGGCTGCGACTCCACCGCTGTGTCCGGTGACCATGTTGATGACACCGGGCGGAAGACCCGCCTCCTCGAGAAGCTGCATCAGCGCCGACGCCGCAAGCTGCTGCGTCGTTGCCGGCTTCCACACCACCGTGTTTCCCAACAGCGCGGGCGCCGTGGGCAGGTTGCCGGCGATCGAGGTGAAGTTGAACGGTGTGATCGCGAGCACGAACCCCTCGAGCGGGCGCAGCTCCATTCGGTTCCAGGCGCCCGGCGGCGAGAGGGGCTGGTCGTCGTTGAGGT
The DNA here is from genome assembly GCA_036732145.1 of Candidatus Dormiibacterota bacterium. Classification (GTDB taxonomy): domain Bacteria; phylum Chloroflexota; class Dormibacteria; order Aeolococcales; family Aeolococcaceae; genus Aeolococcus. The sequence goes on from DAINCY010000002.1 coordinate 65,027, forward strand.
GGCTCGCGAAGTGGACGTTGAAGCGCCAGAAGTCGATCAGCTCGGCGGCCGCGTCGATCTCTGCCTGGAACACCGTCTTGCTCTGGCCCAGCATGGTGGCGGCGTTGACGCGCGCCCGCCACGGCCCGGCGAGGAGGTCGGCGGCACGGAGAAAGACAGCGGCCCGCGATTCGAACGACGCCTCGGCCCAGTCCCGGCGGGCCCTCAGGGCGGCCTCGATCGCGGCCCGAACCTCGGATTCCGTCGCGGTGTGGCCCTCGCCCAGCACCAGGTGGTGGCGGTGCGGAGCGGTGACGGTGAACGGCTCGCCGCCCCCCTCGACATCAGCGCCGCCGATGCGCAGCGGCAGCCGGAGCGGTGCGGACGCGGCGAGCTCGTCGAGAGCGCCGCGGATGGCGGCGCGTTCGGCCGAGAGAGGGCGGTAGTCGAGGATGGGCTCGTTTCGGGGCACAGGGACAGCGGCGGTCATCGCCAGGATTGTGGCTCAGGAAGGTCGGTGGCATGCGTCGTCGCCGGCAGGATGCGCTGTAGAGTTGAGTCCGGCATGCGCGACATCCCTCTCACGCCCACGACCCGCGCAGATC
>DAINCY010000002.1:65620-75168 GCA_036732145.1 Candidatus Dormiibacterota bacterium
CCGCCGATGCCCGGCCGATGCACCAGCGGCTCCTTCCTGAGGGCGTGGACAGGCGCCCTGAATGGCTGACCGTGAAGCTGCCCGCCGGTGAGGGTTACAGCCAGGTCAAGACCCTGATGCGCGGCCTCGACCTGGTCACGGTGTGCGAGGAGGCGCGCTGTCCCAACATCGCCGAGTGCTGGGGCCACGGCACGGCCACGTTCATGATCCTCGGTGAGGTCTGCACCCGCGCCTGCGCCTTCTGCGCGGTCACCAGCGGCAAGCGCGGTGGCGACATCGACGCCGACGAACCCCGCCGCGTCGGCGCCGCCGTTGCCCAGATGGGCCTGGCCCACGCGGTGGTCACCTCCGTGGATCGTGACGACCTCCCCGATTTCGGCGCCGGCCTCTTCGCGGAGACGATCCACGAGATCCGTCGTCAGTCTCCCAGCACGACCATCGAGGTGCTCACCCCCGACTTCAACGGCAGTCTGAGCTCGCTGCGGATCGTGATGGCGACCGCGCCGGAGATCTTCAATCACAACCTCGAGACGATCGAGCGCCTCTACGCGCGGGTGCGGCCCAAGGCCGGCTATCGGCAGAGCCTGGAATTGCTGCAGGAGGCGAAGCGGCTGGAGCCACGCAGCCGGACCAAGAGCGGGCTCATGGTGGGTCTCGGCGAGGAGATGCACGAGGTCAAGAAGCTGCTCCGCGACCTGCGCGCCCACGATGTCGAGATCGTGACCATCGGCCAGTATCTGCGCCCCTCGATCAAGCACCACCCCGTGATCCGCTTCTGGACACCGGCTGAGTTCGCCGAGCTCAAGACCTTCGGACTGGCTCTGGGCTTCAGTCATGTCGAGAGCGGGCCGTTGGTGCGCAGCTCCTACCACGCCCACGAACAGGTGCTGGCCGCGAGCGCGCTCTGAGGTGGCAGCCCTTGAGTACCTGTGGCTCGGGCGCGTTCCCTACTGCGATGCCTGGGCGCTCCAGCGACGCCTCGCGGGGGCGCGAGCGCGTGGCGACATCGACGACCTCGTCCTGCTCGTTGAACACCCGCCCGTGTACACCATGGGCCGCACTGGCTCGTCGAGCCATGTCCCCACCGGTCCCGACCACCTGGTGTCCCTCGGGGCCGAGTACATCGAGGTCGACCGCGGCGGCTCGGTGACCTTCCACGGCCCGGGGCAGTTGGTGGCCTACCCAATCCTCCGAATCGCGGACGTCTTCCCCGTGGCCGGTCACCCCGGGCGGGGCGACGTGGTGGCCCACCTCCGCGCGCTCGAGGGGGCCCTCATCGCCACCGTGGCGGCGTACGACGTGGTGGCGGGTCGCCGCCCTCCCTACACCGGCATCTGGGTTGGTGAGGAGAAGCTGGCCGCGATCGGGGTCAAGCTGGCCTCGGGCGTCACCACGCACGGCGCCGCCTTGAACGTGACCACCGACCTGGGCTGGTTCGCCGAGGTGATCCCGTGCGGCATTGCCGGCGCCGGGGTGGCCTCGCTGCTCTCCCTGGGAGTGAGCCCGCCACCGCGGCTCCACGACGTGGCCGTCCGGCTTGCGACCGAGTTCGCCCGCGTCATCGGGCGCCGGCCAAGCCGAGCCGGCGAGGCGGTTCGGGCAGTCATTGCCGAGGAGGGTGCCGTCCCGGTTTGAGACTGCCGGCAGGCTCACACAGGCTTGAAGATTTGTCGCGGGATGACGAGATTCTCGCCAACAAGTCGGTGCAAACCCACAAACCTCTGTTCAAGGGGCGCCAATACCGCTACCATGCCGCTCCAGGATCGCCCACCCGCTCGGTTCGTCTTCCCCACGTTCTTCCACCCCCCGAGTGGGCGCGCTTCCCGAGGGATCCTGCGATGGCAACCTTCGTCCGCAATCGCGTGCTCAATCAGCTGACCTGGGCCGAGGAGGAGGAGGAGAAGCGGGTCCGCCGCCGCGACGCACTCTGCGAACTCGACGGCTTGCTCACCCAGCTCGAAGAGGTCAATCTGCGTGGCGGCGCGGTGCCCAGCCGGGTGCTGATCGCCCTGCGCCGCCGTGGCGTGATCCCCCGCCCAGGGGTCAATCCCGCCGAGCTCATCGAGGCGATCTTCGGCGTCCAGGAGGCGTTCATGCGCCAGCCGGACGGCGCCGACCAGAGGATCGCCTTCGAGCATCTGCGCCGGCGCATCGCCTGAGGCGGCGCGGCGGCCTGATAGCCTGCGTCGATGGACCTGGAGGCCGCCAAGCGCTCGGCCGGTGAAGCGGCTGCCCTCCTCGTGGAGGAGGGGATGACCATCGGACTTGGCAGCGGAACGACCGCCCGCTGGTTCATCGAGGCGGTGGGCGCGCGCGTGGCGGACGGCCTCCAGGTCACCGCCGTGGCCACCTCCTTGGCGAGCGCGGCGCTCGCTGCCCGGCAGCGCATCCCGCTGCTCGAGCTCGATGCGGGAGGGGTGGACCTCGCCGTCGACGGCGCCGACACCGTCGATCCCGACCTGCGTCTCCTCAAAGGCCTGGGTGGGGCGCTGGTGCGGGAGCGCATCGTGGCTGCGGCCGCAGCGCGCTTCGTGATCGTCGCGGACGAGACCAAGCTGCGCCCCCGCCTCGCCGGCTTCGTCCCCGTCGAGCTGCTCGTCTTCGGCTGGCACCACACCATGACACTCCTCAGCCAGACCGGGGCCGGATTCAGCCTGCGACTCGACGCCGCCGGCGAACCGCTGCGCAGCGACAACGGCAATCTCGTCGCCGACGGCGAGTTCGCGCCCATCGCGGACCCCGAGGGGCTGGCGGCGCGCCTGGACGCCATCCCCGGCGTCGTCGGACATGGGCTGTTCCTGGGCATGGCCGACCTGGTCATCGTCGCCGGTGCGGACGGTGCCCTGACCCGCCTGGAGCCCGCGCGCGGCACCTCCGGCGTCCTATCCTGATCCGCGACGCGCTGTCCGCTTGACCCGCGACCACACAGCTCAGGAGGTGGCCGGATGACTGACGTGCACGACGCCGAGGACGATGAGCTGGCCTGGAGCGCGATCAAGCCCGGGCACAGGATCCTCGATCGCGACGGCGAGGAGATCGGCAAGGTGCATCGCGTGCTCGCCGACGAGGGCGCCGACATCTTCCACGGCGTGTCACTGCGCCAGGGCATGATGGGGCCGGAGGTGGAGGTCACCGCGGACCAGATCACGCGGATCACCGCTGAACGCGTCCACACCACGCTGGGGAGCGATGACGTCGGCGCCCTGCCGCCGTCTCGGAGTGGCTGAGCGTAGAGTGATGCCGCCTGGGCGGGTAGCTCAGCTGGTCAGAGCGTCTCGCTTACACCGAGAAGGCCGCGGGTTCGATCCCTGCCCCGCCCACCAAACAGTGGTATTCAAACCGCGGCATGGCAAAGAGGCGGTCGAAGGGCGTCCGCAGGTCTTGGAGGCTGCGTGCTTCTCGGCCACCGGTGCCAGGCGGCGAGGGTAGACTTCAGCGCAGCGTGTCCGTCAGCGGCGTCACCACCGCACCCCGCGCCTCCCATGAGGGAGTGGTCACGCGCGCCAGGCTCCGGGTCGCCGTGTTCATCTTCATCCTTGCGATCGCTGCGACGGTGCTTGCGGCGGGGACCATGCTCGTCCCGGTGCGAGCTCAGCTGCTCCCGGCCGGCCAGCGGTTCCGGTATGCGGACGTCGCGATCGCCGGCGCGGTGTTGGTGGCCGTCATCGACGCGATGTGGCTCATGCTTGGCTGGCGTCGCTGGCGAGCCGACGACGACACCGGCGCGGCGTCCGAGGCGGACGCGGTCGATGCTGCCCAGGACGCCTTGAGGGCGGGAAAGACAGGATCGACACCCCGCTTCGCACCCCTCGCCGTGCTGCGTCCCGAAGTGGTCCCCGACCGGCTCATTGCAATCACTGGGCTCATTGCGCTCGCGATGGTCGCTGCTGCTACCGTGCTCGGGTACCCTGCGTGGGCGATCGTCAGCGCGGCCCTCATCCCATGGGCGCCGCTTTTCTTCGTCGAGGCGATTCGCAAATACCGGCACTACGGGTTGTACGTGGTGTTCGGTGCCATCACATTCCTGCAAGTCGGCCACCTCGGCGAGCACATGGTCCAGGTTGCGCAGGTGTTCGTCTTCAACGGCGACCTTTCCCGCGCTCACGGCGTCTTTGGTCAACTCGACTTTGAGACGGTGCACTTCAGCTGGGACAGCTTGGTGTGGCTTGGCCTCGGTTTGTTGTTGCTGCGCTTCGGCTCCAATCGATGGCTCTGGATCGCGTTCGCGGCAGCGACCCTGCACGAGGTCGAGCACGTCTACCTCTTCACGATCTACAAGACGGATCCCGCCTTCTACGCCGGCGGCGGTTTCACGGGGATCATGGGGCAGAGCGGGGTGGTCGGTTCGCCACTCGCGCGCCCATACCTCCACTTCGCCTACAACGTCTGCACCGTCGTGCCGCTCCTCTTCGCCTTCTGGGACCAGACAGTTCGCGTGTATCGACGAGGGCTGGGTGGTGCCGCTTCGCGCGGTGCTCTGTGACCTCGAGGGGACGGTAGCCGCCGGCCAGGTGCCGATAGCCGGCGCGGAGCGGGCTCTCGCCGAGTTGCGCGAGCGTGGAATCCTCCTTCGCTTTCTCACCAACATCGACTCCCAGCCGCCCGACGCGGTGCGCGGGCAACTCGCCGGCGTGGGCATCGAGGTGGGTGCGGATGAGCTGTTCACCCCGGTGATCGCAGCACAGCGGTGCTTCGACGCCGTCCCCCAGGATCACGTGTTTCCACTGGTCTCCGCAGCACTACTCGCCACCTTCGCGCGGTACGACCTCGGTCGGCCGTACGTGTTAGCCAAGCCTAATTGGGGTCCGCTCCCCGGCAATACCCCGCAGTCGCTCGCGAACCTGCGCCAGGTTTGGATAGGCAACTGCCCGGCCCACCGCTGAACCGACGCTGCCGGGACACCCCGCCCGTGGCACAAACGCGTCATTCGCGTCCCAAGGGCGACTCCAAGGCCGTAGTTTGTGCCATCATCAGCCTAAACAAGGAGGCAGACGATGGCCCGGGCAGCACAGGCGGCGATGGCGGCGGGAATTGCCGTGTTCGGCCTCGATGCCGACCCGGGAGTGCTTCCGAGCCGCGCCCTCCAGGTGCTCACCGTCCGGCGGGCCCTCCCTCGTGGAGACCTCGAGGCGAGTGAGCGGTTTGCGGCTGCCGCCATCCGGCTGGCAGGCGGCGCGGGCGTCGATCTGCCCGGCAGAAAGGGGGCGCGCAGCGAGCGGCTCCATCTCGTGGGCATCGACGACGACCCCGGCCGAGGGGCACGGACTGTGACCGCCTGGTACTACGCCACCGCTCCGCTGGGCGAGATCGCCGGGTCCGGCAGCTGGTCCGCAGCCGGGCGGGGGCTGCGCCTCGAGGCTCGGGACAGCGCCGCCCTTCGCCAGGCGACCGAGCGCCTCCGCCACGACGCCCGGCAGGTCGGGGGCGCCGCGGCGCTGGTGGGTGACGTCTTCACCGGCGATGACCTGCTGCGCGTGCACGTTGCCCTGCACGGCGGCCCCGAGGGCAGTGATCGCACCTTCCGGCGCCGCATCCAGGAGCTTCGGGACAGCGGGGTGCTGCGGCCGGTCGCCGATCGCGAGGTCGCCGCCCTTCGCGCCCGGGTGGCTCGCTTCCGTTCGCCGGCCGGCACGGGCGGACGGCCGCCTGAGCTCTTTCGCTACGCCGGCACCGGCGGCGAGAACGAGCAGCTGGTCTCGCTCAGGGCCCGGCGCAGCGCCTGAGGGGGCCGATCACCGCCGCTCAGCCGGCGTCGGCGGGCCAGGCATCCTCGCCGCTGCTCAACACCAACGTGACCGGGCCGTCGTTGACCAGCTCGACGTCCATGTGCGCTCCGAACCGACCGGTGGCGACCTGGAGATCCCGATCCCTGAGGGCGGCGACGAACGCATCGCAGAGGCGCTCGGCCTGCCCAGGAGCCGCCGCGCGGACGAACGACGGCCGGTGTCCCCTCGAGGTGTCGGCGTGGAGGGTGAACTGGCTGACCACCAGGACCGCGCCTGCGCTCTGCGCGAGGTCCAGGTTCATCCGGCCCGCGGCGTCGGGGAAGATGCGCAGGGTGGCCACCCGCCCCGCCAGCCGCTGGGCGATGGCGTCATCGTCGTCGGGTCCGACGCCGAGGAGCACGAGCAGGCCGGCACCCACCTCACCGATCACCGACCCCGCGACCCGGACGGCTGCGTGAGAGGTGCGCTGCACCACCGCCCTCATGCGCGATCGTCAGACGGCAGGGCTCGGAAGCCACGGAAGATGCGCATCGCCTCCGCCTCGGCGTCGAGGAAGGACGGTTCAACGATGCCGATGTCGTGGACGATGAACCTCCAGCTGCGCTCGGCATCATCCGCCACGGGCTTTCCGAAGGCCGAGTCGCGTCCGTGCGGCGGGATCATCTCCATCCGCGAGCCGTCCGGCATGCGCCGGTAGATGGCGCGGCGCACCAGGATGCTCTCGAGTGGTCGACCATCGCGCAACAGGCCGGCGACCAGCTCGATCTGGCGCAGCTTGGCGATGGGGTTGTCGGCATCGCGCAACTCGACCTCAGCCGAGAAGCGCTCGGAGATGTCGCGGGCGATGAACGCCAGCGCCAGGGCGTCGGCCTCGTCACCGGCGATGCGCACGAAGGTCGCGGCTGACAGCTGCCGGTCGTCGTCCACCAACCTCGCCTGCGCCTGCGCCTGGTCGAAGAAGAGCTGGGGGAGGAGGTCGCGCGATTGTTGGTCCGCGAGCCACGGCGTGCTGTCGCGCCATTCCCTTCCAGCCACCAGCTCAGCAAACCGACCCTGCATGTCGTCGCGCATCGAGGCCTCGAGTCCACGGACCCGCACCTGGATGACCCTGCTCATCACCCGATTGTAGGAGCGCCGCCGCGCCGTGGCCGCTCCGCGCGCAGGCCGCTGACGACCCTGGCACCGACAACTCCGAGGAGTATTGGATTCCCCGCTGGACGCGGAGTAGCTCAGAAGCTGCCCGATGGATCACCGTTGGCTGCGTTGGCTGCGGCTCCGAGCCGAGTGAGGCCGTACGCCTCCTCAATGGCGCGCAGCGTTCCGTAATGGTTGCCCTGCATGGTCAGATGGCCCTGTCCCTTGGCGGCGTTAGAGATGACCACCATGGGCACTTGACCACCCGCTGGAAGGGGCTGGGCGTTGTTCTCATCCATGGTCACGATCACAGTGCTGTTGAAGTTCTTGAACCACGAGGAAGCGAGCACGGGGGCGAGGTTGGCCTTCAGCCACGCATCGCCCTGCTGGACGGAGCCGCTGTGCATGTCGTTGAGTTGATTGGGAGTGATCCAGACGTAGTCGGGCGCGCTGACGCCGGTGAGGGCGGCCACCGTCTTGATGCTGCCGGGGTATGGGAGGACATGGCAGGGTCCGGTGTTGTCGTCGTGGAAGTGGGCGAAGCCGTTGTGGGTGAGGGTGTATTGGCCACTGGTTGAACCCAAGTAGCACGGCGATGGCATCGATTCCATGTACGCCGTCCACGGAGTGCCCGCCTTGGAAAGCTGGCCACCGAGATCGGTGACCCCGCAGGCAGAGCCTGGACACCCGTGCGTCGAGCCGCCGATGATGGCGATGTAATCCGGCAGCGAGTTGTGAAGGATGCCGAACCAACTGGTGTAGCTCGCGTAGCCCGAAGCCAGCGAACAGAGGTACGGGTCGGCGGAACAGGTGCCGAGGGTGGCCTTGTAGCCCCGGTTCTCCTCCATGATTACCAGAACATGCGGCTTCCCGGTGGCGACAGCGAGCCCAGCCTGCGTGACGGTGGCGGCGGCGAGCCGCGCGTGCGGCGTGGCGGCGGCGGCTGGACGCCCGGCGACTTGCGGGGCAACGCCGAAGCCGATGACGACGGCCAGCGTGATCGCTGCGTGGCTGACGGTGGTGTGTCTCACCGGTGCTCCCCTACCTGCCTAGAACGAGCCGCCAGCGTACCAGGATGGTGGTTGACGGGCCCGTAGCAACGCCTAGGAGGCCGGGCCGCGGCCCCCGCCCTGCGGAACGAGTGCCTCCAACTCCTCAGCACACCTCGTGCAGACGGCGATGTCGCCGCCATCCGCTCCGATCGCGACGTGGGTAGCGGAGGCACGGCACCCTTCGACATGGCACTCACCCGCGGGTGCCGGGTCAGACCCGTGAGCACTCGCTTCACGCGACACGCCCTGCTCCAAGCTGACAAGATGATTCGTGAGCCGCTCGACCGCTTCGACCGCCTCGCTGGCGAGTTGACGGGTCGGGCCGGCATCGATCACGCCGGCCGCGGCATATTCAACGTCACCCAAGGAAGAGCGGGCGGCTCGCAGGAGCGCTTGGGGGTTCCTGGTTGCCTCGGTTTGAGTGTCCGGCCGCTGGTCAGCGGGAGCATCGTCGTTCACAGGGATAAGTGTGCGCCCCAACGCTGCCGCATACACCGAGCGCGTGCCGCTGTGCCGGCCTAGGAGGCCCTCAACCGATCCCCTATGACCTGAGGGGGATCCCTGTCCTCACGTCATGGACAGTGGGTTCGGGAAGGAGCACCATCTAACGCGGTGGACGGCACTCTGGGTGCGTTGAGGGGGAATGGCAAAATGAGTCAGACCACTCCAAGCCGCGAGGTCAAGATCGAGAAGTACACGTCGCCGCGCAAGTACAAGCGTGGCGTCGAGCAGATGTACCGCGAAGGCTGGTCGATCGGCGACGAAACGTTCCGGCGCAAACGGTGGTCTTGGATGACCGGCATCCTGACCCGTAAGCAGGTTATCACCGTCACGTGGGTGCGTCTCAGGCGCCACGGTCATCACCTCCGCGTTGCCACCCACGCATAGCCCTTGGGCTAGGCCATTGCACGCCCCATGCATAGGCACGCCCTATGCCGCGACCTATGAGCCGCCTGGGCAAGGTGTCTAGCTGTGCCTAGCCTTCCTTTGGCCGATGCCGCCGCCCATATGGGCGTATCCGTGCATACCTTGCGACGGCGTATCCGCCGTGGCGAGCTGGAGGCCGTCAAAGACGACCGAGGACGCTACCTGGTCAAGGTGGAGGACACGTGGCCGCAACCTGCTGGCGGTGGCGGACACGCGGCACCTGCCAGCCTCCACACGCCAGCGGATGACCCCGCCGCGGTGGCCGTACTCCGCGAGCGTGTCGCCCGCCTCGAGGACGAGCTGGAGGCCCGCCGCCGGGAAGCTGAGGCCGCGGAGGTGGCGCAGCGGGAGATGCGCGCCCTCGTTTCTCAGGCGCAGTCCGTACAGCTCCGCCTCATGGGTGGCAGCAGCGCTGGCGGCCTCGACGCGGAGATCGACCACCTGCTGCACCCCGACGATCCCACGTAGCTCCTCCGGACCCATGCGGCCCCCCGCGACCTGACCCCATGCGCCGTCGCCGCCGAGCGCTGATCCCATGCTCACCCCGAGGCTCCGGATTTGGACGAATACCTTCAACCGCGTGCAGCTGTACTGGCATCCGGTGGCTTCACAGCCCCGCCTCCGCGCTCGCGGCTATCGCGGCCAGCCGGGACCAACGTCGCGGCTGCTGGGCGTGAAATGCGCCTACCCGGTACCTGTGGGGCGCACC
>DAINCY010000003.1:0-74026 GCA_036732145.1 Candidatus Dormiibacterota bacterium
GGACCGCCAGGTTGCGCAACGTGCGGCCGAATGCCGCGAACGCTGCGGCCCGCTCGACCTCGCGGTCCGCCCGGGTCAGCCGGAGGTCCGGCTCGTCGCGGCGCCGGAGTACAACATCCCCCTCCTCGACCTCAATGGTCACGTCTTTCGGGTGCCTGAGGAGGTCCGAGAACGGCCGCTCGATTACTCTCATGGGCCCAGGATATCAGAAGTACTTCTGAAGTAGGGGGCGTCACCCAGTTTGGGCCGGTATATCTGCGACGGGCGGCCAGGTAGCGAACGGACGCTGCACGAACTCGCGGGAAGCCTGGCCGGCTTGTCACCGCGTTCGACCGGGCCCTACTCTGCGGCCGTGGACCTTGCTCAGGACCTCGCAGTCCGGGCGGCGGCGATGGCACACGTCGAGCGGCTTGCCATGCGGTTCGGCAGGGACGCCATACCGCGACGGGTCATCGCGGTGGGCTTCGGTTTCCGCGGAAGCACGGTCAAGCTGATCGGGCCACAAGGAATCTTCAAACCTTCGATTCTTGACCTGCCTCTCACCATGACAACCGCTCCGAGCAATCCGTATGGGGACCTTGTTCAGGACGACTACCTGGTCTACCGGTACTTCCAGACCGACCCTAATCACCGCGACAACAACGGACTACGCAAGGCGATGGAAGCTCGTCTTCCGCTGATTTACTTCCATGGCATTGTGAAGGGAATCTACGCACTGTTCAGCCCGGTCTACGTGGTCGAGGAGCTACGCGGTCAGCTGGCGTTCCGCATCGCCGTTGCCGAGAATCCGGCCGACGCATCAGCGGAGGGTGCTACCTTGGTCGCCGAGGAGCCCATCCGAGCATACCGGGCGCGCCTTGTTCTGCAACGACTGCACCAGGCCGCCTTCAGTCAGCGTGTGCTCCGTGCTTATCGACACTCATGTTCGGTGTGCAACTTGCGTCACCGCGAACTCCTGGACGCAGCACACATCGTTCCTGACATGGACGTCCGCGGGGTGCCCGTCGTAACCAATGGTCTCGCGCTCTGCAAGTTGCATCACGCCGCATTTGACAGCTACATGATCGGTGTCTCGCCTTCGCGCATCATCGAGGTTCGACGAGACATACTCGATGAGCACGACGGACCCATGTTGCGGCACGGTCTCCAGGGCATCCATGGGCAGCCAATCTCTCTCCCCCGGCAGCGGGCTGACCATCCTGCGCCCGAATATCTCGAGGTCCGCTACGAGGAATTCCGCAAGGCAGGTTGACCGGCGGCATGCCGTACGCGACCCGGGATCGAATTGACAGCTCTCCCCAGAGCCGCGCCGGCCAATGGGAGGCTTGTCCAGCCGACGCCAATGCCCAGCTGGGCTCGAGCGAACGAAGAAATATTGGAGCGGGAGAAGGGACTCGAACCCTCGACATCCAGCTTGGAAGGCTAGCGCTCTACCAACTGAGCTACTCCCGCTCGCGCGTCAAGGATACCAACGCCTCCGCGCGTCACCCGCCTCGGAGGTTCAGCGCGTCAGTGGGAGCAGGCCTTGGCCTCGCCGGCGCTGTCGGCGGTCTGGAAGCTGTGGCCGCAGCCGCATGTCTTGACGGCGTTGGGATTGTTGATCGTGAATCCGCCGCCCATGATGGCGTCGACGTAGTCGATCTCCGCTCCCTCGAGGTACTGAGCCGAGTACGAATCGACGTACACCCGCATTCCGTTGACGTCGACGACCTCGTCATCCTCCTTGGGCGGATTCTCGTCGATGCCCATCCCGTACGAGAATCCGGAGCAGCCACCCGATGAGATGTACACGCGCAGACCCACCTGCTGCTCAGGCGCCTGCTCGGAGAAGAGAGTCTGGAGCTGGCCTAGGGCGGTGTCGCTGACGCTGATCATTCGGGCTCCCTGCCTCGCGGTTGACCGGATTGGAACCATCATACCGGTGGTGCCTCGATCATACCTTACGTTTGAATCTGGACCACCGCTCCAAAACGGCTATGTCACACCTTGCGGAACTCGGGCACCCAGGAGCCGTCCTCCTGGCGCGTGAAGTCCTGGAAGACCCCGGGCGCCTCCTCGACCATGATCTCGCCCAGCCTGCCGAAGATGAGCCGCAACTCCTCCTCCGCTCCCGGAGCCGTCCGCATCTCGATGACGTGGCGCAGGGTGCGGAGGTTCATGGTCAGGATCAGGTCGGTGCTGACACCGATCGGGGCCAGCCGGCGCAGCGCCGAGGTCACCTCCTTCTTGACGTGGAAGGGAATGCCGGCCTCGTCGATCTTCAAGGCCTTGGCCGCGGAGAGCTGGAACTCCTCGAGGCGTTCGACCAGCTCCACGCACTCCCGGTGGAGCGGCTCCAGGGCCGGAGGCACTCGGAATCCGATGTCGACGAGGCGCACATAGCGCAGGCTCTCCTGGCTGTAGGCAGCACCAGCGCGGTGGCGAACGATCTCGTGGGTCGCCACACGGCTCACGTTGCGCAGCGCGAACGAGTAGTTGGCGTGCTCGAGAACGCTGCCGTGCGCACTCTTGAGGATGTTCCTGAGGTAGTCGCGTTGATCGGTCCGCACCTTGGTGACATTGACGTTCAGCCCTGGTTCCCAACTCCGGTAGCAGGCGCGCCCTCCGAATTCCACCAGCAGCTCGCCGGGGTTGGGCGACACGTCCGCCTCGGTGCGCTGCTCGAGCCAGGAGGCTCCGCCGACGTCGCTGAGGTAGGCGCGCATGCCGTCGAGGTCGATGGCGGGGCGCGCGATCAGGTGGATGGTCGGGGTGGTCTCGTGCGCCATGGCAACCTCGATGCTGGGACGGACGGAAGAGCCAAAGGGCCGGCGCAAGCATGGCGGCTGCCGTTTTCCGCAGTCAACGCAGGCACTTCAGCGTCCGCGCCCCGGCCCGTACAATTCCGCCGGTGCCCGATCTCGCCGTCCCGCCGCGCTTCCTCGAGGATGTGTACCAGGCCGCCAGCGAGTGCAACAAGTGCTCGCTCTGCCAGGCGGTCTGCCCCACCTACGTCATCAATCCGGTGGAGTGGGAGACTGCGCGCGGCCGGGTGTCGCTGGTGCGTGACGCCATCGAGGGCCGGATCGACCTGCGCGATATCGCCGACGGTCCCCTCTCGACCTGCCTCACCTGCGACAACTGTGTCGCCGCCTGCGCGCCCCGTGTGCCCACCTCGCTGATCGTCAGCCGCGCGCGCATGGAGCTGCACGAACAGGAGGGCCATCCCTGGGGGCAATCAATCGCCTTCCGCTCCGTCCTCCCGCACCGCGGTTCCCTGCGTTTCCTGCACGGGCTGTCCCGGGCCGCTCAGGTGACCGGGCTCCACGCGTTCGCGCGACGCACCGGGTTGACCCGCTGGCTGGGGACGGGCGGCGCGCTCATGGAGCACGTGGGACCGCTGCCCCGTCAGACCGCATACCGTCGCGCCCGCGACCTGCCCCAAGCACTCGCTCCGGTGCGGGGCCGGCTCGGTTTCCTGATGTGCTGCTACCAGAACATGGCTGTCCCACAGGCCACCGAGGCGACCATGCGCGTTCTGCTCGCCAACGGGTTCGAGGTGCTCGTCCCACGCCTTGCCTGCAGCGGCCTCCCCGCCAAGTCACTGGGCGATCGCGCGGCGATGACCGACATGGCCGCCGCCAACGTCGACGTTCTTCGCGAGCTCAAGGTGGACCTGCTGGTGGGCGATGTGGCCTCCTGCACAGCGCACTACAAGCAATACGACACCGTGCTCGCCGGCGACCCGCTGCACGCCATCGACGCCCAGCGGGTGGCACAGCGGACCATCCTGGCCACCGAGCTTCTCGCCGACTCCGGTCAACGTGCCCCGCTGGGACCACTGCGCTGGCGGGTGGCCATCGACGAGCCCTGCTCGCTACCCATCGACGGTCTGGCGCGGTCAGCGTCGCAGCGGCTGCTCTCCGAAATCCCTCGCCTGGAGTTGGTTCCTCTCACAGAGGCCGCGATGTGCTGCGGCGGCCCGGGGATGTACTTCCGCGACCAGCCCGAGCGCAGTGAGGCGATCCTGCAGCGCAAGTTCGAGCATGTGGTCGCCAGCGGGGCCGAGGTGCTCGTGACCGAGAACGTCTCCTGCCTGCTCCAGCTGCGCAACGGTGCGGCACGCTATGCGCCCGGTGTGCGCGTCATGCATGTGTTCGAGGTGCTCAACGAGTCCATCGAGACGGCCCAGAGACGCAGCGCCGTCATCCCGGAGTAGGCGGCCGGCGATCAGCCGATGGCGGCGAGAGCTTCCTCGGGCGGCATGAGCATGCAGGTGAACGATGGCACGTCGCGAACGGTGTGGGTTGACGCCTCACTCTCGCGCATCTCATGCACAAGGTCGAGGAAATCGGACACGGAGTCACTCTCGAAGGCCACCACGAACTCCTGGTCGTCGAGACCGAACGAATACGTGGTGTTGATCTTCACGCCCGGGTAGCGGTGGCCCGTGGCGATGTGCTCGCTCATCTGGCGCTGCCGTTCCTCGCTGCTCAGCCGGTACCACGCGCGCGTCTTCACGAAGGGATAGACAAAGAGATACCGCCGATTGGTGGGCGCGATCATCAGCCGGTTGCTCCTCCCCTCCTGGTTGGGGTGCTCGTGTTTCTCGACGTACATGCTCTGTTTGGTCATGGAAAAGTAGCTGTACGGCGACTCGAGAAAGGCGCCCATCCCCGTCCGGTTCAGGCGTGATGAGAACTCGTGGAGGTCCTCGAGCCGATCGCTCACCAGCCAGACCATGAAGTCGGCATCTCCGCGTGTGCCGACGAGGCTGTAGGTTCGCAGCAGGACGTTGTCGCGGCTGTCGATGTCCGCGATGAGGCGCACCACCTCGGCCCGGTCGGCGCCACGTTGTTCCTCGCTGCGCAACCGCCACTCGGACCGGACACGAAAGAAGGCGAAGCGGATGTGCTGGCGCGCGGTCGGCGGCGGCGCGGTGGCGTCGCGAACCGTCATCGGGGCGGCGAGCTCGGTCATTGGTCTGACTTTACAGTGGACTGCCACAGGACCCGTCGTGGTCGCGGCTCGTCCAGGCGGTCATCTGGGAACAGACCCTCAGCGCTCCCGGTCCCTGTCGGCCTCGGCCAGCGCCTGCTTGCGAAGCAACCGCTGCTTGCGGCGGATCCGCGCCTGCGCCTGGCGGCGCCTCTCGTCGGCGCTCTCAGCCAGCACGGGTGCCACCGCCGCCGGTCTGCCCTCGACGTCGAGCGCCACAAAGACGAGGTGGGCGCTGGCCACGTGCCGCCACTCACCGGTGGCGATGTTCTCGGCATCAACCCGCGCGCCCACCTCCATGGAGGTGCGATGGGCGTCATTGACCGTGGCGCGCACCGTCACCAGGTCACCGATGTACACAGGAGCAAGAAAGCTCATGTCGTCCATCGCGGCGGTCACCGCCCGCCGGCGAGCGTGGCGCATGGCGGCGATCCCGGCCGCCTCGTCGACCACTCGCATGATCGAGCCGCCGTGGACGTTGCCATCGTTGTTGGCGTGTTGGATCTGCATCACCGTGGTGATCTCGGTGCGCGACGCTGAGGCAGCCCGGGGGGTCATGTCCGCAGGCTGCTCGTACTGCCGGGCGCGCTCGGATCGGAGCCGTGCCCAGGGGTCGGTCACCGCAAGACCTCGAGGGCAGCGCGCACCAGCGTCCCCACCCCAACCGGCAGGCAGCGCTCGTCGATGTCGAAGTCGGCGCTGTGGTGCGGTGCCACCGCGTGCTTGGCGACATCGCCCGCGCCAACCAGGAAGTAGCAGCCCTTTCCCGCACCGTTGATGAGACAGGCGACGTCGTCGCCGACGGTGATCGCCTGGGGTGTGAGCACGTTGTCCTCCCCGACCGTTGCAATCGCAGCCCGACGAACGACCTCCACCGACTCTGTGTCGCTGATCACGGGCGGGCATCCCGCTGCCCGCTCGAACTCCGCGGTGGCTCCCGAGGCGGAGGCGATCGCGGCGGCCACCTCGGCAACCCGCCGCAGCAGCCTCTCGCGCTCCTGGGGCTCGATGGCACGCACGGTGCCGCGCAGGCGGACCTCGTCAGCGATGACGTTGAAGGCGCGGCCCCCGGCGACCTGGCCGATGGTGACCACCGCCGGCGAGAAGGGCGACGTCTCGCGACTGACGATGCCCTGCAGCGCCAGCACCACGTGGGCGGCCGCGACGACGGGATCGATGCTGGTGTGGGGCATGCCCCCGTGCCCGCCGCGACCGCGCACCGTGATGCCGAACTCGTCGGCGCTCCCAAAGATCGCGCCTTCCTTGACGCCGACCTGTCCGACCTGCATGGGTGCCCACAGGTGGATGCCCAAAACCTGGTCCACGCCGGTCAACGCACCATCGTCGATCATGGGCGCCGCCCCCGAGGCGATCTCCTCGGCGGGCTGGAAGCAGAGGCGCAGCCGGCCGCGCCACGAATCGCGCAGCGATGCCATGACCGCGGCGGCCCCCAGGAGCATGGCGACATGACCGTCGTGACCGCAGGCGTGCATCACGCCGTCCACCTCGGAGGTGACCACTCGATCCGTGCCGCGCTCGACGATCGGAAGGGCGTCCATGTCGGCGCGGAGCATCAGGGTGGGTGCGTCACCCTCGCCGCCGCCGTCGAGATCAGCGAGGACCCCGGTGCCGCCGACCCCGCTGCGCACCGCGAAGCCGAGGTCGGCGGCGCGCCGGGCTGCAATCTCCGCAGTGCGCTGCTCGTGGAGGGACAGCTCCGGGTGGCGGTGGAGGTCGCGACGGGTCTCGACGACCTCTTCGCGGACGCGGTCGAGCTCGGCGGTGACGCGCCGCTGGAGATCAGCCACCGGCCTGGACGCCGACAAGGCGGAGCGCCGCCTCCTGCAGGGCTCCGTTGGTGACCACCTGGTCGGCGCCCTCCTCCATCGCCCTGATCCGCACGGCGCGTTCGTCGTGCTGGCAGAAGCCGATGATCCGTCCCGGACCCCGCCGGCGCAGCTCGCCAATCAACGCGATGCGAGCGTCGGCGTCGTCATTGAGATCGATGAAGAGCAGCTCCGCACGCGGGACGTTGCCCGCCGCGACCACCGCCACGTCCGCGATGCCGATCAAGGCAGCGCGCAGCCGGCTGGCGAGAAGAAGGTCTCCGCTCACCACGGCGACGTTGGGAGTGGCCATGGCCGCCATCATAGGCAGCGCAGTCGCAACGGCCCGCTCGCGGGCTGGCACACTTGCGCTCGGCACGATCCACTTTGGAGGCAGAGATGGAGATCACCACGGTCGGCGTCGTCGGTGCTGGGCTGATGGGCTCGGGCATCGCCGAGGTCTGCGCCCGCAGCGGTCTGCGCACGCGCGTGGCCGAGGCCGGAGGCGAGGCGCTGGAATCGGGCCGCCGGCGCGTGGAACGCTCCCTGGAGCGAGGTCGCGAGGGCGGCAAGCTCAGCGACGACGACGTCGCGCGGATCAGCGGTCGGCTGAGCTTCAGCACTGACCTCGGGGAGCTGGCCGACTGCGACCTCGTCGTCGAGGCCATCGTGGAGCGCCTCCCCGACAAGGTGGAGCTGTTCGGGAAACTCGATCAGATCGTTCCCGAGCACACCATTCTCTCGAGCAACACGTCATCACTGCCGATCATCGAGATCGCCCGCGCCACCCATCGGCCCGACCGCGTGATCGGAACCCACTTCTTCAACCCTGCTCCGGTGATGCAGCTCCTCGAGGTGGTGCGCACCATCGCCACCAGCGACCAGACACTCGAGGATGCCCGGGCGCTCGGCGAGCGGCTCGGGAAGCGGGTCATCGTCGCCCAGGATCGCGGCGGCTTCATCGTCAATCTGTTGCTCATCCCCTTCCTGAACAGCGCCGTGCGCCTCTACGAGTCGGGCTTCGCGACCAAGGAGGACATCGACGAGGGCATGAAGCTGGGCTGCGGACACCCGATGGGCCCGCTGCAGCTCCTCGACTACATCGGCCTCGATACCGCGCAGTTCGTCTGCGACGCGCTCTACGCGGAGTACGCCATCCGTGACTACGCGGCGCCGCCGCTGCTCAAGCGTATGGTCGCGGCCGGCTATCTCGGTCGCAAGAGCGGTCGCGGCTTCTACGAGTACGAGCCCGCGCAGAAGCGCTGAGCTGGCGTCTTACGCGGGCGGCGGGCCACCCGGCGCACTGATGGGCCCCTGCTGCTCGAGGACGTGGAGGCGCACCGTGCTCAGCAGGGTGCTCTCCCGCCAGAACTCCGCGGCGTACTCGCCCGGCTCGCCGAGAGTGGGTTGGAGGACTGTCACCGTCGACACGCTCACCTCGCCCGCCCCGGTCGGCGGCGGCCCCGCCGATTCAAACCGCATGGTGGCGGGGGGCAGCACCAACTTGCCCAGGGTGTCGACGAAGCGGAGCTCGATGACGTGGACCTGCCCGGCGTCGGCCGCGGTGAACCGGAAACCGGCGACGACCGCGAAGCTGGCCATCCCCGGCAACTGGGGCAGGGCGAGAGCGCTGAAGCCACCGCCGAGCACGTACACCTTGCCGTCATTGGGAACGGTGGCGGCGTCGGCGAAGAACGCGAAGCTCATCTCCACGACCAGCCGACTCTGACGGACCGCGGCCACGCCCCGCAGCGCGCGCCGGAGGTGCCGGCTGCGTCACCATCCATGGCCATGGACCCCAGCTTCGAGCTCCGTCCGGTGCACGTCTTCGTCTGCACCACGGTCGGCCGCCACCACTGTGGCGGGATGGGCAGCGAGAGGATCCTGCTCCGCCTCCGTGACGAGTTGGAGCGGCGTGGTCTGACCCACGTCCGCACCACGCGCATGGGCTGCAACCAACAGCACCATCAGGGCCCGATCCTCATCGTCTACCCCGACGGCGTGTGGTACGGCAACCTCGGGGTCGAGGATGTGGACGAGATCATCGACGAGCACCTGGTAGGGGGCCGGCCCGTCGAGCACCTGCGAATCACGCCGGATGGCGAATGGGCTTCCACAGCATTGACGTAGTAGGGTGGTCTCCGTCAACGGCAATCATTGAGGAGAGAGAGATGGGTTACGTCCGTGGCTTCGTTCACGGCAGTGTCATCGGAGCCGTCGTCGGGGTCTGTGTCGCGCCTCAGCCCGGGGCCAAGACCCGCCAGCAACTGGGCGCCTTCGGCTCGGCCGCTCGCGACGCGTACCATGTGGCCGAGCGCACAGTTCGCCGGGTGGCTCCCTTCGCGAGCGCCGCCGCCGGCGCCGCCCGCCAACAGGTGGAGAAGGTCGTGCACGACGATGAGGCGGTGTCCGTCGAGGGCTCCGTGCGCATCCACAACGAGACCAACGGCCGCCACTGAGGCGGGCGCATCACCCCCGCAGCACCGACTGCGGCGCCGGCGCCGGTTCCTCAACTGTGCCCAGCGCCGCGAGGATGGCGAGCACGCCGACGACAAGGTCGAGGATGTTGAGCGCCGTGGTGAAGTGCAGTCCCAGGAACCCGCGGGTGGCCGCCGCGTCGTCGCCCACCAGAAATCCGACGATCGCCAGCGCCAGGAGCACGATCCCGGCCGCCCCGATCAGCAGCCGGCCCAGCCGCCGCGAGGCCACGAAGCCCACGTAGGCGAAGAGGATCAAGAGCCCGATGTCGAGAACGTCGCGAGCCCACGTGAGGTGAAGGACGAGGCTGCCGATGTTGCCCCCGCCATTGCGGGCGGGTGGCCCGGCACTCCCGGCGGCGAGGCCGCCGACACCCACGAGCAGAAAGAGGAGCGCGCAGACTTGAGCATAGAGACGTGCCATGGGCGCGAGTCTGCCCGATCGTCAGCGGGCTGCGTGCGCCGGCAGCCCGGGGTTCATTGGGTCAGGAGGGTGGCATCACCCACGCCGCGGGCCTGCGACGTGCCGCGGCGGTGGACTGCTCGAGCCGCCGCCAGGCACCCTGGCGAGCAGTAGCGACCCCGCAGCTCCATCGCTTTGAAGCCGTCATAACCCGAGCCGCAATGGGGGCAGAACTTGACACCGCGGAGGCGCTGGCGTCGTGGCATCTGAGGTCTCCTGTGGGGCCCGCTTGTGGGATGAATGCTGTGAGAACGAGGCGAACACCGGTTTGGTAACGGCCACTCGGATCGTGCCATGAAATCGCCGTCCGTGCGTGTTCAGCGACAGCCTTTCGGCTCAGGCCCGGATGCGGATGGCGACCAGGGTCACGTTGTCCGTCCCGCCGGCATCGAGGGCCGCCTGGGCGGCCCGTTCGACCACGGCAGTCAGCGGCCCCGGCGTGTCCAGGAGGACGGCGATGTCTTCGTCGGCCAGCGGCTCCCAGAACCCATCACTGCAGAGCATCAGGATGTCCCTCGGCGCCAGCTCGATCGACAGTACCTCGGGTTCGAGGTCCTCCCCCATCACCGCCCGGGTGATGACATTCCGGCGAGGGTGATGCCGCTCGGAGCCCGGGTCCAGCGCGCCGGCACGCACCTGCTCGCCCACCCACGAGTGGTCGCTGGTGAGGGCCGTGGCCGTGGCGGCGCGGATCAGGTACGCGCGGCTGTCTCCGGCGTGGCCGATCACCGCCTCGTGGCCGCGCACGGCGGCCATGGTCAGCGTGGTCCCCGGCTGTCCGCCGATGTCGGACCGCAGAGCGCCGACCGCCCGGTTCGCGGCTTCGACGGCGGCCACGAGAGTGGTGCGTTTCGCTTCCCCTGAGGCGAGCACGTCAAGCACCGCAGAGACCGCCGCTCCGGCCGCCTCGAGGCCCCCAGGCAGCCCGCCCATCCCGTCGGCCACGACCAAAGCGACGCCTTCGCCGCCTCGCAACGGGGTGGCGGCGAAAGCGTCCTGGTTCTGCTGGCGCACCGGTCCGATGTGCGTGCCGGCCGCGATCTCGAGGGAGTCCGTGGATGCGGCAGACAGGTCGACGACGGTGACTGCGGCAGGCGCTGTCACCGTCCGGCGCCGGCGGACTCGGGCTCGGCTGCGGCTGGGCGGCCAAGCAGTAACTCGACGACCTCGTCAGCGATGACCATGGGGTCGTTGCACTGGATGGTGGTCATCCCGAGCTCGGTGGCCGCGTCGACGTTGCAGCGCAGGTCGTCCACGAAGAGACACTCTTCCGGCGCCAGGCCGAGACGATCGCACGTGAGCAGGAAGATGGCGGGATCGGGCTTGCGCATCCGCACTTGCGACGAGTCCACGACGACGTCGAACAGCTCGTCGACGGGCAGCAGGGATCGCCACACTGACTCGCCGCTTCGAGAGATGTTGGTGAGCAGCGCCGTGCGGTAGCCCGCACCCTTGACCTGGCGGACGGCATCGATCATTGCGCCGCACGCCGCCATGCCGCGCCCGAACACCACGTACTCGGCGATGCGGGCGTCGACTCCGGAGTGTCCGCCCTCTGCCATGTAGCGCGCGGTCATGCGGCCGAAGAACTCGTCGTCGGAGATGGCCCCGGTCTCGAGCAGATGGAGGTCATGCGCTCCCGTGGGCAGGTGGTAGACGTCCTTGAACTCATTGAGGAAGAAGCGGAGAAGATCGAGCTGGATGGGGTCCACGATCTTCTCGCGATGGCGGCCGAGGGGCTCGGTCATGACGCCCCCGAAGTCGAAGATGGCCCCCTTGAGTGGGCGTTCCGACGATCGGCCGTTCACCCAACCATTGTGCCCGATCCCATCTGCCCGTCAGCCACGCCGGCACGGAGCGCCCTCGGTGCCAACGAAACAGGCGAGCCGGCAGCCCGCTCAACCAGCGCCGTGGTCAGTTCGCCGACCGGATCTTCTGCAACCTGCGCAGCGTGTCCGCCAGCGCCCGCACCAGCTCCTCACGGGGCGCGTCGGGGTCGAGCGCCGGCGTGCCCTCGGGCGGCGGCACATTGGGGATGGGATGTCCGGCACTGGTGCCGGCCGCGGGGAGGAGGGCTTCGTCAGTGGAACGCAGGCGTGCTCTGCGGAATCGCGATGCCCCGTCCGGCTGGACGCGGCGCAGGCGCTTCTCCAGGCGGACGGCCGCATCGTCACGAAACATCGGCGAACCGGCGAACTGCTGGACGGCCGCCAGGGCGACGTCGAGAAGGCTGTTGCCTGCAGCGATGGAGACGTTTGCCAGATGGTGGTATCGCTGCGCGTCCTCGGGCGCAGCGAGGCCCACGACGAACCGGCCATCCAGGCCGGGCAGCCATTGCGCGATCCCCTTTTCGTCCATGAGCAGGTACACAGGCACGCTGTCCTCGGGAATGGCGTGGGCCCACCAGCGATCGAGCTTGGCCTGACGGTCCCTGTCGGCGAAGAAGGCGACGCCGCGAACCGGCGGAACCGCGATCACCGCGAGTGGACTGTCGGGACGGCGAACCTCGTCAAGCGCGGCAGCGAGGCGCTGCGCCTCTTCGACGTCGGGCACAAGCACGGTCATCGCGTACTGCTGCGCGGAATCGGTGGGAATGGTGATCATGCCTCCGGGGTGTGATGTTGGACGCGGACGTGGGGTGCGACTGTTGGCGAGCGTGCTGCCGACGATGATAGCAACGGGGATGGGAGCGTCTGTGATCTGTGTGAGCTCATCTGAAGCTGATGCCCTGCGCCGGGGAACAGGGCGTGGTTAACTCAGCGATCCCAATGTCCAATCAGATGTGCGGTTGTGTTCGGTCGGCCACGGCTTCGTGCGCCGCGAATCCCCCCGGCCGATGAATAAGTCGATCGTGCCGCACTCCCCGGTCGCACGGCGCGACGGGATGACAAGGGTCATCGTCGCCGCGGTCGCAGCTGTCGCCGCCGGACTGGTTCTCTACCAGTTGAGCCGACCCGGGTTGCTGTTCGGCCAGAGTGAATACGACGACGCCGTCTACTTCGGCTCCTCCGTCAGGCTTGTCCATGGGGCGATTCCGTATCGGGACTTCGTACTGGTCCAGCCGCCCGGCTTGGAGCTGCTCGCGAGTCCGGTGGCGCTCCTCTCGCGACTGATCGGCACACGAGACGCTCTTGCCGTGCTCCGGCTGTGCATGCCGTTTGTGGCCGCGGCAAACGTCGTGTTCGTGGGGACGCTGGTGAGCCATCGTGGGCGGCTCGCGACGCTCGTTGCTGCGGGTCTCATGGCGGTGTTTCCCGCCGAGGTGAACGCAACCCACACCGTGCTGCTCGAACCGCTGCTCGACGTCTTCTGCCTGCTGGGAGCAGTGCTCGTTTTTGATGGTGAGGCCTTCGCCGGCGGCCTCCGCCTGCTGGCAGGCGGCGCGGCCTTCGGGTTCGCCGGCACGGTCAAAGCCTGGGCGCTCATCCCGGTCCTCGTCATTGCGGTCGTCTGCCTCCCTGTGATCCGGAGGCGCCTCGTGCCCTTCATCGGCGGCGTGGCGGCGGGCTTTGCAGTCCCCACGCTGCCGTTCTTCATCGCCGCGCCAGGGGCCTTCTACCACGATGTGGTGGCCCTACAGCTCAGCCGGATCGCGGCGCCGAGCCGCGTCGGTCTGTCCGCTCGACTCGCCGACCTGATGGGTACGACTACGATCGCTGGAGGAGCTTTGGCGATTGCAGTGGTGGTTGGGCTCGTGGTCCTGGTCGTTGCAGGGTTCGCGGTGTCCCACCGGCGCCCGACCAGCGTTGAGTGGTTCGCCATCGGCTCCGCCGTCGCTGTGTCTGTTCTCCTGCTTGCTCCGGCGCAGTTCTACGCCCACTATGCCGCCTTCTTCGCGCCCTTCCTGGCCATCGTGGTCGGCCTCGCCTTTGGTCGCCTGGTTGGCCGGCATCCATCGCGGGCCATGCTGGCGTTCGCAGCGGTGGTTCTGACGGTTCTAGCCGCGAACCAGGTCCGCTCGGTGTCGGCCGAATCATCACGGGACCGGTCACTCGCGGTCGATGCCATTATTCCGGCAGGCGGCTGTGCCCTGGCCGACAGTGCCGCGGACCTGATCACGACCGATCGTTTCGTTTCGGCTCGGCCGGGCTGCCCCACCATTGCTGACGCCTATGGCACCAGGGTCGCCTACGGCGGCACGACCGCCGCGGCGGCGGACGTGTGGCGGCGTGCGTTTGCCCAGGCAGACTATGTGGTGGTCTATTCCCTGTACAACACGCGCATCCCGATCGATGCGCACCTGCGCTTCGACCTGTCACATCAGTTCCATCTGGTGCGCGCCGCCGGCCTGCTGATCTTCGTGCGGAATGGGGCGTGAAGTTGCCCGATCCAACGAGAGGACGCTGGCCTCGGCGAGCGTTGGCGGGTCAGGTTGAGGGATGACGCGCTCGCCGCTAGGACCGCACCTTCGCGAACCGTCAGACTGCGCTGATACCAGCGAGTGGTCGGGGCGACTGGATTCGAACCAGCGACCCCCTGCTCCCAAAGCAGGTGCGCTACCGGGCTGCGCCACGCCCCGACGCTTGAATTCGCCTCGCCTGCTACGGCCGAGGCAGGCAGTGACTCGCCTACTCCGCGCGGGCATTTGTCGCACGCATTCTAGGGTCTCGCGGGTCGACGACGCTGCCCCGCCCGTACCCAGCGCGCCGCCGCGACAGGATTGAGTCAGCCGTTCTGTGCTGTCGGGAGCTCCGACGCACCGTCCACATATGGAGCGCGCGAGGAGGTCGCCATCAAAGCGCATCGCCTGCGCGCCGGCGTCCGACTGCGACCATCAGGACACCGACGACGATCGCCCCGAGGCCAAGGGCAGGACGCATGGAACCGGGATCTCCAGCGCCGGTGCTGGGCGTTGATGGGGTCCCTGGCCGCCCGGGCGTACCGCTGGACGCGAGAGCGCACGTGCCGGCGGGGGGAGTTATCTGGTTGCCGTCCAACGTGAGCGCCCCGTTCCGAGCCAGGGCGCGCCCCTTGAGGATGTTGGCGCCGGTGACCATGGTGATGCTGGTCAGTGCCATCAGGTTGCCTTGAAACTGAGTCGCCGAGCCGAGCGTGGCTGAGCTGCCGACCTGCCAGTACACCGCACACGCCTGGGCGCCATTTCTGAGAAGGACGACCGAGTTGCTCGCGGTGGTCAGCGTGCTCCCGATCCGGAAGATGAACACGCCATTGCCGCTCAGGGTGAGTGAACCGGTCAACTGTGCCGACGAGCTGAAGGTGTAAACACCGGGGGTCAGGTTCTTTCCGCCCAGATCCTTACCGGTCAGGTTGGAGGTCGACGGCGAATTGGCGGCGTCGGTGTAGGCGGTGACGAGGTCGTTCTTCGCCTGCAACGCCGCGGCGTCAGTAACGTGCTGTGTGCCGGTGACGCTGCCGGGAGGGAATCCGGTCACCGCGGTACCCGGATGCAGTCCCAGATTGCCGGTGATCACGGTGGGGCCGGTGTTCGTGATCGTCGATCCTGCCAGGACCGCGAAGTTGAGAGCTGTCCCGAGCCTTGGCTGGGTGGCCGCAGACGCCGCTGTGGGCCACGCTCCGGCGATCGCAGCTGCGGTCATCACCAGCAGCGGGACCATCCGGGGGCGCTTGAACATGGCCCCCCCTCGCGCAGAATCGAACAGGTTGCGGGCACGCGGCACATACGCTTGGTGGATCGGGCGCGATACGGACACGGCGAGGTTCCCTCGTCACGGATGGATCCCTTTGCCCCTCCCGGCCACGGTGCGGCGCTCGGGCGCTCGCGTCTGTCCGCGCCCGTACTCAGCGGCCCATCCGCAACAGGATTGAGTCAATCTGGCGCGCCCTAAAGCCCGCCTCACCCGGCGGGGAAAAGGCGCCATTGCGGACCGTCTGTCGTCGGGGTGGCGGCCAAGCAGTCATCCGTGTCTCTCGTCTGACCGCGCAGAGCGTGCGAGCACCATCGCCGCGGGCGACGCCACACTGCGCCCATGGACATCCTCGATGCCGTCATCCTCCTGCTGGTCGCGTCGGCCCTTGTCTCAGGCTACCGTCGGGGCATCAGCTGGGTGGGGCCGTCGCTGGTCGGGCTGATCGTCGGCGTCGTCGCCGGCGCCGCGGCGGCGCCGCCCGTGGCCGCGTTCTTCAGCAAGCAGCCGAACGTCGAGCCGCTGATCACGTCTGGTGTCTTCCTCGGCATCGTGCTGATCGTTCAGGGCATCGGGACGACCATCGGCTTTCGGGCTCGTGTCCGCAGCCTGCGCACCCGGTTTGCTGCGTTTGACAGCGCCCTGGGCTCCTTGCTGGCCGTTGCCGGCGTGCTGGCGGGCTCGTGGTACCTCGGGCTGACGTTCTCCCAGAGTCCCTGGACTGCGCTCGACACCCAGATCAACGGGTCGGCGATCGAGAAGGCACTCGACGGGGCAGCGCCGCGACCGCCGGGATTCCTGGCCAGCCTGGAGAACTCCCTGCGCAACAGCAGCTTCCCCAACCCCTTCTCCGCGATCGCGCCCATCGCCCCGCTCCCGGCCGCCATCCCAACGTTGGTCGACACACCGGGGATCCGTGCCGCCGAGGCGGTGACCTCCAAGGTGATCGCCTTCGGATGCGGCGGCGCCGAGGCGGGATCGGCGTGGCCCATCGGCGACGACGACGTGGTCACCAACGCCCATGTGGTGGCAGGATCGCAGCGTGTCGAGCTCGACACCACGGACGGGGCGACCCATCCCGCGACCGTGGTCTATTTCGACCCCAAGGTGGACGTGGCCATCCTGCACGTGCCCGGCCTCGGGGAGACTGCGCTGCGCACCGCATCCACCGACCCCGGGAGGGGGGTGCTCGGGGCGGCCATCGGCTACCCGGGCGGCCAGACCGAGACGGTGGCGCCCGCCGAGGTGCGCGGCACCGAGACCGCCCGCGGCTACAACATCTACAACTCCGACGTCGTCAACCGCGACATCGAGGTGCTTGCCGCGCAGATCATTCCTGGCAACTCGGGAGGACCCCTTGTCGACACCTCCGGCGTGGTCCAGGGTCTGGTGTTCGCCGCCAGCACCACCGACCCCAACGAGGGCTATGCGCTCACCATGACCCAGATCGCTCCCAACCTGGCGGATGGGCGCGGGCGCACTCAGCAGGTGTCGACCCAGCAGTGCATCAACGGGTGAGCAGACTGTTGGAGATCGCGCGACGCACGACCGCCATGCGGGCAACACGGCGCATCAGAGTTTTGTAAGCGCGAACACACCGCGGACCGTCAATGAATGAGGCGGAGCAACGCGGTGGTGACCACGGCGGCCGCCACCACGACAAGGAACGGTGCTCGGAGCAGCACCGCCACACACGCGACAGCGACGCCAGCGGCGCGCGCGTCCACGACCAGCCGCGTAGCCGTCGTGAAGGTCTGCACCGCCACCAGCGTGGCGAGAAGGGCGATGGGCAGCAGGTCGGTGACGCGCCCGACCCGGGCGTTGCTGAGGAGCCGGCGGGGCACCGACAGACCAGCGAGCTTGAGCGCGTAGCATCCCGCCGAACCAACCAGCACCGCCAGCCACATCTCAGGCCACCTCAGCTGACGGGCGGCCATCGGCCGGCGGGAGTGGCGGGCTTGCGCTGCCAACCGCCCCAACGACCACCGCCACCAGGGCTGCGATCAGCACCGGTCCGCCCGCGGGAAGCAAGGGCACGCTGGCCATCGCGATGGCCGCGGCGATGACCGCGACTCCGACGGCGGACCGCGACCGGACGCGGGGCGCGAGCAGTGCCAGGAATGCCGCCGGCGCGGCGGCGTCAAGTCCCACCGTTTTGGGATTGGACAGGGCGTGCGCTCCCAGGGCGCCGATGACGGTTCCCAGATTCCAGAGCACGTAGACGCTGCCGCCGGTGGCCCAGAAGCCGAGCCGGTTGGCACGGTCGCTCTCCCGGCCGAGGCTCATCGCGGTGCTCTCGTCAATGACCAGCTGCGCCGCCAGGAGCTTGCGCGGCCCCCGAACGTCGAGCAGCGATGAGAGCCGCAATCCGTACAGCGCATTGCGCGTGCCGAGCAGCAGTGCGGTCGCCGCGGCGGTGAGCGCTGCACCGCCAGAGCCGAGCACGCTGACGAGCGCGTACTGCGACGCGCCTGTGAACATGAGCAGCGAGAGCACGCACGTCTGCAGAACCGAGAGGCCGGCGGCCGTGGCGATGGCGCCGAAGGACAGCGCGTACGCCCCGGTGGCGATCCCGATGCCCGCCGCGTTGCGCAGAACTGAATCGCGAAGGGAGCGCCAGTCGGCGGGTGGTAGGTCCATCGCGGCAACGCTAACCGTTGCCGTTGGGATTGGACGTGACCTTCGCCGTCAGCCGCGCTGAATCGACCCCGTGCTCACCGCCTCGAAGGCGCTGCCGGGCACCAACTTCAGCTGGTTGAGATCGCCGTCGTTCCAGCGCGAATCAGTGGAACCGCTGATGAACCAGCTGCTGCCGTTGTCGGCCACGATCATGCCGTAGCGCTTCAGCGCGGTCAGGATGACCAGTGCTGCTCCGTGATACGGAGTGAGGTCGAAGGAGGCCTTGAGCCGGAAGCGCGCTCCCATCGGCGGGTCACTCGCGTTGGCGACACCGGCCTGGTGAGTCGCCGGATGGATGAAGCCGTTCTGAGACTCGTTGACGGTGAAACGGAGCGCGTGAGTGATCACGCCCGACGCCACCTCGTCAAAGCGAGCCAGGCCGGGGAGGATGGGCAGGCCGGCGGCGTCGGCCGAGGTCCAGGCGTCCGGTCGGAGCGCATCGCTGCCGAGGTTGAAGACCGCCCCAGACGCGGCGTTCCACCCGTTGCCCTGTCGCTGCGCGCCATAGAGCTCGTAGAGGTGGCAGTCGCCGGAATCGACGACCAGCACGTGCGCGTCACTGCCCGCCTCCACCGGCGCGTTGAGCGGCACGGGGTACGGCCCGGGGTCGCTCTCGCTGCCGTACGCGGTGAACGTGATGGGCACCCGCGGCTGACTGCCCGGAACCACGACGTAGGGAATGCCATACGACGGATCGGACCCGAAGTCGGGGTGGAGGAACTGGCGGAAGGAGTCGATGCGGGCGATGTATGCGCTCGATTTGGGATCGATCGCTGAGTGCGAGATGTCCTGGTTCCACGCGTTGTTGGCGGGGAAGACAGAGCAACCCCCGATGGTGGGACCGCCGGCAGGCGCGACGGTGCGCGCCGGGGTGGGCTTCGGGCGTGGAGCCGGCGAGGCGAGCGAGGACGCCGCGGCGGTCGGGGCCGCCGGCATCGGCGAGGCCGTCTGCTTGGGCCGGTCGGACGACCACCGCAGCACAATCGCCGGCGACGCGGACGGGCGGGGTCGAGCGACAGCAGTGCTGCCGCACGCTGTGACACCGAGGACGGCCAGGCAGAGCGCGACGCGACCTCGCGTGGGGGGACGAACCCGGCTCGGCTGGACCATAGCCGCATCATCAGCCCCTCGGAGCCCGCCAGAGTGACGAACCGGTAACCGCGAGCCGCGCCCCGCCGTTCTGGCTCAGCCGAGGCTCGCCCTGCCACCTGCGGTTGTCGAAGTAGTCCCGCATCGAGGAGGTGATCGTCCCCGTCACCCAGTAGAGGGTCACGATTGTCAGCAGGAAGTCGCGCGGGAGGTGCGCGTCGAGGTCGCCGCCACCGTCGCTCCACGAACCCACTTCTCCAGGATCCAAGCCGCCAGTCCGACCGGCGGGTCGTGGAGCCCGTACCCAAGGGTCTGCGGCTTGGTCGATTGAATGGCTTTGTAGCCGCGCTCTGTCTCATCCCAATGAGCGGCCTGCTCGAGGTAGGCGCTCTCCGTCTCGGAGGCAGTACTCGAGGAGCGCAGATAGTCGCGGTCGGTCCCCTGGTCCCAAGCTCGTCCTGGCGCCGGTTCCGGCCAGCGCGTGTTGCGAATGCGCGCCGTGAGGTCGCGCAGCGTCTCGTCGGAGACGCGGGTCGCGAACGGTTCTATGCGCAGCTGTGCGCTGCGGAGGCTCACGATAGGCTATGAGTCACGCGGTGGAACTGCAGCGACTGCCTCGATCTCGATCAGGATGTCCGGCCGGAACAGGCCGGCGACACGCACCAGCGAACTCGTCGGCGGCCGCTTCACGTTGATGAACTCGTCGCGAACTGCTCGGACGGTGGGCAGCGCAGAGGTGTCGACGACGAAGATCGTGAGCTTGAACACATCGCCCCAGGTCGCGCTGGCGGCTTCGAGCGCGGCTCCGACGTTCTGCATGACCAAGCGCGTTTGCGCTTCCCAGTCGCCCGCCGGCGCTGCGGTGCCGTCGGCGCTGATCGGGACCTGACCCGACGTCCAGACCAGGCGGCTGTCCGGCGCGATGCTGGCGACGTGGCTGTATCCGTTGGGCTCCGGCAACGTCGTGGGAGTGGCGAGATCGATATGTGTCATGAGGTCCAGTATTCGAAGAGTGCCGGGAAAGGGAATCGAACCCTTACGCCCTTACGAGCACAGCGCCCTGAACGCTGCGTGTCTACCAGTTCCACCACCCCGGCGAGCGACGGCGGTCACCGATCCTAGCAGGCACCTCCTTCAGCCTCGATGCCAGCCGGCGATGTCGTTGAAGCGGGCGGCGCTCGAGCCAACCGGTGGGATGCTGACGGTGAGACCAGGACGCACCACGAACGACAGCTGCGGCGTCTCCAGGAACACGGCGGGGAGGCCGTCGGCGAGCTGTGACGACACCGCCGCGGCGGCAGCCACCCGCATTGCCGTGTCGGAGACGGTGGCGAGACGATCGAGTGACTGGTCGAGGAAGGGGTCGGCGGGGCCGCCGGACACATTGAAACCGGCCGGTGGCACCGCCGTCGATCGCCAGAACGAGCTCACGTCGGGGTCGGGCCCGCTGTCCCAGTCGGCGACCGCCAGGTCGTAGCCTCCGCCGCTGATGAGCAGCTGGCGGAGAGCCACGATGGGCATGGTGGTCACCTGGACTGAGATCCCGACAGTTGCGAGTTGAGCCGCAACCCCGGCAGCCAGGTCGGGCAGTGGAATGATGTCGGCGACCGCCAGATGCAGTTGCAGACGGGTGGCTCCGTGAACCCGGACTCCGTCAGCTCCCAGCGTCCAGCCCGCCCCATCCAGTGCGCTCGCTGCCGCAGTCGCGTTTCCCGGTGGCGTCGGCTGTTTGGGCGCCGCCCAGGCCACGCCAACCGGAATGGCGCTCGCTTGGGACACGGCCATCCCCCGAAGCGAGCCGGCCACCAGCGCACCACGGTCGATGGTGGCCGCGATCGCCTGCCGAACCGCCGCGTCGGCCGCAATCGCGCCCCGCTCGTTGAAGAGCAGATCGACGAACCGGAACGTGGCGATGTTGTGAGCAGCCCCGCCGGCCGCGGTCAGCTCGGCACGCTGCACGGGATCGGTGGCGAGAACTCCGTCGACGGCTCCCGTGCGGAACGCCGCCGCGGCGCCGGCGAAGGTGCCGAAGAGGTCGATCTCGAGCCGGTGGAGGCGCGGAGCGACCGCGGCGTGGGGATTGGGCAGCAGAGTCACGGTGCCGGCGCTCGCAATCGCCACCTGGAATGGACCGGACGTCGTCATCGGCACCGCCGCCGTTTTCGGCAGAGCGCGCATCGCTGCCGGGGTCAACAACCCCACCGGCAGGATGGGCAACTGGGTCAGCAGTGCGGGGAACGAGGCACGTGGGCCGGCGAGATCGAAGGTGACCTCGTTGCCTTCGGCACGGGCGTGCACGTCGCGCCAGGGGGCGGCGGTGGCTGCGTCGCCGAAACCGGGCGACTGCACCCACTCGACCGTCGCGATGACATCGGACGTGGTCAGCGGGTGACCGTCGGACCACCTCAATCCGCTGTGAAGCGGCAGGCGATACGTGAGACCGTCCTGGCTGACGCTGACGCCGGTGGCGAGGTCGGCGACCGGGACGGCCCGACCATCGAGGCGGAGGAGGCTCCGGTAGAGCAGGGCGCCGACGTCGCGCACGGATGGATCAGTCGCACCGATCAGGGGGTTCAGCGAGAGGGGACGCTCATCGCTGACCAAGCCCTCGCGGTAGTCCACCGTCGCCGGGCTGAGACGGGACAGGGCGCTGATGCCGAGCACGCCGGCGGCGACGATGACCAGGATGAGGACCAGGCCAATCTCAGCGCGCCGGTGGCGACGGGCTAGTGGGCGCCGACGTACGTCTGGACGATCGACACCACCACGAACAGCAGGATGAAGACGATCGTCACTCGCAGGAGGCTCGCCTCCAGTCCTCGGCGGCGGCGATAGCCGCCACCCGAGTCCCCACCGCCCCCGATGGTTCCCCCGAGGCCGGTCGCCTTCGGCGTCTGGAGCAACACGCCAAGCATCACCAGTACTCCGAGAACGTCCTGGGCGACGGCGAAACCTACCTTCACGCAACGAAACCTCCAGGTACCACGGACGCCGAGTATACGTGGCCGCGCACCGTCGCCCCCTTCAGCGCGATCCTGATACCACACTAGTTTGTGTATACTCGGCGGCATAACATGTGCCGCTTTCATGTGCTACCCCTCGCGATCGCGCTGGTCAGTGCCGGTTGCGGCCCTCCTCCCGCGGCGACCGGTCTCCGGGGTGCGGCGTCGACCGAGGCGCCGCTGCTGGCTCCGGCGTCAGCGGTCAGGGACGGCGCCGACTCCGTGACCGTGTTGCGCTCCGGGGAGCCGACGTTTGGCGAGCTGTATCGCCTGATCGAGAACGCCCGGACCAGTGTCGAGGTGGAGGTGTACGAGTTCGGTCGTGCCGACCTGGCTGCGGCGCTGATCGGCGCCCATCGACGCGGTGTCGCAACCACGGTCATCGACGATCCCTCTGAGTCGGCGACGGCGGCGACGTCGCTCGGGCTGCGCGCGGACGGCATCGACGTCGCTGACTACCCGATTCGGGCGCGGATGATCGACCACGTCAAGCTCCTCGTCGTCGACGCGACCGTGGCTGTGGTGGGCGGCATCAACTGGGGAGCGGGTTCGGCGGCCAATCACGACTTCGACGTCGAGGTGCGCGGGCCCGCGGTGGACAACCTGGGTCGCATCTTCACCAGGGACCTGGTGACCTGCGGGCGCGTCGAGGTGGTCCCGCCGGCGCGGCCCGACACGGCCGTCCTGGTGGGCGCGACGCTTCCCGGTGCCGAGATCCTCCCCATGGTGTTGGCCCTCATCGCCGGGTCTCGTGGCAGCCTCGACGTGGCCATGTTCACGCTCACCGATGCTGCGGCCGTCAACGCCATGGAAGCGGCGCACGCGCGCGGCGTGGTGGTGCGCGTGCTGCTCGATCCCAGCCAGCGAGCCAGCGACCCGTCCGCCGCATCGCTGCGCGCGCACGGCGTGCCGGTGCGCCTGTACCGGAGCAGCGGCGAAAAGCTGCACGCCAAGGCGGCGATCGCCGACCGCGCCTCGGTCGTGGTGGGCAGCGCCAACTGGACCGTGAGCGGCTTCGAGCACAACCACGAGCTCAACGTGACCATTCCCGATGACACCGCCATCGCCACTGCATTCGAGCAGCAGTTCGAGAGCGACTGGTCGGCAAGTGCCTGAACGCGACCGCCTCAGGACAGGCTGCGCCCGGTCATCTCCTCCGGCACGTCGAGGCCCATCGCCGTCAGCACGGTGGGAGCGACGTCCCGCAGGCCGCCTCCGTCACGCAGCTGAGTCGCGTCAGCGCCGCACAGGATCACGGGAACGGGGCTGGTGGTGTGGGCCGTCAGTGGCGAGTTGTCGCGCGCGTCGATCTTGAGCTCAGCGTTGCCGTGGTCGGCGGTGATGAGGAGCCCGCCGCCGGCCGCGAGGACCGCGCGCTCGATGCGATCCAGGCATCCATCCACCACCTCCACCGCACGCACGGTGGCGGCGAACACGCCGGTGTGACCGACCATGTCCGGGTTGGCGAAGTTGACGACGATGAGCGCGTCGACGCCACCCTCGAGATGTTCCACCACGGCGTCGGTGATCTCCACCGCGCTCATCGCGGGGGTTGTGTCGTATGTCGCGACCCGCGGCGAGGCAACCAGCAGACGCTCCTCGCCCCCAAACGGCTCCTCGCGACCACCGTTGATGAAGTAGGTGACGTGCGCATACTTCTCGGTTTCGGCGACGTGGAACTGTCGCAGCCCGGCGGCGCAGACCTCCGCGGCCAGCGTGTGGCTGACGTCCTGGCGCGTGAACGCCACCTCGGCGGCCAGGTCGCGCTCGTACTCGGTGAACGTGACGAAATGGAGATCACCAAGGACCCGCGAGCGCTGGAAGCCCGTGAAGTCGGCATCGACCAGTGCATGGCTGAGCTGGCGGGCGCGGTCGGGACGGAAGTTGAAGAACACCACCGAGTCGCCGTTCTCGATGCGCACCCGCTGGCCGCCGTCGGGGACGATCGACACTGGCGCAAGGAATTCGTCGGTGAGCTCGCGCGTGTACTGCGCCTCGATGTACCTCACCGCGTCGGAGGCCACGCCCTCGCCGTCGCCGACGATCTGCTCGTACGCACGTTGGGTGCGCTCCCAGTGCGTGTCCCGATCCATGGCGTAGTAACGTCCGGTCACGGTCACGACCCGGCCACACCCGGTGGCTGCCAGGTCGTCGACGAAGTGACCCATGAAGCCGGCTGCGCTCGCCGGCGGTTCGTCGCGTCCGTCGGTGAAGGCGTGGAAAAACACCCGCTCCAGCCCGCGGTGGCGTGCCAGTTCGGCAAGAGCCACGGCGTGCTTCTGATGGCTGTGCACGCCACCGGGCGAAACCAGTCCCAGGCAGTGAAGGGAGGTGCCGCGCTCTCTGGCGGCGTCCACGGCGTCGCAGAGCACGCCGTTGTCGAAGAAGCTGCCGTCGCGGATGGCCCGGTTGATGAGGGTCAGCGGCTGGAAGATCACCCGACCCGCACCGATGGTGAGATGGCCGACCTCGGAATTGCCCTGCTGGCCGTCCGGCAGTCCCACCGCCTCGCCGCTGGCGGCAACCGTGGTCCACGGCCATGTCTGCATCAACCGATCGACCGCCGGCGTGGACGCGGCGGCGATGGCGTTGCCGAAGGCATCGTCGGACTGTCCCCAGCCGTCGAGCACGGCGAGGACGAACGGCCGGACCGATCTCACCGCGTCGCGCCCGTCATGGCGGCGGCAGCCACGATCGTCGCGAACACGTCCGGCTCCAGGCTGGCACCGCCGATCAATCCGCCGTCGATGTCAGGACGGCTGAACAGCTCCGCGGCGTTGGCGAGGTTGACGCTGCCACCGTAGAGCACGCGGGGGGCCGATCCGGCGCGACCGGCGACGTGCGCACGGATGTGGGCGCAGACCTCCTCGGCCTGCTCGGGGGTCGCCGAGCGTCCGGTGCCGATGGCCCACACCGGTTCATAGGCGATCACCCACTCGTCCGCGGCGGGCGCTGTGGCCGCGGCTGCGAGAACTGCGTCAAGCTGCCGATCGACGACCGCAAACGTGCTCCCGGCGTCACGCTCGGCGGAGGTCTCCCCCACCGCGACAATGACCATCAGGCCCTGACGACGAGCGGCGGCGAACTTGCGACCGGTCTGCTCGTCGGTCTCTCCGAGGAGGTGGCGGCGCTCCGAATGGCCCACAAGGACGAGGTCGCAGCACCCGGCGAGCATGGGCGCGGACACCTCCCCGGTGTACGCCCCCGCGTCCTCCCAGTACACGTCCTGCGCGCCCAGCAGAACGGTGCTCCCTGCGAGCACATCGCGCACCGGCCAGAGGTGCACGTAGGGCGGCAGGACGACCACGTCGACCGCCGTCTCCGCGGAACATCGCTGCAGCACCGACTGCGCAAGCGCGACCCCCTCGGCAACGGTGGTGTTCATCTTCCAGTTGCCTGCAACCATGGGCGAGCGTGGCGACGACCCGCTCACGACGTCACCGCCTCGCGATCGCTCAGCGCGGCCACCCCCGGCAGGGCTCGACCTTCGAGGAATTCCAGCGTGGCCCCGCCACCGGTGCTGATGAAGTCGATGTTGTCGGAAACTCCAGCGTCCTCCACGGCGGCGTCGAGGTCGCCGCCCCCGACAATGCTGAATCCTGCACTCTTCGCGAGCGCGCGGGCGACGTCGCGCGTGCCGTGGGCAAACGCCTCGATCTCGTAGATGCCGAGAGGACCGTTCCAAACCACCGTTCCGGCATCGGCGAACGAGGCGGCGATGGCGGCCACCGTGTCCGGCCCGATGTCGACGACCGTGCGGTCGTCGGGAATGG
The DNA here is from genome assembly GCA_036732145.1 of Candidatus Dormiibacterota bacterium. Taxonomy (GTDB): domain Bacteria; phylum Chloroflexota; class Dormibacteria; order Aeolococcales; family Aeolococcaceae; genus Aeolococcus. The sequence continues at coordinate 25,893 of DAINCY010000003.1, forward strand.
CGTCCCACGCGACGACTGCCGTGGGCGCCCCCTCGGCGACCTCGGCCGCGACGACGACATCGACGGGCAGACTGAGCGTGCAGGAGCTCGCGGCAGCTGACTGGAGGACATCCCGAGCAGCGTCCACCATGTCCTCCTCGACCATCGAGCGACCTGTGCGAGCGCCTTTGGCGCGGAAGAACGTGCACGCCATGGCCCCACCCATGTGGATGCTGTCGACGCGGTTGAGGAGACTGGTGAGCAGCCCCAACTTGGTGGAGATCTTGGCCCCCCCGAGCACCGCGACAAACGGGCGGCGAGGACTCTCGAGTACGCCGCCGAGAACTTCGAGCTCACGCGCCATCAGGTAGCCGGCCACGGCGGGCAGCCGGTGGGCGATCCCCTCCGTCGACGCGTGCGCGCGATGCGCCGTGCCAAAGGCGTCGTTGACGAACACATCGGCGAACGACGCCAGGCGCCCGGCCAGAGCCGGGTCGTTGCTCTCCTCCCCCGCCTCGAAGCGCACGTTCTCGAGCATGGCGACGCCGCCGTCGTGCAGCGCGTCGACCGTCGCCTGCGCAGACTCACCGACCACATCGCCGGCCACAGGAACCTCCATACCGAGCAACTCACTGAGCCGGTCGGCCAGGGGAACCACGCTCAGAGAACGGTCGACATGTCCCCTGGGACGGCCCAGGTGGGTCACGATGGCGGTGCGCGCGCCGCGCTCGCTCAGCGCGGTGATGGTCGGCAGCGCCTCCTGAATACGGCGGTCGTCCCCGACCCGCCCGGAACGGAGCGGCACGTTGAAGTCGACGCGCAGCAGCACGCGCCGGCCGGCGACGTCGACATCGTCGATGGTGGCCTTGATCATCGCCGACGGATCAGAGACGGCCGGCGATGTGCTCGGCGAGGTCGACGACGCGGCAGGAGTATCCCCACTCGTTGTCGTACCAGGAGAGCACCTTCACGGTGCGATCGCCCACCACCATGGTGGACAGAGCGTCGATCGTCGAGGAGTGGCTGTCATGGAGGAAGTCGATGGAAACCAGAGGTTCATCGCAGACCGCGAGGATGCCGTTGAGCGAGCCGTCGGCGGCCTCACGGAACGCGGCGTTGACGCCGTCGACGGTGATCGCCCGGCTGAGCGTGGCGGTGAGGTCGACGAGACTCACGTCACTGACCGGCACGCGCAGCGACATGCCGTGCAGCTTTCCTTTCAACTCGGGCATGACCAGAGACATCGCCTTGGCCGCGCCCGTCGAGGTGGGGATGATGGACAGTCCCGCGGCTCGCGCGCGACGGAGGTCCTTGTGGGGGGCGTCGAGGATCACCTGGTCGGTGGTGTAAGCGTGCACGGTGGTCATCAGCCCGGTTTCGATGCCGAAGCTGTCGCTGAGCACCTTGGCAACCGGCGCCAGGCAGTTGGTCGTGCAGGAGGCGTTGCTGATCACATGGTGCGCCGCGGGGTTGTACGCGGTGTGGTTCACGCCCATGCACAGCGTGATGTCCTCGTTGCTCGCCGGCGCAGAGATGATGACCTTCTTGGCGCCGGCATCGATATGGGAGCGGGCTCTGGTGGCGTCGGTGAAGAAGCCCGTCGATTCGATGACGATCTCGACTCCGAGGTCGCCCCAGGGAAGCCGCTGAGGGTCGCGCTCGCCAAGCACGGTGAGACGACCGCCGTCGACGGCAATCTGATCGCCCTCGCCGCTCACCTTCCCGGGAAATCGACCCAGGATCGAGTCGTATTTGAGGAGATGGGCGAGCGTCGCTGCGTCGGTGAGGTCATTGACCGCGACGAACTCCAGGGCGGAGTTGCGCTCGCGAGCTGCCCGATACACGTTGCGCCCGATCCGGCCGAATCCGTTGATGCCAACCTTGACACCCATGCGCCACTTTCTCCTTTCTGACCGACCTCGCTCCCGGGGCCGGTTGGGACGGCCCGGACACTACCACCCCGATCTGCGCAACCGCCCCACCTTCAACGCTTCGCCGCCTCGACAAGCCGCTGCAGGCGACCAGCCATGGCGGGGCGGCTGATGCCGGCCTGTTCGGCAACGTATCCCAGCGGGGCGTCCGGATGGGTGCGCCGGAGCAACCCGGCCGCGCGCACTGCCGGGGGCAGCGCGTCCCACCGGCCCGGGTCGGCGGCCAATCGTTCGACCGCGTCCAGCTGGCGCACCGCGGCGTCGACGGTGCGGCGAAGGTTGGCGGTCTCGGCATTGAGGGTGCGGTTGACCCCGGCACGAACGTCGCGCACCACGCGTCCCTCCTCGAAGGCCAGCCGGCCGCCCTGGGCGCCGATCGAGCTGAGGGCCGCTCCCACCGCCTCGGCGCTGCGCACCGTGACCACCGGTCGCGTCCGGCGCATGCGCACCGACGCCGCCACCTCGAGGACCTCGAGATCCTCCATGAGCACCGCCGCCGCGGCACGATCACGCACGGGGATCTCGAGGTGCGGCGAACGGTCGGGCCGGTTGACAGATCCCAGGGCCAGGAACGCACCCCGCAGCCGGCTCCGCCGACAGCACTTGCCCGACGTCACCGCGGGGCCCCCAGGAGGGACGTCGACTGAGTAGCGGATGCGGCGCGCGGCCCGCGCCCGGGTGGCGTGGCCACCACGGCCGTCGGCGTGGAGGAGGGCCACGGCGCACCGGGCGGCGACCGCCCGCGGCGTCTCCACCATATCCGGTGCCGCCCCGGGATCGCCGGTGAGGCTCATGCCCTCGAGCAGCGCCGCCCGGCAGTGCGGCAGCGGCGGGATGTGGGGGGCCAGCTCGGCGACCACGGTGTCGGTGAAGGACCCTCCACGCATCGACAGCGGCTCAGCGGGGGTCTGGGCGATGGAGGTCGCGATGCCGGACGCCGACGGTGACGCCGTCCGCGGCGAGGCGTGCGGCGAGCTCGACGGCGATGACCACCGACCGATGCCGGCCGCCGGTGCAGCCGACGGCGACGTGAATGGCCTGACGTCCTCGTCGTCGCGCGACCGCGACGACCCACTCCAGCACAGCCGCCGTCTTCTCAATGAACTCGCGCGACACCTCCTGACCAAGCAGGAAGTCACGCACAGGTTGATCGAGACCGGTGAGAGGTCGCAGTGCCGGCTCCCAGAAGGGGTTGGGCAGGATGCGGCTGTCGATCACCCAGTCAGCCTCGATCTGGGGCCCGTACTTGAAGCCGAACGACGACACCGTGCAGCGTAGCGCCGACGTCGACGCCCGTTCCGCCGCCACCACGTCGAGGATGCGTTCGGAGAGCTCGGCCTCGGTCAGTGCCCCGGTGTCGATGACCACGTCCGCGGCGGCGCGCAGCGGCGTGACCATGGCTCGTTCCGCCGTCACCGCCGCCTGTCCGCCGCCGGCGGCGGCGCACGGGTGGGGGCGGGTGCTGTCCGCGAGCCGCCGGACCAGCACAGCGTCCGGCGCGTCAAGGAAGACGACCTGGGCTCCGCCGGCACCGTCGAGCCCGGCGAGCTGCTCCCCGCTCCGCGAATCGACCACGGCCACTGCCGGTTCGGACCTCGGCTCGGCGATGAACGCGGCCAGCATGGCCACCGGAAGGTTGTCGACGCAGCTGATGCCGGCGGCCTCGAGAGCGCGGAGCGCCGTGGTCTTGCCCGCCCCGCTCATCCCGGTCAGAACCCACGGCCTGGTCTCCGGTTCGGCGCTGTTCACGAGCGAAAGTGTAGTGGCGTCCGCGGGAACGCCCGACTGGCGGGAGCCGTGTCATGAAAGCGCAAGGTGGCGACCGTAGAGTGGCCCGCACGGAATCACCCGTCCGCGCGGCCTCGCTTCGGAGGTGCCCCGTTCGCGGTAGTCGAGCACAGCAACCGGGTGGCGAGTTGTGACCTATCCTCAGAGCAGCATGAGTCCAGCGGTGCCGAACTGACCGTGCGCATCCTGGTCGCCGAGGACGACCCCGGGCTCCGCACCGTGCTCACCCAGGGTCTCGAAGATCACGGCTTCTTCGTCGACGCCGTGTCTCGCGGGGACGACGCCATCGCCCAGCTCCGCTTCTATGAGTACGACGTGGCCGTCCTCGACTGGCGCATGCCCGGCGCATCCGGCATGGAGGTGGTGTCGTGGGTGCGCCGCGAGAAGCGTCCCACCCGGCTGCTCATGCTCACCGCCCGCGACACCACCGCCGATCGGATCGAGGGGCTCGACGCCGGCGCCGACGACTATCTGGTCAAGCCCTTCGACTTCGGCGAGCTGCTCGCCCGCATCCGCGCCCTCCAGCGCCGACCTCCCGGCACCGACACGGCCACGCTGGTGCGCGGCGGCCTCGAGCTCGATCCCAATCGCCGCGAGGTGACCGCGCGCGGTCGCGCCATCCACCTCAGCACGACCGAGTTCAACATCCTCGAGCTGCTCATGCGCCGCGCGCCCCAGGTGGTCGATCGCAACAGCATCGCCCAGCAGGCCTGGCGCGACGAGACGGACCCGCTCGGTTCCAATGCCATCGACGTCCGCCTCAGCAGGCTGCGGGCCAAGCTGCCGGACGTCGGCGTGCGCATCGTCACAGTCCGTGGCGCCGGCTACCGCCTGGAGTACGCATGAGCGGGGCACGGGAGGCCAAGACGACTCGCCGGGTCCTCGGCCAGATGGCGCGAGCGCGACGCCGTTTCCTCAGCGGGTCGCGGCTGGACGTGCGCTCGGCCGCGGTCCGTGTTGCGCTGGTCGCCACCGCCATCGTCTTCGTCGCCTATGTGGTGATCGCCGCCGCTGTGATGCTCATCGTCAACCGCAACCTCACCAGCGACGTCGACGGCCGACTGCAGACGCGCCTGAACCTCTATGTAAGCGAGTTTTCCGGGCAGCCCATGCAGCCTGGCTCGAACGGTTTCAACGGGCCCACCCAGCACACCCTCCAGGAGCCGCTTCTGACGTGGGTCATCTTTCCGAGCGGCGCGGTACAGCCCTACGTCGACAACTTAGGGCAATTTCATCCGCGGGGGACACTGCCGGACAGCGCGCGGGCGATCACCTCATCCACCACCCTCACTCTGAGTGACGGGACCGACATCCGGGGGGCGGGAGTGGCAATCGGAGGGGTCCACATCGTCGTCGGCCAATCGGTGGCCAACGTCGAGGCAACCCAGCACAACATCCTCACTGCCGAAGTGCTCATTGGGCCCCTCCTCTTGGTCCTGGTCTTCCTGGGAGCCGTCACCGTCGGCCGCCGGGTCGGCTCGCCGATCGAGCGCGCCCGGCAGCGGCAGATCGAGATGACCGCGGACGCGTCCCACGAACTCCGCACCCCGCTCTCCGTGATTGAGGCGCAGACATCGCTGGCATTGGAGCGAGAGCGCGACACCGGCTGGTACCGCAACGCCTTCCAGGCGGTCGGGGTGGAGAGCAAACGGATGCGGCGGCTGGTCGACGACCTCCTCTGGCTGGCCCGGTTCGACAGCGCGGGGCCGGCGCCTTCGTCCGAGGCCACCGACCTAGGAGTGCTCGCCCAGCAGGCCGCCGAACGCTTCACAGCTGTGGCGGAGGCGCATGGACTCACCATGCGGGTTTCCGTGGAACCCGTGTCGACCATGATCAGCGCCCCACCGGAATGGCTCGACCGCCTCCTCGGTGTCCTCCTTGACAACGCCTGCCGCTATACGCCCCCCGGGGGCACCGTCGACGTGCTCGTCGGGCGACGCGACGGCCGCGTGCGCCTCGCCATCGACGACTCCGGGCCGGGAATCCCCGAGGCCGAGCGCAAGCACATCTTCGACCGCTTCCGCCGCGCCAGCGACGCCCCGGGTGGCTCCGGGCTCGGCCTGGCGATCGCCGCCGCGGTTGTGAATGCGAGTGGCGGCCGGTGGGACGTCGGAGCTTCGCCGGCCGAAGGCGCGAGCATGGCCGTCAGCTGGGCGCCACTGATTCGTGGCGACGCAGTGACCGAGGAGTCGCCCATATCGCGCCAGTCAGGAGCTGACACGGGTGCGCTGGCACCACCACCAGCTCCGGCGCACCCCGCCTGAGGGATCGGCTAGAGCAGCTCCTTGATGCTCAGCGCCACCGGGCGCGGCACGTCCTCGGAGAGCGCTTCGACGCTGGCGGCGCGGATCCCGTCGACACTGCCGAAGCGACGCAGAAGCGCCCGCTTGCGCACCGGTCCCAGTCCCGGAACGACGTCAAGGCGCGAACGCAGCGCGCTGCGCGCCCGCCGTGCGCGGTGGCTCGTGATGGCAAAGCGATGGGCCTCGTCACGCACTCGCTGCACCAGGAAGAGCGTGGGACTGTCCCTCTCGATGATGATCGGGCGGGACGCCCCGGGCGCGAACAGCTCCTCATTGCGCTTGGCCAGTCCGAACACCGGCACCTGCCCGAGGCCCGCCGCACGCAGCACACGATGGGCGGCGGCGAGCTGGCCCTTGCCGCCGTCGATGAGGACGAGGTCGGGAAGGATGCCGAAGCTGTCCTCAGCGTTGGCGTTCTCCGGCCCACGCTCTGCCACCTCGGTTGCCTTGGTGACCTCGCCGTTGGTCCCGGCGGGGTCGTCGACGGGGATGTCGTCCGCTTCCGCTCCCTCAGCACGGCTGCGCAAGAGACGCGCGAACCGGCGCCGCAGCGTCTCCTCGATGGAGGCGAAGTCGTCACTCCCCTCGACAGTGCGGATGCCGAAGTGGCGGTAGTGCGACGGTCGGGGACGGCCATCCTCGAAAACGATCATCGAGCCCACCGAGTTCGTGCCCATGGTGTTGCTGATGTCGTAGCACTCGATTCGTCGGGGCGGACCCGGAAGTCTGAGCCGCTCGGCGAGATCGACGAGCAACGCCTCGGTGCGCTCGGCGTCGAAGTCGTCCACGATGCGGCGCTGCCGCAGCGCGCTCGACGCAGTCGTGCGCGCCTGTTCGACGAGCTCCCGGCCCGTTCCGCGCCGGGCATGGCGGAGATCGACTGGAGCACCGCGCTGCTCGGCGAGGAACTCCTGGATCACGGCCGCATCCTCGATGGCGTCGGAGACCAGGACGGTGCGGGGCACCGTCGGTGCGCTGCCGTAGTACTGCGGCACGAACGCCCCCAGGCAGTCACCGGCGCTGAGGTCGGTGACGCCCTCGAGCTCGTGGGTCTCCATGGCCATGACGCGTCCCTTGCGCACCGACAGCAGCGCCACCATGGCCCGGCCGCCCTCCAGCGCGACCGCCACGCAATCCTGGTCGGCACGCGAACCGGTGAGCATCTTCTGCCGTTCGGCGATACGGTGCGTGGCGCGCAACCGGTCGCGGAAGCGCGCCGCCAGCTCGAAATCGAGTCTTCCGGAGGCGTCCTCCATCTGCCTGTGCAGCTGGGCGTCCAGGACGTCGCTGCGGCCCTGCATGAAGAGGTCGACCTGGTCGAGCAGGGTGGCGTACTCGACGGCGTCGATGCGTCCCTCGCAGGGACCGCTGCAGCGCTTGATGTGGTAGTCGAGACACACCCGGCCGCGCCGGAAGATATCGTCGCTGCAGGTGCGGAACGGAAAGATGGTGCGCAGTGACTTCACCGTGGTGCGCAACGATTGCGCGCTCGTGTACGGCCCGAAGTAGCGCGCTCCGTCGCGCGCGAGGCGGCGTGTGTAGTACGGCCGGGGAAATTCGGTGGCGAGGGCACCGCGCTCGCCCCGCGGGGCTCGCATCTGCTCGCGGGCTGTGCCCGGAGCGTGGGCTGGCCCCGCTCCCGGCTTGGGGATCTTCAGGTACAGGTAGCTCTTGTCGTCCTTGAGGCGCACGTTGTAGCGCGGCCGGTATTGCTTGATCAGGGTGTTCTCGAGGATCAACGCCTCACGCTCATTGAGACAGGAGATCACCTCGAAGTCGAAGACGCGGTCCACCAGTGTGCGAGTGCGTGCCGGGAGAGAATCCATGCCCGTGAAGTACGAACGCAAGCGGTTGCGCAGGCTGGCCGCCTTGCCCACGTAGGCAACGCGCCCGGCCAGGTCGCGCATCACGTACACCCCGGCCCCGGTCGGCGCTGCGCGCAGCCGCGCACGGAGCAGGTCGGCGTTGTCGACCAGCCGGGCGCGTCGCGACGCCGTCTGCGTGCTCACCCGTCCACTCTACGGCGGCAGCCCGCGCGATCCACTCAACCGCCGGCGGCCGCGAGCTCGTCGAGAAAGGTCTGCTCGTCGATGATCCGCACGCCAAGATCGCGGGCGCGAGCCAGCTTGCTGCCCGCCGAGACACCGGCGACCACGGTGTGGGTGCGCTTGCTGACGCTCGACCCCGGCGAACCCCCGAGCGCGCGAATGCGCTCCTCTGCCTCCGGCCGTGCCAGCGACTCCATGCTTCCGGTGAGCACCCACGACTGGCCGTGCCACGGTCCGCCGGCGGCGGCGCGAACCGTCCCCGCTTCCGCTCTCACTCCGGCGTCTTTGAGGCGGCGCACCAGTTCCTTGCCCTCCCCCGTCGCGAACCACCGGGCCACGCTCTCAGCGACCACCGGACCGACGCCCTCCACCGCTGTCAGATCCTCGATCGCCGCAGCCGCCAGCGCATCCAGGCCGCCGAAGTGCCGCGCCAGCAGCTCGGTGGTGTGCTCACCGACGTGGCGAATGCCGAGCGCGTTGATGAGGCGGGTCAACGGCACGGTCCGCCGCTTGGCGATGGCGTCGTGCAGTTTCTCGGCGGAGCGCTGCGCAAAGCCGTCGAGCGTCAGCAGCTGGTCGACCGTCACCGAGTAGAGGTCGGCGGCATCGGCGACGAATCCCGCGTCAACAAGCTGGTCGATGACCGCCTCGCCGAGGCCCTCGATGTTCATCCCGGATCGAGAGGCGAAATGGCGCAGGCGCTCGCGCCGCTGGGCCGGACAGAGAGGGTTGACGCAGCGGCGCACCACCGCGTCCGCCTCGCGCACCAGCTCGCTGTCGCAGGCCGGACAGCGATTGGGCATGACCCACGGCGCCGCCCCGTCGGGACGCTTCTCGAGCAGGGGTCGCACGATCTCCGGGATCACGTCGCCGGCCTTGTGGAGCACCACGGTGTCGCCGATGCGCACGTCTTTGCGAGCGACCTCGTCCTCGTTGTGGAGGGTGCATCGACGCACAGTGGAGCCGGCCACGAGGACCGGTCGCAGGTGCGCCACGGGGGTGACCGCTCCGGTGCGGCCCACCTGGACGGCGATGTCAAGCACCTCGGTCTCGACCTCCTCGGGCGGGAACTTGTACGCGATCGCCCACCGCGGTGAGCGTGACACCTTGCCGAGCTCGGCCTGCTGAGCCAGCGACGACACCTTGATGACCACGCCGTCGGTCTCGTAATCGAGGTCGTGGCGCTTCTGCGCCCAGTGCTCGATGAAGGCGAGCACCTCGTCGAGCGAGCCGGCCACGTGACGATGAGGATTGACCCGGAAACCGACCCGCTCCAGCAGATCGAGAACGTCCGCCTGAGTGCGGGCATCCCCGGGCGGTTCGAGCTGGTACATGAAGGTGGACAGGGCCCGCTTGGCGGTCACTGTGGGATCGAGCTGACGCACCGCTCCGGCGGCGGCGCTGCGCGGATTGGCATACGTCTGCTTGCCCGCCTCCTCGAGCTGCGCGTTGAAGGCGGCGAAGCGCGCCTTGGGCAGGTATACCTCGCCACGCACCTCGCAGTCCGCGGGCAGCCCGCCGGCATCCTGGAGGCGCATGGGCACCGTGCGGATGGTGCGGACATTGGCGGTGACGTCCTCGCCCTCGACACCGTCGCCACGCGTGGCGGCGCGCACGAAAACGCCTTCGCGATAGGTCAGCGAGATGGCCAGGCCGTCGATCTTCAGCTCACACACGTAGGCGTCGACGGTGCCCGCACCCCGCTCGGCGCGGCGGAAGAACGCCTCCACCTCCGCTGCCGAGAACGCGTTGCCGAGCGACAGCATCTGGCTGTTGTGGCGGACCTTGGTGAAGCTCTCCAGGGGGGCACCCCCGACGCGCTGGGTCGGCGAATCCGGCGTCTCCAGACCTCGGTATTCGGACTCGAGATCGACCAGCTCACGAAAGAGACGGTCGTACTCGGCGTCGGAGATCTGAGGGTCGTCGAGCACGTGGTAGCGGTGCGAATGGCCGTCGATGAGCGACCGCAGCTCGGTCGCGCGGGCGACGGCCGCCGCGGGCACGGTCGATGTGTCAGTCACGACCTTCGGCTCCTCCACCGCTCAGTTGTTGAGTGGATAGATCGCCGAGTCGGCGACCGCGAAGATCTTCACCCCGGCGCTGTCGAACTTGATGACCACCTCCTCACCGGAGCGCGTCATGGTGCTCTTGAGGATGGTCCCCTCCCCGAGCTTGGGATGGGCGATGCGCGCGCCCTCGCGGTAGCGCTGCGGTGCGAGCTCAACGGGATTGGGGCGAACCGCGTGGGCGTGCACGGCGGCTCGGACGGCGCCGCGCGTGCCCGGCGACGATGGCACCGCCGCCCCGGGACGGCGGACGATGTCGAGAAGTTCGGGCGGCAGGTCGGCGAGAAAGCGCGACTCTTTCGCCGGATGCGGCGCCCCATAGAGGTGGCGGCGGAAGGCATGGAGTAGGTAGAGACGGCGCTGCGCACGGGTGACGCCGACGTAGGTGAGCCGCCGCTCTTCGGCGACGCCGCTGTCACCCTCCTCGAGGGCTCGGCTATGAGGCAGCAGCCCCTCCTCCATACCTGCCAGGAACACGACTGGGAACTCCAGGCCCTTGACCTGGTGCAGGGTGATGAGGGTGACGCCGATGGCGGAGTCGTCGAGCGTGTCGACATCGGAGACCAGCGCCACATTCTCGAGGAACTGGGTGAGTCCCTCTGGCGGTGGAACGTCGGCGTACTCCGCGGCCAGGCCCACCAGCTCGGTGACGTTGGCCCAGCGCTCCTCGCTCTCCGGCGTACCGTCGCGCAGCATCCGCTGGTAGCCGGTGTCGTCGAGCACCCGGTCGAGAAACTGCGGCAGCGGCATGCGCTCGGAGAGTCCGCGAAGTTCGCCGATCAGGCGGCCGAAGTCGCCCAGGGCCGCGCGCGCTGCAGGGGTGATCTCAGCGCTGTCGTCGAGCCCACTCACAGCCTCGAAGGGCGAGATGCGCTTGCGCCGCGCCAGCCGTTCGAGCTCTGCGACGGTGCGGTCGCCGATCTTGCGCCGGGGGACGTTGACCACCCGGCCGAATGACACCGAGTCGCGGGGATTGGCAATCAGCCGCAGGTAGGCGAGCACGTCCTTCACCTCGCGACGCTCGTAGAAGCGCTGCCCGCCCACGAGCCGGTAGGGGATGCCGCGGCGGAGCAGGACGTCCTCGAAGGCACGGGACTGGGCGTTGGTGCGGTACAGGACGGCGCAGTCGCTGAGTGAGAAGCCCTCGCTGCCGATGAGCATCTCGATCTCGCCGCAGACGGCAAGAGCCTCCTCCTGCTCGTCAAACACCGATATCAACCGGACCGGCTCACCTCCGGTGCGGTCGGTCCAGAGCTTTTTGGCGGCTCGGTCTGTGTTGTGTCGTATCACTCCGTGAGCGGCGTCGAGGATGACCTGCGTGGAGCGATAGTTCTGCTCCAGCGTCACCACCGTGGCGTCCGGATAGTCGCGACGGAAGCTGAGGATGTTGCTCACATCCGCGCCTCTCCAGCCATAGATCGACTGGTCATCGTCGCCGACGACGGTGAGATTGCGGTGCTTTTCCGACAGCAGCTTGACCAGCACGTACTGGGCGAGGTTGGTGTCCTGGTACTCGTCGACGAAGAGATGGCGGAAGCGCCGCTGATACTCCTCGCGGACGGGATCGCATTCCCGGAACAGCTGCACGGTGCGCACCAGGAGGTCGTCGAAGTCGAGCGCATCGGCGGCGCGCATCTCCGTCTGGTAGGCAGCGAAGGCCCTGGCGATCGTTGCCTCCCAGTAGCCGCCGTTGTACTTGGCGGCGTATGCGCTGGCGTCGAGGAGCTCGTTCTTGGCCGCGCTGATGGCGTGCCCCACCTTGGCGACCGGGTACCGCTTGTCGTCGATGTCCTCGACGGCCATGGCACGCCGCAGTGCGGCCGCGCGATCCGCCTCGTCGTAGATGGAGAAGCGACTGGGAATGCCGATGGCGCTGCCGTCACGGCGAAGGATGCGCGCCCCCAGCGCGTGGAAGGTGCCGATCCACATGCCCGATGTGCTTCCGCCGAGCAGTGTCTCGACGCGGCCCCGCATCTCGCGCGCCGCCTTGTTGGTGAAGGTGACCGCGCAGATCTCATGAGGGCTCACGTCGCGAGTCGCCAGCACATAGGCAATCCGGTGGGTCAGCACACGCGTCTTGCCGCTGCCCGCGCCGGCAAAGATCAGGAGCGGGCCGTCGGGGGCGACGACGGCCTCACGCTGGGCGTCGTTGAGGTCGGTGAGAAGGGGCGTGGAGTGGGTGGTGGCGCTCAGGGTGCAGTGGCAGTGATGTCCGCGCCGGATGGCTGCGGAGGCGGAACGACCACAGCATTGTAGGAGTCGGGGCGGCGGTCCCCGATCAGGTGATTGCGCGGCGTGCGGCGCTGGCCGGCGGCCACGCCGTCGAGGTCGACGTCGGCCAGGAGCAGCGTCTCCTCCTCCGGACCTGCCGGGCCCTGCAGGGGCCAGCCGTCTGGCCCGACGATGATGGAACAACCCAGGAAGCGCACCTCGCGCTCGACGCCGACACGGTCGGCGCAGGCTATGAACACGCCGTTCTGACCGGCCGTGGCCATGGCCACGATGTCCCCCATGCAGTACCCGGCTGCGTCGAAGAGCTGGCGCCGAAAGGAGGCGACCCAGTTGGTGGGCACCGCGATCACCTCGGCCCCCGCCAGTGCCAGCGCCCGCGCCGCCTCCGGAAACCAGAGGTCGTAGCAGATCACCATGCCGACCCTTCCGAACGGCAGCTCCACCACGGGCAGCTCGCCTCCCGGCTCGAACCACGACTGCTCATCGTTGAAGAGGTGCAGCTTCCGATAGGTGGCCAGGTGACCCTGCGGACCGATGAGGACGGCGCTGTTGTGCCGGACCCCACCATCCTGCTCATTGACGCCCACGACGCAATGCATGGCGGCGGCCGCACACACCTCGGTCAGCCCCGCGACGAGCTCGCCGTGCCTGGCATCCTGCGCACTTGCCGACGCCTCAGCCTCGGAGGCAAAGACGTAGCCGCTCGAGGCCAGCTCGGGGAGCACCAGTAGTTCGACCCCCTCGGCGGCGGCGCGCCGCGCCCAGTGCACCGCCGCCGAGTGGTTGCCGGCCACGTCGCCGACCCCGGGGGCGTACTGCGCCACTGCGATCCTCACCGTCCGGCTCATCTCACTCTCCGTTCACGTTGATGGCAACCCGAGGCACCCGCAGCGACACCGAGCACAGCACGTCATAGGAGATTGTGCCGATCAGGTCGGCGACGGTGGCGGCGTCGATCGCATGGCCGTCCCCCTCCCCCAGCAGGATCACCGCGTCTCCGGGGCGCACCTCACCGGCACCGCCGGCGTCGATGGTCAGCTGGTCCATGCTGATGCGCCCGATGATCGGGCAGAGCGCGCCTCCAGCGATCACAGCGCCGCGATTGCCGTTGCGCCTGTCGACGCCGTCGGCATACCCGGCCGCGACCGTGGCGACCCGAGTGCGTCGCTGGGCTATCCACTCCCGACCGTAACCGACGCTGTCACCGGCGCCCACCTCCTTGACCATGGTGATGACGGCGCTGACACGCAGCGCTGGACGCACGTTCACGACGCCGGCGCAGTTCGCCGGGGGATACCCATAGAAGACGATGCCCGGCCGGATGATGTCGTGATGTGTGTCGCGCAGGCGCAGCGCCGCGGCGCTGTTGGCGCAATGCAGCAGGGCGGCGCTGAACTGCTCGCGCAGTGGCGACACCGCAGTCAGAAACCGCTCGTGCTGAGTGGCGGTGAAGTCGGTCGATGCCTCATCGGCGGAGGCGAAGTGTGTGAAGAGACCCGCCACCTCGACGTCTCCGCGTGCCGACACCAGCGCGTCGCGCGTGATGGTGAGGTCCTCGATGCGCGTCCCCAGACGTCCCATGCCGGTGTCGATCTTCCAGTGCACGCTCAGCGGACGGCGGGCGTTTCGAGCCGCCTGGCGGGCGGCCGCAACATCGGCGGGACCGAACACTGCGACGTCAACGTTCATGGCGCTGGCCACCGGCATCTCCGACGGCATCGTCCACCCACAGTTGAGGATCCGCGCGCCGATCCCGCCAGTGCGCAGTTCGAGGGCCTCCCTGATGGATGACACGCCGAGCCAGGTCGCCCCGCCCGCCAGCGCGGCGCGGGCCGCGTTCACGGCGCCATGGCCATAGCCATTGGCCTTGACCATGGCCATCACGGCGCACCCATCGCCGGCCCAGCGGCGCAGCGATGCGGCATTGTCGCGCAGCGCAGAGATGTCGACCTCCGCCCACTTGGTGCCGGCGGGCGCGGCCGCGACGTCGCGCTGGTTGCCGGAGGTCATCGCTTCAGCGGAGCGCCTGGTCCGCCGGGCCGGGGCGCATCAGGACGATCGGGGTCTGCTCCTCGCCCTGGCCCAATGGGTTGTCGAGCACCGCCAGGCGCACATCAGCCAGGGGAACCGGCACGCCGCCACTGCCGCCGAGCACCTCGACGTTGACATTGTTGGCGTCGACGATCACCACCGGCCAGCCGGTTGCGTCCTCGATCGCCTGCGCGTCGCGTGGCGGGTCCTCAGGGCCGAGCATGGCGAACTCGTTGAAAGGTCGGACGGTGTGGGGGTTGAAGCCGTCGATCTCAGACACGCGATGGCCTGCCACGCGATAGAAATCGCCATGGCGGCCGAGCAGACGGGTGACTCCGCCCACCACCATGGCAAAGGCCATGCGCGCCCATCCCGCGCGCATGATGGCGACCTGCATCTTGGCTGGATCGGAGAAGCCGACGTCATCCTTGAGCTTGGTCACACCTTTGACCAGCAATCTGGCCAGCAGTCCGGGCCGCACCAGCGAGCGGTGGATGACGCGACCCTGCGTGATGGCCACGAATTTCTCAGACAGGACAAGGAAGTCGCCGGGCTGGAACACGGGGGCGACGTAGGTCTGCAGCACGTCGACGATGGGCTCCCTGACATGGACCAGGTGCGTGCGCACGGCGGCACGCTGGTAGGTCCGGCCGCGCACCACCTTCGCCTCCTGCCAGGCGACGGCCTGCGCCACCACGGTCATGCCGCCAGGGCCACCGGCTGATCCATGTACCGCTGCATCCACAGCTCGGTCACCATGGTGCGCCAGAAGATCAGGGGATCTCCCGGTGCACCGGCGAGCCAGGCATCGAAGTCCTGGACCAGGCGATCGTTGTCGTAGAGGCCACGCTCACGGCACGTCGGCGAGTCGAAGATGGCTCGCATCCGTGCGGAGCGGCCGCGGATCCACGTGACCTCGGGATTGGTGAAGCCGATCTTGGTCCGGCGCAGGCGGTTCTTCTCGGGAATGCGTCCCCGCATGGCTCGCCGGTAGACGGCGCGGTTCCATCCGCCGTCGATCTTCTGGTCGATCGGCAGCTTGAAGATGAACTCCACCAACTCGTGGTCGAGGAAGGGCACGCGAGCCTCGATGGAGAAGGCCATCGCGTTCTTGTCCTCGTAGCGCAGCAGATTCGGCGTCGAGTACGCCAGCACATCGTTGGCGAGGCGTGCGTTGAGGTTGCGATCCGGAGTGAAGGTGACGCGGTCGAGGGTGCGGTCCTGGTCGGCAAGGAAGGGTCGCATGCTCAGCAGCCCTCCCTGGCCGGGAAGCCGGGAACGCAGCGCCTCACCGAAGAAGCCGCGGTAGAGGTCCAGCCCCTTGAACAGTTCGCGAGAGGCGGCAAGCCAGTGATGCTGGTCGCGCGCCGAGCTCAGATAGGCTCGGAAATACGGGATATACCCAGCCAGCAGCTCGTCACCACCGTTTCCCGACAGCATCACCTTGACGTGCTCTTTGGCCACGCGATACACGCAGTAGTACGCGTAGGGCGCGGACGCGATGGTCGGCTCCTCCTGGAACCAGATCCATTCCTGCATCTCGGTCCAGAACTCGTCGAGATCCGGATACGCGTAGTGAGAGACACTGCCGGTGCGCTCCTCGACCTCGTGGATGTACTCGCTCTCGTCGATCGTCTGGCCGGGAAACAGCGCCGAGAAGGTGTGCAGCCTGCCTTCTGTGTGCAGGTCGGTGCCCTGCTCCATGAGCTGAGCCATGGTGCAGACCACACCGCTGGAGTCCAGCCCGCCGGAGAGCGGCACACCCACCGGCGCGTCGGAGATCAGGTGCCGCGCCACCACCTTGTCGAACAGCGCAGCGAATTCGGCGGCGTACTCGTCGTCACTGCGGTTCCCCGAGAACTCCAGGTTCACCTCGGGGTTCCAGTAGCGCCTGATGGTGCGGATCCCCTCGGGGCCGACCGTCATCGTGTGGGCCGGCCGCAGGCGCTTGATGCCCGCGAAGAAGGTGTCCTCGGTGGCATCGTGGACGCGGAACAGGAGAAACCGCTGCAGGACGGCCAGGTCTTCGCGGCGCGGAACGGCCGGATCCTGCAGGATCGCCTTGATCTCCGATGCAAAGATGATCCGGCTCCCCTGCTGCGCGTAGTACAGCGGCTTGATGCCGAGGCGATCGCGCGCCAGGAAGAGCTCGCCGCGGGTGGAATCCCACAGCGCAAAGGCGAACATTCCGGTGAGGTGGGTGACCACGTCCTGTCCCCATTCCTCATATCCCCGCAGGATCACCTCGGTGTCGGAGTGGTCGGTGGCGAAGCGATGTCCCATCCGTTCGAGCTCCGCCCGCAGCTCCCCCGCGTTGTAGATCTCGCCGTTGCAGATCAACGCGAGACGATGGTCGTCGGTGTAGAGCGGCTGATTGCCGCCGTCGATGTCGACGATGGCGAGGCGTCGCATCCCCATGGAGAAGTGTTCGTTCACCTCGATGCCGAAGCCATCCGGACCACGATGGACCATGGAGTCGAGCATCCGACCCATCAGTTGCTGATCGACTCCGGTGAAACCGGCGATGCCACACATGCGCTGGTCAGTCTATGCGGGCCAGACGGGTTTCGCGGCCGGTCCGGGTTGTGCCGCCTCAGAAGTCGAGGTCGTCCCCCATGCCCATGCCGCCACCCATGCCGCCCATGCCGCCCATGCCATCCATCCCACCCATTCCGCCGCCGTGGGCGTGGCCGTGACCGCCGGCCTCGTCATCCTCGGGCTCGGGCGCATCGGCGATCAGCGCCTCGGTTGTCAGCACCATGGTGGCGATCGAGGTGGCGTGGGCGAGCGCGCTGACCACCACCTTGGTGGGGTCGATGACTCCGCGCTCGACGAGGTTCGCGTAGTCTCCGGTGCGGGCGTCGAAGCCCTCGTCACCGGTGAGCTCACCAACGTGCTGGGCCACCGTGGGGCCGTCGAAGCCGCCGTTCTCCGCGATGATCCGCAGCGGCTCCTGGAGTGCTCTGCGCACGATCCGGGCCCCGGTCGCGGCATCGTCGTGCAGTGAGAGTCCGTCGATGACGTGCGCAGCGCGCAGAAGCGCGACTCCGCCGCCCACCACATAGCCGTCTTCGAGCGCGGCGCGGACCGCGGCAAGAGCGTCCTCGACGCGGGACTTGCGCTCCTTCATCTCCACCTCGGTGGCGGCGCCGACCTTGACCACGGCGATGCCGCCGACGAGGCGGGCGAGCCGCTCCTGCAGCTTCTCGCGATCCCACTCCGACTCGGTCTCTTCGATCTCGCGGCGGAGGTCCGCGGCGCGCGCGTCGAGCGCGGCCCGGTCGCCACCTCCCTTGAGCAGAGTGGTGTCCTCCTTGGTGATGACAGCACGCTCGACGCTGCCCAGCTGGTCGAGCCGCACGCCATCCAATCGCAGGCCGATCTTCTCGCTGATCACCGTGGCGCCGGTGAGAACGGCGATGTCGGCGAGGATGGCGGTGCGACGATCGCCGAAGGCCGGCGCCTTGACGGCGACGGCCGTGAAGGAGCCGCGCAGGCGGTTGACCACCAGCGTCGCCAGCGCCTCGGCCTGCACATCCTCGGCGAGGATGAGCAAGGGGCGGCTCGACTGCACGACCAGCTCGAGGACGGGTAGCAGATCGGCCACCGCGGTGATCTTGGCATCCGTGACAAGAACCGCCGCGTTCTCCAGCACCGCCTCCATGGTTTTCTGATCGGTGACCAGGTACGGGGACACGTAGCCGCGGTCGAACTGCATGCCTTCGACGACCTCAACCTCGGTGTCGATGCCATTGCCTTCCTCGACGGTGACGACCCCCTCGCGGCCCACGCGCTCGAAGGCCTCGGCGACCATGGTGCCGATCACCTCGTCACCCGAGCTGATGGTGGCGACGCGTTCGAGGTCCTCATTGCCGGCCACGGGGTGCGACTGGCTGCGCACCGCCGCAGCGACCGCCTCGGCGGCCGCGAGCATGCCGCGGCGCAGCTCGGTCGGGGACGCCCCGGCTGCGAGGTTGCGCAATCCCTCGTTGATGAGCGCGCGGCCGAGCACGGTGGCCGTGGTGGTGCCATCACCGGCGATGTCATTGGTCTTGACCGCGATCTCTTTGAGCAGCTGTGCGCCCATGTTCTCGAAGGGATCCTTGAAGTCCAGGTCACGCGCGATGGTGACTCCGTCGTTGATGATCAGCGGGGCCCCGAACCGCTTGTCGATGACCACGTTGCGACCCCGGGGGCCGAGCGTGACCGATACCGCGTTGGCCACTGAATCGACACCACGATGAAGCGCTTCACGCGCCTCGTTGCTGTAACGCAGGTGCTTGGCAGTCATGAGAGTTCAGGTCCTCCGGTGCAACGGCAGAGGAGCGCGCCATCGCGGTGGTGCGTCGCGGCGCGTCCTTGCTGGATCAGTTGGAGCCGTTGCTGCCGACGACGGCGAGAATGTCCTTCTCACTGAGGATCAGGTACTCGACCTCGTCGATCTTGACCTCGCTGCCGGCGTACTTGGCATACATCACGCGATCACCGACCTTGACGTCGAGCTCGACGCGTTTGCCCGACTGCTCGTTGTAACGACCGCTACCGACCGCCTCGATGGTGCCTTCCTGAGGCTTCTCCTTGGCGGTGTCTGGGAGGACGATGCCGCTCTTGGTCATCTCCTCGCGCTCGAGGGGCTTGACGACGACGCGATCTGCCAGGGGGCGAAGCTTCAGGGCCACAGGGACCTCCCTTCTCGTGGAAGTGGTTAGCACTCTCGTCTTGAGACTGCTAACACTGTACCCCAGCGAGTGCCAGGCTGGCAACTCTGACGGCCCCTGCGGCCGTCAGGCCCCGACTGACTTGAGGACGAGATCGGTTCCGTAGCCGGCGAGGAAGCCGCAGAGCAGGCCGAGCATGCCCATCTGATGGCTGCCGATCTTGCGGTTGACGTGTTGCAGCTCGCCGATGACGTACACGATCGCCCCACCGGCCAGGCCAAGGAAGAGCACCGACACCGCCGCGCTGGCGAGTGTGGACCCGCCAAGGTGCGTCACGCCGTAGCCGATCACCGTGCCCACCAAGGTGGGCCCGCCGCCCACAGCCCCGAGGAGCGCGAGGAACCGCCAGCTGGGACGCCGCCCGATCAGCGGGCCGCTGATGCCAAATCCCTCGGTGATGTTGTGCAGGCCGAAGCCGCTCACAAGCACCAGGAAGAACCGGTACGCCCCCGAAGCCGCGGATTGGCCGATGGCCAGACCCTCAGAGAAGTTGTGCAGGCCGATGCCGATGGCGATGAACAGCGCGGTGCGAAGAGGCGCCGCCATCGGTGCTCGCGCCGGCGCCTCCACGGCGGTCACGGACATGGCGCCGGGGCCTGCGGGCAGCGGGCGTCGCCGCGAGATGCGCTCGAAGGCCACCAGGATGAAGATGCCGGCGGCCAGCCCGGCGGCGAGGAGGAGGCCAAGGGAGGCCCCCTCACCCGACGAGCGGCTCATGTGGCTCTCCACCGTCTCGCTGGCGTTGCGAATGACGTCGTAGAAGATGAACAGCAGAACGCCGACAGACGCCGATGTGAGGAAGGCCATGATGCGCGGCCCTGGACGTCCCCAGCGGGCGATGGGCAGGCCCAACAGGATGGTCAGGCCGGAGACTGCGCCGAGGAAGGCGGTTCCTGCGAAGCTCATGACCTTAGATTAGCCTAACCTAACCGCGACCAATCAATCCGGCGCGGACTCCACCCAGACGGCGGCCGCCACTGTGTCACTGAGAACCACCGGATGCCCCTCGACGATGAGACGAAGCTGGTGGTCACCCCGCTCCACGAGCAGGATCCTGGCGTCGGGGACCAAACCCCCGTCGTGAAGCACGGCCAGGAGGTGCGGAGCGTCGTGCTCGGCGACCTCCGAAATCCGGAACACCCTCGATTCCACCCCTGTGGGAAGGTGCACAAGACGCTGCATGGGGCGCCCGGCGGGTGCTCGCCGCCCCGGGATGACGTTCCCGTGCGGGCACGTGGACGGCCGTCCGAGGTGCTCGTCGAGCCGCTCCAGGACCACCTCCGAGACGCCGTGCGAGAGGGCCGCCGCCTCGAGGTCGGCGGCCGCCCAGTCCAGCCCCAGGACGTCGGTGAGCCAGCGCTCGATGAGGCGGTGGCGGCGCACCACCGTCTCGGCGGCCACCAGGCCGGCGTCGGTGAGATGGACACTGCGGTCCTCCGCAACGGTGACCCAGCCGCCGCGCGCCAATCGCTGCAGGCTGACGGTCACCGTCGGCGCGCTCACCCCCAACCATTCGGCGATCCGCCCGGGCCGCGGGACATCCCCCTCGTGCGCGATGTAGTAGATGGTCTCGAGGTAGCGATCGGCGACCTCCGACCGCGCGCTCTTCGGGGGGGCGGTGCTCACACCGCGATGGTAGCCCGCTGCCGGAGCCGGCTCCTCAGGCGTACTCGTCGAGGACGGGGTCGACCGAGATGCCCAACTCGTCGGGTCCGTGGACCTGGAGGCGGTGCCAGCCGGCGGCGCCGATCATGGCTGCGTTGTCCGTGCACAAGGACAGTGGCGGGATGCTCACGTCGAGGCCGGCGAACTGACTCCGCACCGCCTGGCGCAGCGCCTGGTTGGCGGCCACGCCGCCCACCACCGCGATCTGCTCAGCACCGCGGCGGTCGGCGATTGTGGTCAGGACATGCAGCAACTGTTCGACCACGGCGGCCTGAAACGAGGCGGCGAGGTCGGCCACCACGGCCCGGTCACGCGGGCTGCCGCCATCGCTCAACTGATCCGCGCCGAGGTCGCGGATGGTGTATCGGAGCGCCGTCTTGAGCCCGCTGAACGAGAGGGCGTCGTCGAGCCGGGTGCGCGGCAGGGGAAATCTCGCAGGGTCACCGCCGAGCGCCGCGCTCTCCACCGCCGGCCCTCCCGGGTAGCCGAGACCGAGCAGCCGAGCCGCCTTGTCGAACGCCTCGCCCGCCGCGTCGTCGCGCGTCGAGGCCAGTCGGCGCGCGTCGCCATGGCCGCGCAGCTCCACGACGTCGCTGTGGCCGCCACTCACCACCAGCGCCAGGTAGGGCGGTTCCAGCGTGACATCGCTGATCCAGGCGCTGTACACGTGGCCGGCCATGTGCGACACCCCCACCATCGGCAACCCGCGTGCCACAGCGGCGGATTCTGCGTACAGCACCCCCACGAGCAGGCATCCGGCCAGCCCTGGGCCGCGCGTCACCGCCACCGCGTCGATGCCGTCCCAGCCGCCGGGCAGCGCGCTCAGCGCCTCCTCCACCACAGGACCGATGACCTCGAGGTGTGCGCGAGCGGCCAGGTCGGGGACCACCCCGCCGTGCGCCGCGTGGAGCTCGATCTGCGAGGACACGACGCTGCTGATCACCTCCCTGCCCTCACGCACCACAGCTGCCGCCGTCTCGTCGCACGAGGTCTCCACAGCCAGCAGGTTCAGAGCGGGTACTCCGGCGAGGGTGGGCTGCCGATGCCCGCGACGGCGATGCCCGCGAAGATGCCGAGAAAGCGCCGCTTGAACGCGGGCGCGTGGATGCTGTCGCTCCACATGATCACCGCGTCCTCACCGTTGTCGGTGTAGTACCCCCGTCGCCGTCCGATCGACTTGAACCCGAACCACTCGTAGAGGTGAATGGCGTGGTCGTTGCCGGCGCGCACCTCGAGCGTCATCCAACGAGCGCCCAGGTCGTAGCTGCGCTGGATGAGGGCGGCGAAGAGTGTCCTGCCGTAACCCTTGCCCTGGTCCTGGCCACGCACGCCGATGGTGGTGACGTGGGCCTCGTGCACCACTTTCCACAGCCCCGCGTAGCCAACCAGCTCGCCGTCTTCGCGCAGGACGATGTAGGAAGCCTGCCGGTTCTGGGCCAGCTCGGTCGCGTAGGCGTTGCGCGGCCACGGCGACAGGAAGATCTCCCGCTCGATGACCTGGACGGCGGGGATGTCCTCTGAGCGCATTCGCTCGATGGCGACGCGCGGAATGGTCTTCATGACACTCACTGCGGACGGCTGATGACTGGCCGGAGTTTAACAGGGCCTCGGGCCGTGTCCTCTCGTCAACGAGCCGTCCCCGACGGATCGAGGCCAGGTCCCGCGGGCCGGCGGCCGGCGGCGTCGGCGTGGATGGCGCTCAGGCCGGCGGCCACAAGCGGAGGCGCTGCCAGAGCGCGTGGGATGGCGGCGGCGAGGGCCTCCACCGGATCGAGCAGTTCGGTGACCAGCCCGGGGATGACGGCGGTCGCGAACAGCCGCAGCCGGCGATCCACATCCCCCGCCTCCATCCGCACCACCGGCGAGACCTGCTCGATGGCGGCGTCCCGGCGTTCGAAGTGGGCGACGTAGACGCCGCCCCGGCCGGCGTCGGCGACAGCCCTGAACGGCCGGCCGCCGGCCACCTGGGCGGCAGCTGCGACGGCGGCGAGGTTGCCAAGCCCGTGAAGCGGAATCCGGCGGGCGTCGGCGAGCCCGAGCGCCGCGGCCATGCCCGCGCGCACCCCGCTGTACGAGCCCGGGCCGGACAGCACGACCACCGCCGTCACGTCGCCGGTGAGAACGCCGGCAAGAGCTCCGGGGAGCCGGCGATCCAGCTCACCGCCGGGCACCTCACACCGCTCCAGCACAGTGCCATCCGCAGCGGTGCGCAGCACCCACGCCGAGGTGCGCGACGCGGTGTCGATGGCGATGACGCTCACCGTGCCGCGACCCGCTCCTGAAGCGTCGTCCATGCCCCGCTGACGTGGGCGGGCGCGGGGGTTGCAAGGCGCAGGACGCGGTGATCGTCGCGGCCCTCACCGCCCGAGATCGACACCGTGCAAGGCCGGAGATGGCCGAGGTCGGCGTAGCCACCCCACTCGATGACGGCCGCCCCGTCGAGGAGCAGGGTGTCGAGATCGAGCACCTCGACGGATGCGCCCGGTCCAAGGCGGTAGAGGTCGAGATGGTGCACGGTGACGAGCCCGCCGCGATGCGGTTGATGAAGGACGAACGTCGGGCTGCGCACCGCCGCGGCGTCCCCCCCGGCGCCGGCGACGATGCCTCGCACCAGACACGTCTTGCCCGCGCCGAGCGGCCCCTCGAGCACCAGCACGTCCCCGCGCCGAAGCACGCCACCGAGCGCAGCGCCGTATTCCTCTGTCGTGGCCGGTGAATCGCTGTGCAACACCAAGGCCTTTGGGCTCACCTGAAATGCTCTGCGGCGGCCGGCGGCGTTGTCATGCGTGCCCCATCCCGCCTGTCGAGAAGGCGCAGCCCTGAGCCCCGGCGCAGCATGCCGACCCTGCTCAGTGGTGCCAGCTCCGCCGGCCAGTCCCGCAGCAGGGCGGTGGCCGCCTTCGTGGCAACCGCCACCATGAGCTCGAAGTCCTCGCCGCCCCCCAGTGCCAGTTCGAGCCATTCTCGGCCAAAACGGTCCCTCAGCTGTGCATCCGCCGGCACCCTGTCCGCCCAGAGCTCGACCGCACATCCGCACGCCTGCGCGGTGCGGGCCGCGTCCAGGAGGAGTCCATCGCTGATGTCTCCCCCACAGCGGACGCCGGAGTTGAGAAGCCGCCGGCCCTCCGCCAGCCGCGATGCCGGCCGTAGCTGGGCGTCGATCCACTCCTCCTCCACGCCGGCCACCGGAGCGCGGTCCTCGAGCAGCAGGCGCAGGCCCGCCGCCGCGCGGCCGAGCACGCCGGTGACCATGAGAACGTCGCCCGGCCGGCCCGCGGTGCGTCGCAGAGCGCGGCCGGCCGGGAGGCTGCCGATCACGCACACATCGATCACCAATGGACCGTGGATGGCACTGACATCGCCTCCGACCACCCTGCAGCCCGCTGCTGCGGCCGCCTCACACAGCCCTCGCTGGATATCGAGGATGTCATCAAGCTGCTCCGACCGCCCCGCGCACAGCGTGGCCACGCAGTGCAACGGTTCCGCTCCCATCCCGGCGAGGTCAGACACCGCCACCGCAAAGGCCCGTCTGCCCAGCTGTCGCGGGGTGATCCAGGTGCGGCGGAAGTCGACATCCTCGACCAGAGCGTCGACACTGACCGCTAGGTCGTGGCCGGCCGGCGGGGTCCAGATGGCGGCGTCGTCTCCGCTGAGGGCTCCGCCAGCCGGCCCGGCGGCAGCCTCGGCGATCTCCACCAATCTCTCGAGGAGGGCGCGTTCACCGACCTCGGCGAGGGTCGGCCCGGCCGCGCCGAACCCGCGCTGCACCACCACGGGAGGGGATCCAAGCATCGTCGACCCTAACTCTAGGGACCGGCCCGGCCGGCCCGGTCCCCAGCTTAACGGTCGCGCAGCGCTACGCTCTTGCTGCCGGATTCGGCTGCCAGACATCGGAAATCCCCCCGGACCCCAATGTATTCGTTTGCATTCGGCCCTCCGACCCTCTATCGTGCGGGCGAGCGTGCAGGGTCCCGCACCCCGCCAGCGCACCAGCAGATTGAGGGCCTCGGCAACGGGGGACGGAGGGCAGCTATTGCGGGGTACTCGCAAGCTTGTATCGGTCGTGGTCGGCAGCGCTGCTCTCCTCAGCATCGGCATCTCCGACATTCCCACCGGCCGGGCGGCCTCCACCGCGGCCGACGCGCTGCGGGCGCGACGGACCCAGTTGCTCCAGCAGCTGGCTGCCCTGGCGCCGGCGAAGAACAGCGCATCCGCCGCGCTCGCGGCAGCTGAGGTCGCCTTCGCAGCTGAGCAGGCGCAACTGCTCAAGGCCCAGAAGCAGCTCGCAGCCCTGAACGCTCGCCTCCTCGCCCTCAGTGGCCAGATCACCGACGACGAGGCGACGATCGTCAGGGCCAGGCACGACCTGGCCACGCTGACCCGCCAGAGCTACGAGACCACCAGCACCCAGTCATGGGTGGCGGCGGTGCTCAGCGCCACCTCCTTCAGCCAGGCCATGGACCGGCTCGCGGGCACCTCGCACGTCGCCGAACAGGTCCAGCATCTGCAGAGCAACGTCCGCGCCAAGGAAGGCGCCATCGCCAGCGAGCAGAGGGAGATCCACAAGGACGCCGCGTCGTCGACGGCGCTCGAAGGTCAGTTGGCGTCGGACAGCAACGCCCTGCTCATGCTCGTCGGGGTGCGCAACTCCCGTCTGCAGTCGGCAAGCGCGCCGGCGCGAGCCATCGGCGTGCAGATCGCCGAGATTGATCAGCAGCTCGCCGGGGGCAATGCACCGCCACGGTCCGGCGCCTCCTGCGGCAACCATTTCGCCTACGGGCAGTGCACCTGGTACGTTGCCAGCCGGCGGTGCATCCCTTGGCTCGGCAACGCCAACCAGTGGTTCGGCAGCGCTGCCAGGATGGGATACCCCGAGGGCCACACGCCCCAGGTCGGCGCCGTCGTCACCTTCTGGCCAGGCGGTGACGGTGCCAGCCGGGTCGGTCACGTCGGGTACGTCGAGGCTCTCGGGCCAGCGTCGGGCGTGCCCGCGGGCTCCTTCAAGTTTTCCGAGATGAACTACAGCGGCTGGAACCGGGTCGACTACCGGATCCTTCCCGGCAACTCATCGGGCATCCAGGGTTTCATCTACGCGAAGTAGTCGGCGCGCAGCGACTCCAGTCGCCGGTCGTCGAGCTCGAGCAGAGACTGAAATCGGAGCGTCGCCGCGTCCAGCCGTGGATCCGACGCGGTGACCGCGTCCGGGACGACGATGCACGGCATCCCGGCCGCGCGTGCCGACAACACTCCATTGACCGAGTCCTCGATGGCCAGGCAGCCGGCAGGCGGCACTCCGAGCAAAGACGCCGCGCGCAGGTAGACGTCCGGCGCCGGTTTCCCGCGCAATTCCGATGCCGCGGAACAGGCCACGTCGATCTCACCGGCGATGCGCAGCTTCTCGATCACCATCGTCATCAGCGACGGCGGCGAGGACGACGCCAGAGCGCACAGAAGGCCGGCGCGTCGCGCCACCGCGATGGCGTCGAGCGCACCCTCGATGGCCACTCCGTGCCGGCTGACGTGGGCGCTGACGCCGGCGAGAATGCGATCCACGACAGCATGGCGCGGGGCGCCCGTCCACGACCGGCGCGCGTACCAGAGTTGCACCACGTCGGCGATGCGCAGGCCCATGGTCTCCCGGCACTCGGCTTCGGTGAGGTGCAGGCCGAGCGAGGCGAAGACCTCCATCTCGACGCTACGCCAGACCGGTTCGGTGTCGATGAGCACGCCGTCCATGTCGAAGATGACGGCTCGCAGTCCGTCGACCGCCGGCGCGCGGTCGCCGGCGACGGTCACACGGAGCGCCGGCCTTCCAGCACCCGGCGAGTCCTCTCCTGCGCGGCAGGGAGCTCCTCGAGGAGGTCACGCGGCAAGGCTCCCGCTCGTCCCCGGCGCTCCTGCACGGCCAGCGCCGCCTCAGCGTGGATGAACACCGCGGCCACTGCCGCGTCGAAGGGAGGCAGGCCCTGCGCCAGGTACGCTGCAAGCAGCCCGGAGAGGACATCACCGCTGCCACCGCTGGCCAGCGCGACGACGCGGAGGTCGCTGACGTGCACGCGGCCGTCCGGACCGGCGATGACGGTGTCGCTGCCCTTGAGCACCACCACAGCCCCGCTCGCGGCGGCGAACTCGAGGGCAAGCTGGCGACGCCGCGACTGGACCTCGGCGGTGCCGATGCCGCAGAGACGGCCCATCTCCGCCGGATGCGGCGTGAGGACTGTGGGCTGCTTGCAGGATCGCCAATCAAAGCCTCGCGCCGCGGCGATGTTGAGCCCGTCGGCGTCGACCACAGTCGGGGCCGGCAGCAGAGGCAGTAGATCGATCAGAAGCCTCTCGGTGCCGGCGGCGCGGCCCAGACCGGGGCCCACCACGATGGCCGTCGCGTCGGCCAGGTGGTTGTCGTGCAAGGGCACCAGCGCTGCCGGCGCCAGCCCGCCGTCGGCGTCGGGAAGCGGGTGGGCCATGACCTCGAGCGTCTGCGACGCCACCACCTGGTAGATCGACTCGGGCACGCAGAGACGCACCTTGCCCGCACCGCCGCGAGCCGCGGCCATGGCGCTCATCAGCGGGGCACCGCTGAATCCAACCGCTCCGCCCACCACGACGACGGTGCCGAACGTGCCCTTGTGGGCGTCCTCGGGCCGATCGGCGAGGCGCAGCTCGTCAGGGACCTCGGCGAACGTCGTGGGGCTGGGGCTGCCCGTGACCAAGGCGATGGCGACGTCACCCTCGTGGCTGAGTGAGAGCCGTAGCCGGCAGGGGAGACCGCGCAAGCGCAGCCATGGGGCGCCGCCTGGGGCGATGACCACCTCGATCTCACGGAAGGCAGGCAGCGGCAGCCCGGCGGCGCCGCAGAGTTTGCGCACCGCCTCCTTGGCCGCCCACCGCGTCGCCCAGCGCTGAGGATGGCCGTCGCAGTCGCGCCGCTCGCCGGCGGTGTACAGCCGTGTGGCCGTCTGCGGCCGTCGTGTCAGCAGCGCGGTGACGCGGGACACCGACGCGATGTCGATCCCAGCGCCGCCGCTCACTCCACGGTGACCGACTTGGCGAGGTTGCGCGGCTGGTCGACGTCGCATCCGCGCTCCACCGCCACGTGGTAGGCAAAGAGCTGGAGCGGCACCACGTTGATCAGCGGTGAGATCAACTCGTCGGTGAGCGGGACCTCGATGAGGTCGCGGACGAACCCGGCGTCGAAGGGGTTCTCGCCCACGCTGACCAGGGCGATCACAGGCGCGTCGCGCGTGCTGACCTCCTGGATGTTGCTGACCATCTTCGCCAGGGTGCGTGACCGCGTGGCCATCGCCACCACCGGCACGTCAGGGTCGAGCAGCGCGATCGGTCCGTGCTTCAACTCACCCGCGGCGTACCCCTCAGCATGGATGTACGACACCTCTTTGAGCTTGAGCGCGCCCTCGAGTGCCACTGGGAAATTGATGCCACGACCGATGAACATGGCGTTGCGCGTGTGTGCGTAGCGCTGCGCCATCTCGGCGAGTTGAGGCTCCAGACCCAGCGCTTGCTCGATCAGCTCTGGGGCCTCGATCAGCGCGCTGGTGAGGCGGCGGTGCTCGCCGTCATCGAGGACACCACGCGCCGCCCCCAGGCGCAGCGCCAAGAGCATCCCACAGGCCATCTGGGTGAGCATCGTCTTGGTGGCTGCGACACAGATCTCCGGTCCGGACTGCATGTAGATGACGCCGTCCGCCTCCATGGAGAGGGCGCTGCCGACAACGTTGGTCACGGCGATCACCTTGGCTCCATGCCGCCGGGCCTCGCGCACGGCGGCCAGGGTGTCGGCGGTCTCGCCGGACTGGGAGAAGGCGACCACCAGTGTTTGCTGATCGAGCAGCGGGTCGCCGTACCGAAACTCGCTGGACGGTTCGACGTCGCAGCGCACCCGCGCCAGTTTCTCGATGGCGTACTTGGTGACCATGCCCGCGATCCACGCCGAACCGCAAGCCACGATGGTCACCTGGCGGAGGTCACGGAGGTGGCTGTCGTCGAGGAGCACGTCGGGAAGATCGACGAGTCCACCGTCGTCGATGCGCCCTCGCAGAGCGCTGCGCAGCGCCTCCGGCTGTTCGTAGATCTCCTTGAGCATGAAGTGTGGAAAGCCGTTCTTCTGCGCCTGCTCCGCCTCCCAGGTGACGGCGATGACCCGGGGCTCCACCGCCGTGCCGTCGAGGCTGGTGATGGTCACGCCGTGCGGGGTGGCCGAGGCCAACTCTCCCTCCCCGAGCAACACCACGCGCTTGGTGTAGGGGATCAGCGCGGTGATGTCACTGCTGACGAAGATCTCATCGTCGCCGAGGCCGATGACCAGCGGCGCGTTGAAGCGCGCCCCCACGATGCGTCCGGGCTCGTCTGCCGAAATCACCACCAGCGCGTACGCGCCGCGAATGCGTTGCAGCGCTGCCCTGACCGCGACGGCCAGGTCGCCGGCGTAGTACTGCTCGATGAGGTGCGGCACCACCTCGGTGTCGGTATCGCTGGTGAACTCGTGGCCGGTGGCGACGAGCTCAACCCGCAACTCACGGTAGTTCTCGATGATCCCGTTGTGGATGATGTGGATGCGCCCGGTGCAGTCCCGATGGGGATGCGCATTGATGACTGTGGGGCGTCCGTGCGTCGCCCAGCGGGTGTGGCCGATGCCGGTGTGCCCGCGGGGCATCCCGCCCGCGTCGAACTGATGGATGAGCTCGGCGACCTTGAGGTTGCTCTTGGCCACAGCAGTGGCGCCGCCCTCCTCGTCGAGCACGGCAATGCCCGCTGAGTCATAACCGCGGTACTCGAGCCGCTGCAGGCTGTCGAGGAGTACGGGCGCGGCCTGACGAAGCCCCGAGTAGCCGATGATTCCGCACATCTGGTCTGTGAACGGCTCCAGGAACGGGGTGGTTACTGGACGGGCGGCGCGGCCGGGCGAGTTGGCGCATCGGCGCCGTGCCCTACGGTGATGACGGGACCGGTGTCGGTGTCGGTGTCGGTGTGGGCGTGGCGGTCGGCGTGGGCGTCGGCGACGACTGAGGAATCGCAAGCACGGTGACTGTGACCGTCACCGTGCCAGGTGCGGTGGTGACCCCTGCCGGCGTGATGATGTGGACGGTGAAGCTCAGCGTGCCGGTGATGCCGTTGAGTGAGATGGGCCCTGTGGGGATCGAGTCCAGCGTGTTGAGCAGTTCCTGCGGACCGCTGAGGATCACGCTGGCGGGGCTGACGCTCTCCGTCGCCAGGTAGTGACCCGGCGGCGCGATGCCCACCTTCGGCAGCACCGCGCTGGCCCGCGACGTCAGGCTGGCCGCCACGTCGATGGTGACCAGCACCCCTCCCTCGGGGTGACCGGCAACGGCGATGGTGAGGCCGAAGTTGCCCAATTGATGTCCGCTGGTGTCGACGAGAATCACCTTCTCGGTGGCCTGGAGGTTTGTCTTCTGGGTGGCGAGGTTGACCGTCACCCGCGCCTCCACGCCGGCCAGCTGGCGCTGCGGGCCGATGACTGTCACGGTGGTCGGAGTGGTTGAGGTGCTGATCACCACATATCCCGGTGGCGGTGGTGCGTTGTAGACGACTGTGACACCAACTGTTCGCGAGCCGAGGTGGTCCACCTCGGCGTTGATGGTGGTGGGTGGGTTGTCGAGGGCAACGTCGCGATCGTTGTTGATCACGGATAGCGGCAGGGTCTGGCTGCCTGCCTGGGTGATCGACCTGTAGTCCACGCTGAGGACCAGATCGGCGGAGACGAAGGCGCTGAGGTGCGCTCGCGTGCCACTCACTCTGATCACCTGGGGGGGAATCGCGTGGACCAGCACCCAGGGAGCGACCATGGCGTCGGTCTGAGGCACGTCGATCGTCAGCGACCGTGTGTCCGGCGGATTGGCCGCGTAGGCAACCCCCGCCCACATGACGGTCGCCAATCCTGCGGCCAGCACTTTGAGGCGCAGATTGCGGGTCGCGAAGCCGGGAACCCTCACGGATGTGTCCGGCGCCGGATGGCGCGGAGCACCGCCGGTCGCGGCATGATCCCCTGACGCTCGGGCCCACCGACGCCCGTGAGGGTGATCAGGGTGTTGCGCAGCGCCTTGGCGTCGAGTCCGCGGGTGATGCGCCCTTCGCGGGCCACGCTGATCAACCCCGTCTCCTCGCTGACGATCAGCACCACCGCATCGCTCTGCAGCGTGAGTCCCACCGCGGCCCTGTGTCGCGTGCCCATCCGGCCCACGCCGGGGATGGTCTCGGCGAGCGGAAGAACGCAACCGGCGGCGATCAGTCGCGCGTTGCGGATGATCACCGCGCCGTCGTGGAGGGAGGTGCCCGGCATGAAGATTGTGGCCAGCATCTCGGCGGTCACCTCACCGTCGATGCGCACCCCGGTGGCGGCGATGTTCTCGAGGCCGGTCTCGCGCTCGAACACCACCAGGGCGCCCGTCTTGCGCTCGCTGAGCGAGGCTGCGACACGGATGACCTCGTCGACGGATCGCTGCGTGTCGGCGGAGGCGTGCTGGCCGAGCAGCGATCGCACCGGGCCGAGCCGCCCCACCTGATCCAGCGCGCGACGCAACTCAGGCTGAAAGAGGATGACCGCCGCAATCACGATCGCCTGGCCGCCGTTGGCGAAGATGAACTGCAGGAGTCGAAGGTTCAGGGCCTCGGCGGCCAGGCCGACAGCGATGATCACCCCGAGGCCGACGAGAAGCTGAGCCGCCTGGGTTCCGCGGATCAACTTCAGCAACTGGTAGAGGAGCACGGCCACGATGGCGACATCGAGCACGTCGCGCCAGCCGATGCTCTGCAGGAAGATGAGTCCGTCGTGCCACAGCGTGCTCACGACCGCACTCCCGCCCGGCGTTCGCTGTGCTCAGGGACAGCATCGAACACCAGG
This sequence comes from Candidatus Dormiibacterota bacterium, assembly GCA_036732145.1. GTDB lineage: Bacteria > Chloroflexota > Dormibacteria > Aeolococcales > Aeolococcaceae > Aeolococcus. The sequence continues at coordinate 57,530 of DAINCY010000003.1, forward strand.
GCGAGCAGGGCCATCTGCGCCCACAGCCGGTTCTCGGCCTGCTCGAAGACCACTGAGCGGGGCGAGTCGAGAACGGAGTCGGTGATCTCCTCACCGCGGTGCGCGGGAAGGCAGTGCATGACCCGGGCGGCCGCAGGCGCGAGAGCGAGCAGCCTCTCGTTGACCTGGAGGTGCCCGAAGTCCTCGCGGCGGCGCTGCTGGTCGGCCTCCTGGCCCATGCTCGTCCACACGTCGGTGTAGACGATGTCGACATCGCGCAGGGCGGGGGCAGGGTCCTGTCCCACGCTGAACCCGGTGCCGTTGCCACGCAGCCGCGCGGCCCTGTCGAGGATCGCCTCTGCGGGCTCGTACCCCGGCGGCGAGACGATGCGGAGGTCGATGCCGCAGATGGCTGCGGCGTACAGCCAGGAGGTGCAGACGTTGTTGCCGTCGCCGATGTACGCCACCCGCGCGCCCGCGATCTGTCCCGTTATCTCGCGGACGGTCATGAGGTCGGCGAGCAGCTGGCAGGGATGCTCAGCATCGGTCATGCCGCTGATCACCGGCCCGCGCACCGCCGCTGCAATTGCGAGCAGATCGCGCTGCGAGACCAGCCGGGCTATCACCCCGTCCGCGTAGCGGTCGAGGATGCGGGCGATGTCGGAGGCGGTCTCCCGCTCGCCGAGGCGGATTTCGTCGCCGAAGAGGGCTATGGGATGGCCGCCGAGCCGGTTGATGGCCACCTCGAAGGAGACTCTGGTTCGATTGCTGGGTCTTTGGAAGATGAGCGCCAGGTTTCGTCCGCGCAATGGTGCGCCCAGGTCCTCACCCTGCTTGGCGCGCCCGGCGAGCTCGAGGACGGAGTTGATCTCATCTCGACCGAGGTCGGCGATGCTGAGCAGGTCGCGGCCGGAGAGGGCGTGAGACATCGGCCAAGTCAGTATATGAGCGCATGGACAATGCGCCTGAACTCAGCGAGGCCGGATGCGCGAGCGGCCTGCGCCCGCTAGGGTTGGGCACCGTGGACATGGTCGTCGTCGTCGCCGGCGGGCTGACTGAGATGCTTCAAGCCGCCCCCCTCATGAGAGCCCTGTCGGGCGGCACCTACGAGCCTCTGCTCGTCGTCGGTCCGCCCAGCGCTGCCGAGTTGTCCCCGGGGCTGTGCGGGGTGCACGAGTTCGTGTCTGTCCACGGCCTCGGAGCCAGCCCGGGAGCGCTCGGTCTGGCCCGCCTCTGGTCAGAGTTGCGCGGCCGGCGACTTGACACCGCGGTGATCTGCAATGAGACCGCAGCGGTGCGCGGCGCCGTCTACGCAGCCGGCATCCCCCGCCGGATCGGGTGCGCCGGGGGACTCAGCGATCGCCTGCTCACCGAGCGCGCGCAGCGGTCGCTTGACGGCAACCACGCCGGGGACTGGCTGGCACTTGCCGATCCGCTCGGGATCCCGGCTGGAGCGGGGGGCGTGGAGTTCGTGCCCACGGACGAGGCGACGAGTTCGGCGGAGCAGTTGCTCCTCAGCACCGGGGTCGGCGACGGTCGCCTGCTGGTGGCGATCGCTCCCGGCCAGGGGTTCTCAGACGTGGCAGTGGCCGTCTGGGGCGCCGAGAACTTCGCGCACCTCGCCAACCGGCTGGCTCAGCGCCATGGCGCCGGCGTCATCCTGCTCGGCGACGAACGCGACCGCGGGGCCGCGGAGGGGATGCGCATCGACCTGGCTGCGGACACCCTGGATCTCTGCGGCGAGCTTGATCTCGGCACCACGGCAGCGGTGATCGCCCGCTGCGACCTGCTGGTCGCTGCCGACACGCCGCTTCTCCACCTCGCCTCTGCGGTCGGCACCCCGTCGATCGGGCTGTTCGGCCCAACCGACGGCCGGGCACGCGGCCCAATCGGCTCCGAGCACCGTGTCGTGCAGGCCCTCCCCAACGGCCACAACCCCGCCAGCCTCGACCGCATACGGGTCGACGACGTGCTCGCGGGCATCGAGAGCGCGCTCTAGGTTTCGGGGGTGCTGACCTGCGGGTTGAGGGCCGCGATCAGTGCGTTGCCGGGCGCGACCACGCCTCTTCCGGCCCGTGGGACCTCATCCCGTGTACGAGCCACCGAAGATGTCACTGTTCCCGAACGTCGGCGGGCAGTCCGTGGCGGGTGAGGGCCTTGGCAGTCGCGTCACATCCAGAAACGACTGCCGGTACGCATTCATCGCCGGGCAGAGCGCGGCGTTGCGGACATCGTTCCAGTTCGCCGCGGCGTATGTGCGGGTCGCCGATACGTAGTTGTAATCGCCGAGGAACTCGCAGCACAGGTTGTTCTCTGACGAGCCCCGAGCGTCGCCGACGGCGCCGCGGTGCAGCGTGTCGAAGTCGCCGACCACCCCGTCGCTGCCGACCCGCGCATGCCGGACCACGCCGAGCATCGGTCGGGAGCTGGCAGTGGTGTTCCTCCATGGCGCCAGGAAGGCATCGTAGGTGAGGTAGACGTCGGTGCCATTCGGCGAGATCGCGATGGCCGGGAAGTCCGGCCGGTCGCCGCTCTGCTGCACGGCGACGGGCGCGGTCCAATCACGACCCCGGTCCGTGCTGGTCCGAACCAGAGCCTGCTCGTGGTTGAGTCCGCGTCGCGCGTCCGACCAGGTCATGACAATCTCGTCGGTGGCGTCGCCGCCCGACGGCGCGCCGTTGGCGATGTCGACGCTGACCACGCTCCACGTCCGCGCCCCGGCGATGCCGTCGAACGTGAACCGTGGATCGCTGTTGGCAACGTGGACCGGGTCCAGCTTGCCGACGTCGGTCACGCTGGCAACGACGCGGGGCTCATCGAAGGTGACCCCGCCGTCGAGCGACCGCGCGAACATCTGCTGGGACGTGTTGGGAAAGTTGTCCTGGAACCAGAAGACGTACACGGTGCCACGGCTGTCGGTGCGGAGCGTGCAGCCGCTGGGGCCCGTGAAGATGGTGGGAATCGCATTGAACACCTTCACCGGATCAGACCAGGCGCTGCCGCCGTCAGTCGAGCGAGCCACCACGATTGGCGAATGGGTGGCCCCAAATGAGGTCCAGCAGACGTAGGCGTTGCCGAAGAAGCGGCTGGTCGCGGCGTTGTCGGCCCAGATGGCGTCCTTGTCGCTGAAGGTGATGGGAGCGAGGTCCTTCGAGGCGATCACCGGTGCCATCCAGGCGCCCTTGTGGTTGGCCGCCGCCGCTGCGACGTTATCGGTGCGCGCCACCGCGATGGCCTCAGCACCGTTGATCGTTGTGCTGTTGGGGAAGTTGGACGCCAGGCTGCCGTAGTACAGCCGCGAGCCGTTCGACCAGGAGAACCCGTGAGCGCCCGGGCGCGGGCCGAAGGCGAGGGCGGGGTCACCATCGCCCACCAGGCCCTTTTCGAAGTACCCGGGCACCGTGCCGATCGGTCCCACGTGGGCTGTTCCGGTTCGCGCGCTCCAGCCGGTGTAGGTCGGCTGGGTGTAGCTCTGACCGCCGTTGAAGGAGAAGTAGACGCCGTTGTCGGTCACCCCCGCCGTGAACGCACAGCTGGTGGCGGCGCAGGGCGCGTTGTCGATCTCGTCGTTGGAGCCGGACACGACAACATTTGGATGAGCCGGATCGATGGCCACCGATACAGCCGGCTCATTCTGCTTGTTCAACGGGAAGGTGCTTGACGGACTTCCCACGTTGACGAGCGTGTCGCCACTGCCGCCGGCGGCCCGCGCCGGGGTTGCGCTGCCGGCGACGACGTTCAGTGCCATCAACAACGGCACCATCCCAACCATGACGACGCTACGCCGCATCCCCGCCCCTCCAATCGGTTCTTGAGGTCGACCGGAGTATGGGCGTTCTGTGCCACGGCCGTTGCGTGACCCGCTCGCCGGCGACCCCGGAACAGCACTGGAAGAGGGCTGGAATCTCCCATCCACATCCTGATCGCATCGCAGCGGAGCCAGCGACGTGCGGGATGAGCCCATTCCAGTGCCTTGTCGAGAGCTGCCGGTCGCATAATGGCGACGGCTCGAGCTTGGCGGCGGACGGAGGTAGGGCAATGGGCGCACGCAGCAGGTTCCGCAGGTGGCCGCTCGTTCGTCAGCTGACGGGCTCCGACTCCCTCGGTCGTGGGGCAGCGGTGCAGTCGGCGACGACAGCCGCGATGGTGCCTCGCACCGCCACCGCAGACTCTGTCGTGCAGAGCATCTGTCCATACTGCGCGGTCGGCTGCGGCCAGCGGGTGTACGCCAAGAACGGCAAGGTCGTCCAGATCGAGGGCGACCCGGACTCCCCCGTGTCGCGCGGGCGCCTCTGCCCCAAGGGGTCGGCCAGCGAGCAGCTGGTCAACAATCCCAACCGGGTCACCACGGTGCGATACCGGCGTCCGTACGGCACCGACTGGGAGGACCTCCCCCTGGATCGTGCCATGGACATGATCGCGGAGCGCGTTCTCGACACGCGCCAGCGCACCTGGCAGGCAACCGACGATGACGGTAACGTCCTGCGCCGCACGATGGGCATCGCCAGCCTCGGCGGCGCCACCCTCGACAACGAAGAGAACTATCTGATCAAGAAGCTCTTCACGGCCGCGGGAGTCGTGCAGGTGGAGAACCAGGCCCGGGTTTGACACAGCTCCACCGTCCCCAGTTTGGGGGCTTCATTCGGGCGGGGCGGGGCGACCACCTTCCAGCAGGACCTGCAGAACTCTGACTGCGTCGTCATCCAGGGTTCGAACATGGCCGAGTGCCACCCCGTCGGCTTCCAGTGGGTCATGGAGGCAAAGGCTCGCGGAGCCAAGATCGTGCACATCGATCCGCGCTTCACGCGGACGTCGGCGATGGCCGACCTGCATGTGCCGCTGCGAGCAGGCAGCGACATCGTGTTCCTCGGGGCGATCATCAATCACATCATCAGCAACGACAGGTACTTCCGCGAGTACGTGGTCAGCTACACCAACGCGGCGACCATCGTCGGTGACGACTTCAGGGACGTCGAGGAGCTCAACGGGCTCTTCTCGGGCTACGACCCCAAGACCGGAACATACGACCCCACGAGCTGGCAGTACCTCGGGGCCGGCGAGGATCGCGTGCACCGCGACGAGACCCTGCAGGATCCGCGCTGCGTTTTCCAGATTCTGAAACGACACTACGTGCGCTACACCCCGGAGGCCGTGCAGGAGGCGTGCGGTGTCCCTCCTGAAACCTTTCTTGAGGTGTGCGATGCGGTCACCGCGAACAGCGGGCGCGAGCGCACCACGTCGTGGGTGTACTCGGTCGGCTGGACGCAGCACTCAGTCGGCGTCCAGTACATCCGCGGCGCCGCCATCATCCAGCTCCTGCTCGGTAACATGGGCCGGCCCGGAGGCGGGATCATGGCGTTGCGCGGTCACGCGAGCATCCAGGGCTCCACCGACATCCCAACCCTGTTCAACCTGCTCCCCGGGTACCTTCCCATGCCCAAGGCCGGCGAGAACGGTGGCCTGGCCGGCTACCTCGAGACCATTGCGAGCCCCAGGCAGAAGGGATTCTGGACTGCCGCCGACACCTACACGGTCAGCCTGCTGAAAGCATGGTTCGGAGATGCGGCCACACAGGACAACGACTTCGGCTTCGAATGGCTGCCACGGATCAACGGCGACCACAGCACCTACAGCACCGCGATGGACATGCTCGATAACAAGGTCGAGGGATACTTCCTTCTCGGCCAGAATCCGGCGGTGGGCTCATCGAACGGCAAGCTGCAACGGCTCGCCATGTCCCACGTCAAGTGGCTGGTTGTCCGCGACCTCAACATGATCGAGTCGGCGACGTTCTGGAAGGACGGACCGGAAATTGCCACCGGCGAGTTGCGCACCACGGACATTGCCACCGAGGTGTTCTTCCTACCTGCCGCGGCCCACACCGAGAAGGACGGCACGTTCACCCAGACGCAACGGATGCTGCAGTGGCACGACAAGGCAGTCGACCCGCCGGGCGACGCACGATCCGAGCTGCATTTCTTCTTTCACCTCGGCCGAGCGTTGCGCGGGCGACTGGCCACCTCCGCCGACGCGCGCGACGCGCCGCTGCGCAATCTCACCTGGGACTATCCGACCAACGGTGGCGATGAGCCGGACGCTGCGGCCGTGCTCCAGGAGATCAACGGCCGCCACCTCACGGGCGACAGGGCGGGCGAGATGCTCAACACCTTCGTCGACATGAAGGCCGACGGCTCCACGTCGGGTGGCTGCTGGATCTACACCGGCGTCTACGCCGGCGGCGTCAACCAGGCGGCGCGACGCAAGCCCGGCCGCGAACAATCGTGGGTGGCGCCGGAGTGGGGTTGGGCCTGGCCGCTGAACCGGCGCATGCTCTACAACCGCGCCTCAGCCGACCCCGAGGGCAGGCCGTGGAGTGAGCGCAAGGCATATGTCTGGTGGGATGAGCAGTTGAGCAGATGGACGGGGCACGACGTGCCCGACTTCCCGCTCACCAAGGCGCCGTCGTTCCGACCCGATCTAGACGCCGGCGGCCCGGACGGGCTCGCCGGCGACGACCCGTTCATCATGCAGTCGGATGGCAAGGCGTGGTTGTACGCGCCCCGGGGGCTGCTCGACGGTCCCCTACCGACGCACTACGAGCCAATCGAATCGCCGCTGCGCAATCCGCTGTACACGCAACAATCGAACCCGACTCGCGACACCTTCCCGCGCCCAGAGAATCTCGCCAATCCCTCACCTCCGGAGCCCGGCAGCGAGGTGTTCCCCTTCGTCGCGACCACCTATCGGCTCACGGAACACCACACCGCCGGTGGCATGAGCCGGTGGCTTCCGTACCTTGCGGAGCTGCAGCCCGAGTTCTTCTGTGAGGTATCGCCCGAACTGGCGCGGGAGCGCCACCTCGAGAACGGTGGCTGGGCGACGATCGTCACCGCGCGCACTGCAGTCGAGGCGAGGGTCCTTGTCACCGATCGGATGGCGCCGCTCCAGGTCGGAGGCCGGGTGATCCATCAGGTGGGCGTTCCCTACCACTGGGGTGTCGGGGGCAACGCTGTGGTCAGCGGGGACTCGGCGAACGACCTGCTCGGCATCGGCCTCGATCCCAACGTGCACATCCAGGAGTCGAAGGCGGCGTCGTGCGACATTCAACCGGGACGCCGTCCCGCGGGCCCCGCTCTCCTCCGCTTTGTCGAGGACTACCGTCAGCGCGCAGGCATCACAGTGACGACGGGCAACATCAAGCTGACCGCCACCGGCGAGACACCGTGAGCCGGTTCGAGTCCTCCCTCAATCCGGCCGCGGACGCCGGCTGGGCAGAGGCGCCCTCGCGCAAGGGCTTCTTCACCGACACCTCGTTGTGCATCGGCTGCAAGGCGTGCGAGGTGGCGTGCAAGGAATGGAACCGCGTTCCCGAGGACGGGCTCCACATGCTCGGCTCGTCGTACGACAACACCGGCGGCCTGGGGGCGAGCACGTGGCGCCACGTGGCCTTCATCGAGCAGCGCAAACCGATGCGTGAGATCGCGGTGCGCACCGGCAACGCGACCACCGCGGCCGAGAGGACGCCCGGCCCCCACGACTTCCGCTGGCTGATGTCCTCCGACGTGTGCAAGCACTGCACCCACGCCGCCTGCCTCGATGTCTGCCCCACCGGCGCACTGATGCGCACCGAGTTCGGGACCGTCGTCGTCCAGGAGGACATCTGCAACGGCTGCGGCTACTGCGTCCCGGCGTGTCCCTTCGGCGTCATCGAGCGCCGCGAAGGTGACCACTCCGTGCACAACGCGGGGATCGCCCAGAAATGCACGCTCTGTTATGACCGGCTCACCGAGGGCATGCTGCCCGCCTGCGCGAAGGCGTGTCCGACGGAGTCAATCCAGTTCGGCGACCTCGACGAACTGCGTGTGCGTGCCCGCGAGCGAGTCGAGACCCTGCACGATGACGGGGTGACCGACGCCCGGCTCTACGGCGATGACGAGAACGACGGCATCGGCGGCGCGGGCGCGTTCTTCCTGCTTCTCGACGACCCCGAGGTGTACGGGTTGCCTCCCGACCCGGTGGTGACAACGCGCGACCTGCCGGCTATGTGGCGCAACGCCGCGCTGGCGGGAGCGGCGCTGCTGGCCGGTACCGCCGCCGTCTGCGCAGGGAAGCGCCCGTGAGATTTGACGCCGTGCCTTCGCCCGCCGACGCCGGGCCGGTTGAGCCCCAGCTTCGAGACAGCCCCGGCGCCCGACGCGGACGCGGTCGCGAGGGTGGCGAGCGACCGATGGTGCCGCAGGCAACGTTCACCTCCTACTACGGCCGGCCGGTGGTCAAGCCCTCGCCGTGGGCGGCCGACATCCCCGCGTATCTCTTCCTCGGCGGTCTGGCCGGTGCCTCCTCCATCCTGGCGGCAGGTGCCGACCTGACCGGCCGTCCGTCGCTGCGCCGCACCACACGGATCGGCGCCGTGGCGGGTGTCGGGCTCGGCTTTGTCGCACTCATCCACGACCTCGGCCGCCCGGAGCGTTTCGTCAAGATGCTGAGGGTCGCCAAACCGACCTCGCCGATGTCGATGGGGACGTGGATCCTGTCCGTGTACGCGCCCCTGGCCGGCCTTGCCGGTGCCGCCGAGCTGACCGGCGCGCTGCCTGGCCGGATGCGCTGGGCGGGGAATGCACTGCGCCTGCTGAGCCGCCCGGCCGGGCTCGGAGCGGCAGGCCTGGGCGCGGCGGTCGCCTCGTACACCGCGGTTCTGCTCGCCGACACCGCGACACCGACCTGGCACGACGCCGGTGGCGAGCTCCCGTTCATCTTCGCCGCCTCGTCGGCGACGGCTGCGGCAGGTCTCGGGATGCTCGGTGCCCCGCTTGTCGAGGCGGGCCCGGCACGCCGGTTGGCTGTGGGCGGGGCGGTGGTCGAGCTGCTCATGGAGCGTCGCATGGAGACGTCGATGGGCCTCACGGCCGAACCGCTGCACGCCGGGCGAGCGGGAGCGCTGCTGCGTGCCAGCAGGGCCCTGACAGCAGGCGGGGCTGTGTGTGGGCTCCTGCTCGGCCGCCGCAGCCGCGCCGCAGCCGCTCTGTCGGGCATCGCTCTGCTGGCGGGTTCTGTCTGCACCCGCTTCGGCATCTTCGAGGCGGGCCAGATGTCCGCCCGCGACCCTCGGTACACGATCGTCCCCCAGCGGGAACGGCTGGCTGCCCGCTCCGCGAATCGCTGAGCCCGCCTACTCCGGGCGGGTGTGAGACGCGCCCACCGGATCCCGGGGCCGAAGCCGCCGCAGGCCGCCGTCGACGCGCTCGGTGACGTGGATGCTGTCCAGGTACTCCAGGAGGGGTACAGCCACTCGCCGCGTGGTGTCGAGCGTCTGGCGCGCCGATGACAGGGTGAACGGCTGCGGGACCTCGCTCAGGCGTCTGGCGGCAACCTGAGGCGCGTCGGGAAGCAGGACCACCTCGCCGGCGAGCCGGAGAATGGTGCCGGCGGCCGCGGCGGCACCGAGTTCGCGCCGGCCCAGGCCGAGGGCGGCAAGCTGGGGTTGCTCGGGAGCACGGAACGGCTGGTCACGCAGGGAGTCGGCGAGGCGGGCGACGGCGGCAGCGACATCGGCACGCAGGACAATCGCGGCACCACGGCGGCGAACTCGTCCTCGGACCTCCTCGAGCTCCGGAGAGCCGGCCAGCAGCGCCGCGAGCAGCCCCGGGTCGGGAAGATCGAGGGCACGCACCAGCTCGGCTGGAACGACCCCCGCGTCGATGAGCCCGCCGGTTCCGCGCGCGTCGACCGCGCTCGGCAACTGCTGCAGCCACCCGTCCCATCGGCCGCGCTCGACGAGCCAGCGGCCGGCGGCCACAGCGGTCGCCGGCGGCGGATCGGGGATGGTCACCCCGATCGCGGCGAGCAGTGCGACGCTGGCTGCGCCCCGTCTGGCCAGCTCAGCCTCGAGGTCGGGGGTTCCGGAGTGGTCGCGCAGCGCTATAGCCCGGGCGCGCGCCGCGCCGCGGCGGCGCAGCGGCGGTGGCGCCGGGTCGAGGACGGTCGCGCCGCCGAGAATGAGGCGGCGCCCCGGATCGCGGAGCAGGATGCGATCGCCGACCTGGAGCGGAAGTGCCGCCGCCAGCTGGAGCCGCACCGCGACTCCGTGCCGGCGATCCTCAGGCGCGCCCGCCAGAGGGCGGACCGTCGCCGGCACGGCCGCGGAGCCGATGTGGACCACCAGCCGGGTGGGCAGGTCTGCATCAGCCGTGCGCACGTCGACAACGGCCGTGGTCCGCCACGCGGCCGGGGTGAGCAGCACGTGGCCGCGGCGAACCGCCTCGTGGGCAACGCCACGGAGGTTGAGCGCCACCCGCGCGACGCCGCTGACCTCGTCGACCCCCTCACCGAGACACTGCAGACCGCGCACGCTCACCTCGCGGCCCTGCAGCTCGAGGGTGTCGCCGCGACGCAGAGTGCCCGCTGCGAGCGTGCCGGTGACAACGGTGCCGCTGCCGCGGATGGTGAAACTGCGATCGAGCCAGAGCCGCACCCGCGCCCCGGGGTCGGACGTGGGGAGACGGCGCACCAGGTCGTCGAGGGCGGTGCGCAGCTCACCGAGCCCTTCACCGGTCGCGCCCGACACTGGCACCACGGGGGTCCCGGCAAGGCTGGTGGTGGCGAGCCGAGCCGCCGCCTGCCCTCGAGCCACCGCGGGATCAGCCAGGTCGCTCCGAGAGACGGCCACGACGCCGTGGCGGACGCCGAGTCCGTCGAGGACGCGGACGTGATCCTCTGTCTGCGCGGCCCACCCCTCGTCGGCGGCGATCACCAGCATCACCGCGGGCACCGGCCCGACGCCGGCGAGCATGTTGGTGGCGAAGCGTTCATGCCCGGGCACATCGACGAAGGCAACCTGTGACCCCGACGGCAACCGCGTCCACGCGAACCCCAGGTCGATGGTCATCCCGCGTCGTCGCTCCTCCGCCCAGCGATCCGGCTCCATGCCGGTGAGAGCGCGCACCAGCGTCGACTTTCCGTGGTCGACGTGCCCGGCGGTGGCGATCACCTGCACGCCAGCACAGCCTCGAGCAGCGCGGTGTCCTGATCAGCCGGCACGCATCGGAGGTCGAGCAGACAGCGGCCGTGCTCGACCCGGCCGACCACCGCGGGGACGCCGGCGCGGAGTCGATCCGCGTAGCGCTCCGGCAGGCTGACGGCCCACCCGAGAAGGGCGACACCGGGCGCGCTGCCGCCGCCGACGGCCCCGTGGCAGGGCACCACGCCTGCCTCGGCACCCAGACGGGAGGCGATCGCCCTCACGCGATCGCGCAACGACTCTCCATCGACGTGGAGAGCGGCCACGGTGGGAGTTGGGGGCCCGGTCAGGGTGGCCTCGAGGGCGGCCAGGGTCAGCTTGTCGACGCGCAGGGCCCTGGCCATCGGATGACGGCGGAGGCGGGCGACGAGGTCGGCGCGACCGGCGATGATCCCCGCCTGGGGCCCGCCGAGCAGCTTGTCGCCGCTGGCGGTGACCAGGTCGGCCCCGGCTCGGAGCGTGCCGGCGATGTCGGGCTCGTCCTCGAGCAGCGGGTCGTGGCTCAGCAGCCCGGAACCGACATCGACGACCAGCGGCACGCCCAGGCCGGTCAGCGCGGCCACCGGCACCGCGGCTGTGAACCCGGCCATCCGGAAGTTGGAGGGATGCACCTTGAGGATGCAGCCGGTGCCCTCGCCCACCGCGGCGACGTAGTCGTCGCGCACCGTCCGGTTGGTGGTGCCCACCTCGCGAATGCGCGCACCGGTCGAGGCGACGAGGTCGGGCAGACGGAATCCGTCGCCGATCTCGACCATCTCGCCACGGCTCCAGACAACGTCGCGGCCCTGGGCCAGTGCTGTCACCGCCAGGATCAGGGCGGCCGCCCCATTGTTGACCACGAGCACGTCGCCCGCGTCCGGCAGCGCGGCGCGCAGAGCGGCCAGCGCACCCCGTCCGCGCGGCGCCCGGGCCCCTGTGGCGAGGTCGTATTCGACGTCGACGTACGCCGCGGCGGCGATGACCGCCTCACGGGCGGCCGCTGAGAGGGCTGCCCGGCCGAGGTTGGTGTGGAGAATCACGCCGGTGGCGTTGAGCACCGGGTGCAGCGTCGACGCGTGCGCCGGGAGGTTGTCGAGCACGTCCTCGACCAGTGCATCGGCATCGACTGTGCCGCGGCGCACCCGTTCCTGGGTGTCTCGCACCGCGGACCGCACCAGGCGTCGCCCGAGGCGTGTCAGCGGCTCGCGCAGCCGGGCGTCGGAGAGCACGACGTCAGTGGACGGAACGGAACGGCGCGGGTCCGCGAGCATCTCGTTGAACCTGGTGACGGTGCTGTCGACGACGGCCGGGGCGGAGGCGGACGGGAATCGAACCCGCCTGGCCGGGATACCCGGCCACTCTGATTTTGAAGACCAGGAGGGCCACCAGGCACCCAAACGCCTCCAGGCGACAGCCTACGAAACCACGTCCTTCGCCAGGTCGCAGCGGCGCGAGAACCGGCTGTGCAACACTCGATTCGTGCGTCTCACCGGCTACGCGCACGGCGGTGGCTGTGCATGCAAGATCCCGCCCGGCGAGCTGGAGCTGATGCTTGCGGGACTCACCGGTGCACCGTCCTTGCCGCTCCTGGTCGGCTTCGACGAGGGCGACGACGCCGCTGCGGTGCGACTGGACGGAAACGGGACGGCTGTGCTGAGCACCGTCGACTTCTTCACTCCCGTTGTCGACGACGCCTACGACTGGGGGCGCATCGCCGCCGCCAACGCGCTGTCCGACATCTACGCAATGGGCGGCCGTCCCATCCTCGCCGTCAACCTGCTCTGCTGGCCCATAGCCCTGCTACCGCTCGAACTCGCCACCGAGGTGCTTCGCGGAGGGCTTGACGTCGCCACCGCCGCTGATTGTCCGCTCGCTGGAGGACACAGCGTCGATGACCCGGAGCCAAAGTACGGCCTTGCGGTGACCGGCGTCGCGCCCGTCGACCGGCTCCTGCGCAACAACGCCGGCGTCCCCGGACTGCCGATCTCGCTCACCAAACCGCTGGGGCTTGGAGTGCTGAACAGCAGGCACAAGCAGACGGGCGAGGTCTTCCCAGAGGCAGTGGACACCATGGCGCGTCTCAACCGAGACGCGGCGGATGCCGCGCTGAACGCCGGGGTGCGCTGTGTCACCGATGTCACCGGCTTCGGACTGCTCGGCCACCTCTACAAGCTGGCGCGCGCCAGCAACGTTACCGCGGTGATCGATGCCGATGCCGTGCCCTATCTCGACGGCGCCCGCGACGCTCTCCGTGACGGGTATGTCAGCGGGGGGACGCGCCGGAACCTGGCCTGGGTCGATCCCCACGTGGGCTGGTCCGGCCGCGCCGAGACCGACGAGGGCGAGCGCCTGCTGCTCGCCGACGCGCAGACCAGCGGAGGCCTGCTCATCTGCGGCGAGGTGCCGGGCGCACCGGTGATCGGCGAACTGCGGCCGCGCGGCGAGCACGTCATCGAGATCCGTTGAGGCGATGACCGAGGGCGACACGGCGCACGACCCCGGATGGTGCGAGCGCTTCGGCGACTCGCTGGCGGGCGGGGCTGGACTGGCCGCCTCTCCCCTCACACCGAAGCTGCAGGCCAGGTTGCTGAGCATCGCGCGCGACATCGCCCACGGCACCGAACGCAAGAACGCACCGGTCTGCGCATTCATTGCCGGTCGCTACGTCGAGGCTCGCTGCGCGCAGGGGGTCGATGTGGGCACAGCCCTCAGCGAGGTGGCCGAGGCGGCCGCCCGGCTGCTTCGCGACACCACGCTGTGACGTCCTCGGGCCGGTTGAGGTTGACGGCGAATCGTGCTGCGGCATCGGCACCGATGAGCCCGGCGGCATCGATCCGCCGTACCCGGAGCCGGTCAAGCAGGCCCCGCAACGAGCGGTCCGCACTCTGCAGCGCCGTCTCGGCCTCGGCGAGCGCGCTCCGCGCGTATATCGCGTGCAGGGGCTCGGGGCCCCGCGGGCCCAGCGGCACCACCGCGTCCTCACCGTCCCACAGAGCGGCGAGCTGGACGAGCAGCGACGGCTCGCTGTCGGGCATGTCCACGGCCACCACCGCGCAGAGCTGGTGGGGCGTGACCCGGAGCACGGCGACCAGGCCTCCGAGCGCCCCGCGCCCGGCGACGGCGTCGGGAACGCTGAGGCAGTGTTCATGCGTCCACGTGTGCGAGCCGGTCGCTAGCAGCACGGGATCCGCGACGGTCCTCAGCCGGCGAACAGCGCGCTCGAGCAGCGTGGTACCGCCAATCTCGAGCCCGGTCTTGTCCCGGCCCATGCGGGTGCTCAGCCCGCCGCACAGGATGGCACCCGCCAGTGGCGAACCTGCCGCACTCATCGCGGCCAAGCCTACCGGCCCGTGGTGACGACGACACCGGCAGGCGAGACCCTGCTGCCGGTGCAGGTGGCCTTGCAGCGTCTTCTTGCGCTGCTGACCGTCACCGAGGTCGAGATGGTGCCGCTTGACCAAGCCTGCGGGCGCATTCTCGCCGCGGACGTCACCAGCACGCGCCATCTGCCCGGCTGCGACAACTCGGCGATGGACGGCTTCGCCGTTCGCGCGGCCGACTGCGCCGGCGCCGCGGCATCGTCGCCGGCGACCCTACCTGTCAGCGGCGAGGCTCGCACGGGCGTGGCCGCAGCGGACCTTGCGGCCGGCACGGCGATGTCGATCACTACCGGCGCACCGATACCACGCAATGCCGACGCGGTGGTCCGCGTCGAGGACACGCGTCCCCGTGGCGACAGTGTCGAGATCCTCGTCGCGGTCACCGCCGGCACCGCCGTGCGGGGCGCCGGCGTGGACGTGCGACCCGGCATGGTGATGGTGCCGGCCGGCAGGCGGGTGCGGCCGATCGATGTCGCCGCCTGTGCGGCGGTCGGCGCTCACTCGCTCGCGGTCCACCGCCGGCCGCGGGTGGCAATTGTCGGCGGCGGCGACGAGCTGGTTGCGCCGGACGTCGACCCCGCTCCTCACCAGGTGGCGGACAGCAACTCGCCGATGCTTGCTGCGGCGGTCGCCGAGGCGGGAGGAGAGCCGGTGGCGTTCGGCGTGATGGCCGACGACCGGAGCGCGGTGCGCCACCGTCTGCAGGTGGCAGCGGGCTGCGACCTCGTGCTGACCAGCGCCGGCGTCAGCCTCGGCCCGCACGACCACGTGCGCTCGGTCGCCGAGGAGCTGGGCAGCGTCGACGCTTGGCAGATCGCCATGCGCCCGGGGAAGCCGCTGCTGATCGGCACGGTGCTCGGCACGCCGCTGCTGGGGCTGCCGGGCAACCCGGTCAGCAGCGCGGTGACCTTCGAGCTCTTCGGTCGCCCGGCGATCCTCTCCCTCCAGTCCGCCACCCGCATTCACCGGCAGCGCATCGCCGTCCGCCTCGGGGAGGCCGTGTCCACTCCGCGGATGCTCGAGACCTACCTGCGCGTGCGCCTCGACGACGCGACCGATGGGATACCCGTCGCCAGGCTCAGCGGCAACCAGGGCTCCGCGATGCTTCGCTCGCTGAGCGACGCTGATGCGCTCCTCATGGTCCCGGTCGGCGTCGGCGAAGCCCCCGAAGGGAGCGTGTGGACGGGGATTGCCCTGACATGACCGTGCGACGGCGTCGGGTGAGACGGCTGCATGTCGACGGCAACGCCGGATGGCTGACGGACGAGCTCGCTGCGGAGGAGCCGTTGGAGATCCGCTTGGACGGCGAACCGCTCAGCGTCACCATGCGCACGCCCGGAGCGGACTTCGACCTTGCCGCCGGGTTTCTCGTCACTGAGGGCATCATCGCTGCGGTGGACGAGATCACCTCGATGAAGATGTGCCCGCACGCCGCATCGACGTCCGGTGAATACAACGTCGTCGAGGTGGTGCTGCGGCGCCATCGCCCAGGGCTTGCGGGCGCCCGCAACTTCTTCATGTCGTCATCCTGCGGTGTCTGCGGCAAGGCAACCATTGACGCGGTGCGGACGCGCTCGCCGTACACGGTTCGCGATGATCCCTTGGTGGTGGCGCCGTCATTGCTCGCCGCGCTGCCGGACACGCTACGCACCGCGCAGCAGATGTTCACACGCACCGGCGGTCTGCATGCGGCTGCAATCTTCAGCGCCGCCGGCGAACTCCTCTGCGTTCGCGAGGATGTTGGACGCCACAACGCATTCGACAAGGTGATCGGATGGGCGGCCACGCAGCGTCTCTTGCCACTGGCCTCGCACATCATCCTCGCCTCCGGCCGTGCCAGCTTCGAACTGACCCAAAAGGCTCTGATGGCCGGCATCCCCATGCTCGCTGCCGTCTCCGCGCCATCGAGTCTCGCCGTGGAACTGGCGGAGGAATCGGGGATGACACTCGTCGGCTTCCTGCGCGACCAGCACATGAATGTGTACACCGGACATCAGCGGGTGCGGCCTGCCTAGCCGTCTGTCGCCCACCTGGATTGGGCTATCCCTCATGGTGGCGCGTGCTGGTCGGGGAAGCTAATACTGGCGTGGGGAAGGCTGATGACCCCAGAGAGCGCGGCTCTTGTGTGCCGCCAGCAACGAC
>DAINCY010000004.1:0-8524 GCA_036732145.1 Candidatus Dormiibacterota bacterium
GCTGGTCGACATGAAGGACCCGCGCGTGCGCATGGCTTCCATCAGCCAGGTCCGCCTGGGCCGCGATCTGCGCAACGCGAGGGTGCTGGTGAGCGCCGTGGGTGAGGAGCGCGAACGCCATGCCGTGGTCAGCGCCCTGCGCCATGCCGAGGGCTATCTCCGCGGCCAGCTTGGCGAGCGGCTCGAGAACCTCAAGAGCCCTCCCAAGCTCCGCTTCGAGCTCGATGAATCGATCGCCTACAGCGTGCACATCAGCAACATGCTGCGCGAGCTTGACCCGCCCACCGCTCAGAGCGAGCCGGCTGCGGAGGTGGCGGAATGACCGCGGTCACCTCCTCCTGGCCGCGCCTCGAGGACGTCATCGACGACATCCGGACCATCGTTGATGGTGCCGGTGTCATCGCCTGCCTGCCCCACAAGGACGCCGACGCGGACAGCCTCGGATCGGCGCTCGGCTTCGCGCTGTCGATGCGGGCCGTGGGGCGGGATGTGCGCGTGCTGGTGCCGTCACCGCTGCCTCGCATGCTCGAGTACCTTCCCGGCTTCGACACCATCTCCGAGAGCGCGGGCGACGACATCGACGTCCTCTTCACCTTCGACTGCGCGACGGTGGCCCGTTTCGGTGACAAGCAGGACCTGATCCGCAACACCGCGACGGTGGTGAACATCGACCACCACGTCAGCAACGAAGGTTTCGGCACCGTCAATCTCATCGAGGCTGCCGCCAGCGCCACCGGCCAGGTCGTGCACCGGCTGCTGACCACCCTCGGCGCACCGATCACCCCCGACGTCGCCACCAACCTGTACGCGGCGCTCTTCACCGACACAGGCGGCTTCCGCCACGAGAACACCACCGAGGTGGCGCTGCGCCTCGGCGCCGACCTGGTCGCTGCCGGCGCCAATCCGGGCTGGGTGGCGCTGAAGAGCTACAAGTCGCGCTCTGTCCGGCAGCTCAAGCTGGAAGGCCTGGCTGTTGCCGGCCTGCACACTGAGCTGGAGGGACGCCTGGTGTGGTCGGAGATCACCATGGCCATGCTCGAGACGGCCGGCGCGGACATGATGGACTCCGAGGGCGTCATCGATCAGCTGCAGAGCATCGACACCATGGAGATCGCCGTGCTCTTGAAGGAGAGCTCGCCCGGGGTCACCAAGATCAGCGTCCGCACCCGTGACCCGCACGATGCGACAGCGGTGTGCCGGCCCTTCGGCGGGGGAGGACACCACCGCGCCGCCGGCGCCGAGGTGCGCGAACCGCTCGCCGTGTTCGAGCCGCGCGTTCTCGAGGTCGCCCGGGGGCTGCTTCGGTCATCGCGGTGACCCCGGCGCTGGCCGGGCCGCGGACGAGCGCCACAGCACACAGCGGCATCCTCGCCATCGACAAGCCGGCGGGCATGACATCCTTCGACGCTGTTCGGATGGTGCGCCGCATCTTCAACGAGCGCCGCGTCGGCCACGCCGGCACGCTCGACCCGACCGCCACCGGGCTGCTGCCTGTGTGCATCGGTCAGGCCACGCGCCTGGTCGACTACTTCCACCAGCAGAGCAAGACCTACTGCTGCGTGATTCGCTTCGGCGAACGCAGCGACACCCTCGACACCGAGGGTGAGGTGGTGGCGGGAAGCGATGCGTCGGCCGTCACTGCAGCGGAGGTGCAGGCCACAGCGGCTCGGTTCGTCGGTGACATCGAGCAGGTGCCGCCGATGCACTCCGCGGTCCGCCACGAGGGCAAGCACCTCTACGAGCTGGCTCGGAGCGGGCAGGAGGTGGAGCGCAAGCCGCGGACTGTGCGCATCGAGAGCATCGAGGTCACCGCGTTCCGCCCCGGGCCGCGAGCGGAGGCGGACCTGACGGTTGTCAGCGGCAAGGGCGCCTACATGCGCGTGCTCGCGGCCGATATGGGAGAACGTCTCGGCACCGGTGCGCTGCTGGCGTGGTTGTCGCGCACCACGTACGGACCTCTGCGCGTCGAGGACGCGGTGACGCCGGAGGCCCTCGCCGACTACCCCGATCCGGCGTCGGCGCTGCTGCCGCTGGACAGCGCGGTGTCCTTCCTGCCTCGCGTCGACCTGCCGCCGCCGACGGCAACGATGGTCGGGCGTGGCCAGTCCGTCTGGCTGCCGCGCACACCCCAGCTCACGGCGGGCAATCAGTGCCGGGTGCACAGCGCCGACGGCCGCCTCATCGCCATCGGCGAGATCGCCGGCAACCTGCTCCGACCGACGAAGGTCCTCAGCAACTAAGCGGATGCGCGTCGGCAGCGGCCTGGGGCGCAGGCAGGACGGCGACAAACCGGTCGTGCTCACCATCGGCAGCTTCGACGGCGTTCACCTCGGGCACGTCGCCCTGCTCGACGAGGTTGATTCCGTGGCGCGGCGGTTGGATGCGCAGACTGCGCTGCTGACATTCGATCCGCACCCGCGCTGCGTGCTCGACCCCTCGCACTGTCCGCAATCGCTCACCACGTTGAGTGAGAAGACGGCGCTCCTGGCCGCTCACGCTCTCGACCGCCTGGTGGTGCTCGGCTTCACCCGCGAGGTGAGCGCCTGGGGCGCGGAGCAGTTCTGCGACATGCTCCGCGAGTCATTCGACCTCCGCGCGCTGGTCGTGGGACACGACTTCGCACTCGGCCACAAGCGGCTGGGCGACGTCGCGTTCCTGCGCGCGTACGGCGAACGTCACGGCTTTGCGGTGGAGCAGGCCGCGGCCCGGCGAGTCGGTGATGAAGCCGTGTCCTCCTCGCGGATCCGCTCGCTGCTCGACGAGGGCAATGTGTCGGGGGCTATGGCGCTGCTCGGACACCCGCACTTCATGGACGCGACGGTCGAGCACGGCGAGGAGGTCGGGCGGCACCTCGGTTTCCCGACGGCCAACCTGTCGATTGCGGCAGACAAGTGCCTGCCCGCCCCCGGCGTGTACGCGATGTGGGTGCGCGTTGACGGCGACTGGCACGCGGCGGCGACCAACGTCGGCTACCGGCCCACCTTCGGCGGCGACCGTCTCACCGTCGAGGCCTTCCTGCTCGACTTCTCGGGTGACCTCTACGGCAGCGAGGTCCGCGCCGCTTTCGTGGAGCGGCTGCGCGAGGAGCGCGCGTACACGTCGGTCGACGAGCTGGTGACCCAGATCGGGCGCGACGTTGACCAGGTTCGATCGCTGTTGAGCGGCGGTTCACCGCCGGCGGTGTGAGCAACCGCCCCGCGGTCGCGTGGCTCAGGTCTCACAGTGCGCCTGAGCGGAGGCCGGACTGCGCCCT
The DNA here is from genome assembly GCA_036732145.1 of Candidatus Dormiibacterota bacterium. Taxonomy (GTDB): domain Bacteria; phylum Chloroflexota; class Dormibacteria; order Aeolococcales; family Aeolococcaceae; genus Aeolococcus. The sequence continues at coordinate 3,254 of DAINCY010000004.1, forward strand.
GCGCTACCGATGGGGAGCGCGGCGCTGGGCAGCCCCCACCATCACCACGGCGGCGCTGCCCAGTGAGATGACGACCAGGGCGATGGCCACGAGAAACGACGGCCAGCCTCCGCGCACGACGAGGAGGACGGCGAGGATCAGCGCTGCGGGCGTGTACAGCGATGCCAACCACAGCGTCGCGGGGGTCACCCACGCGCTGCGCACGGAGAGACCTCCGGGGCGGGACAGCATCAGTGACATGAAGAGGTCGGCGATCGTCACCAGGGGCCCCATGCGCCCTGCGAGTGGCGGCACCGGCCGCCGCGGAACGGCGGTGAACCGATTGGGCATGGGGGTAGCGTGGCACGCACGCGGCCTCGGGTGTGCAGGATGTGACTGCGCCCCGTTGCCGAAGAGCCGGGTCCGCGTGCGGCTGACCAAGCCGTTCCCGCTGCAGGGGATGCCGCCATCGCAACCGGGGATGTGACGGCCCGGGGATGTGACGGCAGAGAAACGGTGAGTCGCGGAACCGGTGACGGTTTGACGCACGTACCCACTCTCACTACCCTCGAGAAGCACCGATGAGAGCTTGCGCGTACTGCAGATTGGTGAGACTGACGCTCGGCGCCGTTCTGGTCATGTGCGCTGCGCAGCCCCTCTCGGCAAGGGCCGCGACAGATGGCGCTCCGTTGGTCTCCCTGGCACCGCCGTCGTCAACCGGAGACATCGAGGCGACGCTGTCCCCCGGCCACCGATTGAGCACGGCGATTGTGGTCACCGATGGCGGCGCCGTTCCGGCTGACTTCCTGGTTAGTCCGGTCGACGGCTACACCTCGGACGCGGGCGGAATCCTCTACGGCGACAGGCAGGCACCGTTCCGCAGCGGGCAATCGGGAAATGCTGAATACGGCGCCGGCCGGTGGATCTCGGTCAGTGCGTCGGTGCTGCACCTCAAGCCCGGCCAGTCGCAACGCCTCACTGTCGCCGTGATTGTCCCAACCGGGACGCTCCCTGGTGATTGGGTGGGTGGCGTGAGCATCCAGAACGCCGCGAGCACAGGAACTGTGACACCGACCGCGCCGTCCAACGGCACGGGCACGCAACCCAGCACCCCCGGGACCAGCGTGATGGCCGTGATCATCCACGTTCCCGGTGCGATCAGTCGCGGCGCGCTGATCGTCGGTCTGCCGGTGATCACGACGCAGAGCTCACAGCAGGTCCTCGAGATCCCGCTCAGCTACACCGGGGACGTGCTCACCAAACCGACGTATTCGTTCACCATCACCGACAGCAGGGGGCGGACCGCCTTCTCGACCGCCGGGCGCTTCGACACCTTCGTGCCGCACAGCGCGATCACCGACGTGGTTCGGGTCGCGCCCCCACTTGTGACGGGCGCCTACAACTTCGACAGTGTCGCGGGGCCGGACGGCAACACCCTCGTGGCGCAATACCCGATCCTCAGCGGTGTCCCCACCGCCATTCCCGCCCCAAGCGTCCCGGCCATCTCCGCTCCGGCTGCGGTGTCGAGCAACGGCCCCCAGCAGCTCATCGCTGTCGTCCTGGTGGTCACCGCGCTGGGGCTGGTGATCTGGCGGCGCACCCGCTGCAGTCATTGCCGGCGCCGCGGGCTGGGTGGTCTGGTGACCGTGTCCGGCTACGCAGAGATCGCCCACTGTTCCGACTGCCGTCTGCTGGCGCTGCAGCGTGAGGACGTGCACCTCTGTTCGAACTGTCACCGCGGGCACCTGATCCTCGGCGATGACCGCGACGTCGATCTCGCCGGACGGTCTTCGCGCGCGGTGGTCGAACAGGCCGAAGAACCGCCCTTGCGCATGTCCGTGCCCCTCGGTGCTGCGGAGTCCGACGACCTGGCGACCGTCTCGATGGATGGCGCGCGGAGCTCGAGGAGCTAGGCGGGCGGACCACGGGCGAAGGCGGGCGTCACGTCCCTGCGGACCAGGAGGACCGGCGTGGTGGGCTGCGGCGCGCGGCCGCCGACTGTGAGCGCCAGGTTGCCATTGGGCGCGGACACCTGGTCCGCGAGGACAGCAGCGGTCGAGAGGAGAGGCGGCGAAGACACGGTGCTGATAGCGCTGTAGGGCGGTGCGTAGGATTGCAGCAGCGTGCCTCCTCCGCCGATGGAGGTTGGTGAATTGTTGTCCACCACCGCGAGGTGGGCAAAGATGCTGGCGATGTCCCTGGCCCATGGCGTGTCGTTGACCCCGCTGACGAAGGGGACGCCCCACGTCTTCTGGAACTGGTCGGTGACCGAGCCGTCGGGCCCCAGTTCGGTGGCGATGGAGTTCACGGACCGACCGGCGTCATCGACGCAGTAGGCACCGTAGTTCTGCAAGGTCCAGGCGATCATTCTGCCTGGGGTCGTCTGCAGGTTCAGCGACGCCAGATTGAGCGACGCGGGGAGCGCGAGCAGGGCGCCCATCTTCAAGGCCGGCACCTTGCCGCGGTACCGCTGCGGGCCGTAGGAGTCCTCTTTGACCGCGGGCCAGCGGAAGCCGACCGGCCAGTAGTCCGCGGCGCCGTCGAGATTCACCTTCAACGCGTGGCGAATCGGCGGGGCGCCTGGCGTCAATTCACCGAGACGGATGGTGCCACCGAGCGAGGACAGTCCCGAGCCACCGTGGGCGCCAAGCGTGCCATCGGTCCTCAGGTCGGCAGAGGGCGCGAGGTGCAGGGCGGTGGCGGCGCTACCTGCGGTGCAGCGGGCCAGCGGCTGGCCCTGCAGCACGGTGTGACCGTCCGGCATCAGGATCGCAAAGGCGTAGTTGCCACTACTGCCGGGGACGATCAGGTTGGAGGGGATGGGGGCGGTGGCCAGCACGGTGCCACCGCCCCCGCACCGCGAAGCGCCTGACCAGCCCGCGCCGTTGTACGCGATCGGGGTCAGCGGCGCGGTTGGCCGCATGATGATCACGTCCTGGTCGGTAGCGACGCTGCGCTGCGTGGCCGGTGCGATGCCGGCCGGCACGTACGTCGCGGCTCGGCCGACCGGCGTGTTCCAGATCGAGGTGCCGGCGAACGGCCACACGAGCAAGTTGCGCGCGGCGGACAGGGCGGGACCGGGACTGCGCGCACTGGGCGGGGCCGTGGTTGTCGGTTTGGTGCCGTGCGACGCGGAGCTCGATGGGGCTGGGGTTGGCGTTCCGATGGTCGGTGTTCCGGTGGTCGGTGTGCCCGTCGTCGGCGCACCCGTCGTGGGCGTCCTCGGCGACGGGAGTGCCGCGCTGGGCCCGGACCGCGCCTGAGGATGCAGCGTTGACCGCGTCACGCCCACCAAGAGGAGCGCCGCCGCCAGCGCGACGACCCCTGTGACCATCCAATTCGCGACCCTGCCCCAGCCGGGACGGCGGGTCCACATGAGGAGGAGCCCCAATGGGAAGACGGCCACGAGCGCCAGCGCGGTGAACCAAGCCGTCCTGCGCCAGGGCCCCGATACGGCTGGAGGCTCCGGTGCCGGCGGTGGCGGCGGTGGCGACAGACCGCCAAGCTGGTCAGTCATTGGGCGCCTTCCAAGCGTCCCAAGCATGCGCCCCTGACGCCAGCCGTCCAGGCGCGCCGCTGCGCGCCATCCCCTCTTTGGATCTCAGAATTCCCCCGCCGCACCTCGAATCTGAGCGCAACCTCTGAGCGTGCCTCGCGCTCTGCGCCGTCGTCGCCGATCGCGGAGATCGAATGTAGACGGAGAAGGGTACCTTCAGCAACTGTTCAACGACCCGCCGGCCATGACTCACGGCGCCGGTGCGAAGGGAACAGCTTCGATCTGGTACACGGGGAACGGGCCGGTCGACCAGGTCACGGGCGAGTCCGCGGGCTGGTACTGGTAGGCGAAGCTCACGGGAACGGCGGCGCCAGTGCTGTACACGCCGGACACCTCGATGTGGAAGTGCTCGCTGGCGACGATGGTGACCCCCGGCAGTGCAGCGAGGCCCCTGTACTGGTGGTACACGGCGCACTTCGCACCGGCATCCGGCCACGATCCGGTAGCAGCGTCAAAGGTCGGTGTGCCGCTCGGCACCGACGGGTCGGAGGAATCCTGGCCGTGGACGGTGCTGTCACCCGCGGGATCGTGGAAATCCCAGTGGACACCATCGGCGACGATCGAGACGGCCACGCGCCCGGAGACGGCCACCGGCAGCTCCCCGGCCACACCGGTGAGGGCGAGCGGCAGGGTGAGGGTGAAGGGGTTGGGAGTGGCGGAACCCGTGGGTAGTCCGGTGTCGATGCCCTCGCAGGTGGGCACACCCACATAGGTTGGAGATCCGTTGGCGGGCAGGCTGACGATGGCTCCGCGACGGAAGCTGTGCCAGAGCGCATCGGCGATCTGGTTGACCTGCGCTGCGAAGCTGGGGACGATCGTCCCCACCTGCGAGTCGAGATGCAGCGGGGCGGATCCCGCAACGCTCAGTCCGCTGCAGTACTCGGGACCGAAGACGGGCAACCCGCTCGAGCCCACGCCGACCTGGTCGTGCACCACTCGGCCGACCTCGACGTACACAGCCTCGAGGAACGTCCACGTGGTGGCGTCTTCCGAGACGGCCTCCGCCCCTGCAACCGGTGGCCCGACGGGCACGTAGAAGTTCGACGCGCTGTACTGAGGGGTCTTCAGCAGCGCTTCAATGACGGCCGACGGTTGGTCGAACGCACTGGCTGTGGCATCGCTGATCTGCTGTTGCTGGTACGCATTGAGCTGGTCGGCGATGCCCTGCGCCTCGACCGCAGCGTCCGCGTTCAGCTGCGCCGCCGTCTTGACGGACTCCGCCGGGACAGACACCTGTAGCGGGCCATTGGGAGACCCGATCGGCAGTGGGGACTGAATGGTCGCGGTGGCAATGAGGCCTGTCTGTGGATTGCCCGAGACGGACGGAGCGAGCGTCACGTAGTCGCGACTGGCGATGCCCGTGGTTGGGTCGATCGCGCCGAGGGGCAGCTGCTTTGTCGTGATGCACTTGGAGCCGATGGGTGGTCCGGCAGCGGCGCCGAGCACGCCATTGCCGTCGTCCTGCGGCGTTGGCGCCGACGGCGGGGGCAGCCCGCACGCGAGAGTGGCGCCTATTCCGGCTGTGCCACCACCTCCTGCGCCATTGCAGCCTGTCGTTTGGCGTTCAGCGAATACGGTTCGGACGGGCAGAGCGCCGAGGAGCGCAAGAACAGCCGCGAGAAGCACGAGCAGCAGGCGAAGGGACGGCCTTCTCACGCGGAACACCACTTCTCCACACCGTGCTGAGTGCTGCAATCCGCGGCGGCCTCCGAGTACCAGAAGTCACCGAGTACGTG
>DAINCY010000004.1:8534-73059 GCA_036732145.1 Candidatus Dormiibacterota bacterium
CAGCCCGCACGCGAGAGTGGCGCCTATACCGGCTGTGCCACCACCTCCGGCGCCACCGCAGCCACCGGCTCCAAACCCAGTCGCGAACGCGGGTGTGTTTTGCGCTGACTGGACCAGAAGCGATATTGCGGTGCAAACGGCAAAGACCAAGAGCCTGCGCAGCATCATTCACGGCACCATATGGGTGGTGCGCCACGATCGGTACAGAATGCGGCGCCGTCCGCAAACCACAGGTCCCCGAGCAACTGATCGTGCCGAAACGTACCCGCAGAGACGCTCACGGTCGCGTTCGGCGTTGCCGCCACCGTCTGGGGGCCTCCCGCAGAAGTCTTCCCAAGGATGGCGCAAGGTCCCGGATAGTGCTCGACAAAGACGTAAGCGTCGCGCGTTGCTTCTCCGAATGAGCTGAAGAACTGGGTGCCCACGGACGTCATCGGGAACAAGGCGTACTTCTGCGCAAACAGATCGCAATCGGGATCGATCACGCTCGTGCCGCCCCGCATCAGTCGATCCAGAGTGGCGTTAACTACACGGGATGATTCGAGGCGTGGAGTGAGAGCGTACTGATCGTTCAATTCACTCCACCGCAACCAGACGCCGGTTCGATTTGCCGCCAGTGCCCATGCCCGCGCGTCTGCATCGGACAGCACAGCGCCCGTCCCGTTAACCACCAACGGCGGTGTCGGCGTCGAATCCGTGAGATTCGCCGGCGGTACCTTCGTGACCCCGTAGGGAGCCCACAGCGCGGCACAGGCCGGCGGCACCCGACCGATGTCCGTCGTCGTCGTCACTGACGCGCATGGACCCGCCGCTACGCTGGGTCGTGAGGCGACCGTCGAGCGCGGGCTGGGCGACGCCGAATGGATGGGGGAGGGGCTGCCGCACGACGACACCGCGACGACCGTCAGGGTCGCCACGACGCTGGCGCGAACGCTGGCTCTGCGCACGATCCGTGCCCCCTCCTCCGTCCGAATGGGTGACGGTACACGACAATGCCGCCGTCTGTCCCAACGTCGATTGGCTGCCCCACATCAGCCGCTCAGACAGTGGAGACAAGTGTCGCGGGCTGGCGCCCCACCTTCAATCACGGTCCCGGCACAAGCGGGTCGTCAGCCGGGTGGGCGGGTCGCCGGCGTCACGCGCCGCCACTTCCCGAGCGGATCAAACGCGTCGATGTCTGTCACAAGCCAGTGACGAAGCATCATGTCGGGACGTCAGATGGGCGAGCGCTCTCAGGTTCCGCGTGGCGTCGTCAAGGGCGAGTTGAGCTGAAGTGCTGGTAAACTAAGGGAGACCTTCGGAGAGCCCCGCTCGGTTCTGGCGCATCGGGAATGCGCCACGCGGCTTCGCTCTTCGACCGGCGAAGGCCGTTCAGGCCCCATGGAGAGTTACGTGACCGCAGTTCGACCAAAGTCGGAGATCATCGCCGAGCACCGTCGCCACGACACCGACACAGGGTCGGCGGAGGTGCAGATCGCAGTCCTCAGCGACCGCATTGCAGCGCTCACCGAGCACCTCCGCGACCATCCCAAGGATCACGCGTCGCGACGCGGTCTGCTCAAGCTGGTCGGCAAGCGCCGCCGCCTGCTCGATTACCTCACACGCACCGACGTCGAGCGCTACCGCGCGATCATCGCCCAGCTCGGGCTTCGCCGGTAACGATGCGCTCACGTTCGACCGTTCACTCCAAGGAGGGCTGCACACAGCCCGCCTGAGGGTGGGCCCGACATCTCACGTCAAACATCAACCGTTCCGATCCGGGAGCGACGACCTCCGCAGCCGCGCGCAGCGGTGAGAGGTTGGCGCCTGGACCTCGGCACAGCGCGGATTTCGCAGCCACTGGCGCGAACCGCCCGCCGACCTCCAGTCACCAATCTCACCACCATCCGCGCGAGGCCGCAGCCGGTTCGCTCGCCACCCGGGTCATCCATTCAAACAGGAGACTCAATGGCCTACCAGAAATTCGAGACCGACTATGCCGGTCAGCCACTCACCGTTGAAACCGGCCACATCGCCGAGCAGGCGAACGGGGCCCTTTTCATCCGCTGCCGCGACGTCGTCGTGCTGGTCACCGCGACGGCGAATCGGACACCACGAGAGGGAATCGACTTCTTCCCACTCACATGCGACTACGAGGAGAAGCTGTACTCCGTGGGACGCATTCCCGGAAGCTTCCCCCGTCGCGAGGGCCGTCCCAGTGAGGCGGGAGTGCTCGCCAGCCGGATGATCGACCGTCCCCTGCGGCCGCTCTTTCCCAAGGACTTCCGCAACGACGTCCAGATCATCGCCACCGTGGTCAGCGCCGACCAGGAGCAGGACCCCACCACGCTCGCAGTGACTGGCGCGTCGCTGGCGCTGGCCATCAGCGACATCCCCCACGCGGGGCCTGTGGGATGCGTGCGCGTCGGCATGCTCGACGGGCAGCTGATGCTGAACCCCACCCTCCAACAGATCGCCGAGTCGGAGCTCGACCTCGTGGTCGCCGGTACCGCGGACTCGATCAGCATGGTCGAGGCCGGTGCGCGCCAGGTCTCCGAGGCCGTGATGCTCCAGGCCATGCGCATGGCACACGATGAGATCAAGCGGCTGGTGCAGTTCCAGATGGACATCCGCACTGCGCTCGGCGCCAAGCCGAACATGAACTACCCGCCGGTGTCGACTGATCCCGAGGTCGCCGCCGCTGTGCACGAGCAGGTTGCAGACCGTATCGGACCAGCGGCCCGCAACGTCGACAAGGCCGAGCGCGAGCGTCAGCTCGACGATCTCAAGGGCGTGGTGGTCGCCTCGCTTGCCGAGCGCTTCCCCGAGAAGCGCGCCGACATCAGCAAGGCCTTCGAGTCGGAGACCAAGAAGGCGGTGCGCAACGCCATCCTTCACGAGGGAGTGCGTCCCGACGGCCGTCGCACCGACGAGATCAGGCCCATCTGGGCCCAGGTCGGCGTGCTGCCGCGCACTCATGGCAGCGCCCTGTTCACCCGCGGTCAGACGCAGGCGCTGTCGATTGTCACCCTCGGCTCCGGCCAGGATCAGCAGAAGATCGACGGCCTTGGACTCGAGGAGTTCAAGCGCTTCATGCATCACTACAACTTCCCGCCGTACTCCGTCGGCGAGGCCCGCTTCCAGCGCGCCCCCGGTCGTCGCGAGATCGGCCACGGGGCCCTCGCGGAGCGGGCGGTGCACAACGTGATGCCCGACGACGCCGACTTCCCCTACGTGGTGCGCATCGTCACCGAGATTCTCTCGAGCAACGGGTCCACATCCATGGCGTCGGTGTGCGGCTCGTGCCTGGCATTGATGGATGCGGGTGTGCCTCTCATCGCTCCGGTGGCCGGCATCGCCATGGGCCTCATCACCGATGAGGGCGACGATCGCGCGGCGATCCTCAGCGACATCCAGGGGATGGAGGACGCGCTCGGCGACATGGACTTCAAGGTGGCGGGCACCCAGACGGGAATCACCGCGCTGCAGATGGACATGAAGATCAAGGGTCTGCGCTGGGAGCTTGTCGAGCGGGCGCTCGAGCAGGCGCGCGTCGGCCGCGTCCACATCCTCGGCAAGATGGCCGAGGCTCTGGCGCAGCCACGCACCGAGATGAGCCCATGGGCACCGCGCATCGAGACCATCCAGATCAATCCCGACAAGATCCGCGATGTCATCGGCCCGGGCGGCAAGATGATCCGCAAGATCGTCGAGGAGACCGGCTGCCAGATCGACATCGAGGACGACGGCACCGTCAGCATCGCGTCGGCCAACGCGGCCGCGCGCGAGCAGGCGCTCGCCATGATCCGCGACCTCACCGAGGACGTGGAGATCGGCAAGATCTACAAGGGTCGGGTGGCCCGGCTCATGGGCTTCGGTGCCTTCGTGGAGATCGCTCCCAAGAAGGAGGGGCTGGTGCGCATCGGCCAGCTCGCCGAGCACCGCGTCGAGAAGGTGGAGGACGTCGTCAACATCGGCGACGAGATCATGGTCAAGGTCATCGAGGTCGACGACCGCGGCCGCATCAACCTCTCCCGCAAGGAGGCCATCCGCGACCTCGCCAAGCAGCAAGCCGAGGCTGCCGGCGCCGGCAGCGGCGGGCCGGCGTAGCTCTCACCATGCAGAATCCGCCCGTCGTCGCCGTGGTGGGGGCGACGGGCGCTGCCGGGGGCACGCTGTTGCGGGTCCTCGAGGATCGTGTCTTCCCCATCGGTGATTTCCGGGCGCTCGCCAGCGCCCGCAGCGCAGGCGCGATCGTTCGCTTCCGCGACAACGACGTGGTGGTGCGTGAGGTGGAGGACAACCTCCTCGCCGGCGCGGACATCGTGTTCTTCGCCGCCGGCGCCGCAACATCGCGACGCTTCGCCCCGATGGTGGCCGCGGGAGGCGGAGTCGCAGTCGACAAGTCCAGCGCGTACCGCATGGACCCGGCGGTCCCGCTGGTCGTACCCGAGGTCAATGCGGACCTGCTGGCGACGCATTCGGGCATCGTGGCCAATCCCAACTGCGTCGCCATCCCCCTGGCGGTCGTGCTCGGCCCGCTGCACGCCCGTTTTGGGTTGCGCCATGTGACCGTTGCCACCTACCAGGCCGCCAGCGGAGGAGGCCGTGCCCTGGCAGCTGAACTCGCTGCGCAGGAACGCGACGACGCCTATGGACGGCCACCCAAGCACGAGGTATATCCCCACGTGCTGCACGGCAACGTGGTGCCCGGCGGTTGGCCGATGGTCGGTGACGACACCGAGGAGGAAACCAAGGTGATCGCTGAGGTGCGGCGCGTTCTCGATCTGCCGAAGCTGCCCATCGGTGTCACCACCGTCCGGGTTCCGGTTGCTGTCGGTCACGCAGCGGCGGTGTGGATCGAGTTCGAGAAGTCGACGTCAGCTGATGACGCCCGGCGGGCCCTGGCAGTGGCGCCCGGTGTGCTGGTGGTCGACGACCCGGCGACACAGCAGTACCCGACGCCACGGGCTGTCGCGGGTTGCGACGAGGTTCACGTGGGACGGATCCGCGTCGACCGCTCCCGCAGCAATGGGCTGGCGCTGTTCCTGGCGGCGGACAACCTGCGCAAGGGTGCCGCCACCAATGCCGTTCAGGTCGCGGAGCTCCTGCTGAGATCAGGTGGGTGGAGCACTGGGTGACACACGGTTTCGACGAATCCGCCCAATTCGCTTGGGTTGGTGTCGTGGCCCTGGTGATCTCCGCCGTTGTGGCGCTGGGCCCGGCGCCACCGGGCGAGCGAGGGCCGGCCGGGGCGATGACAGGGGGGTTGGGCTGATCGCACTCCCTACAATCGGCGGCGAATGCAAGTGGCGCCGACCACGGAGCAACTCCTCGAGATCCACGGCCGGATCCGGGCCTGCGTCGCCTGCCGCCTCCATGAGACGCGCACCCAGGCGGTTCCGGGCTACGGGCCCGTCGAGGCGCGGATCATGGCGGTCGGCGAGGCTCCAGGTGAGAAGGAGGATCAGCTGGGCCGCCCATTTGTCGGGGCCGCCGGCAAGCTGCTCACCGAACTGGTCGAGTCCATCGGCCTGACCCGTCGCGACATCTACATCACCAACACGGTTCGCTGCCGTCCCCCGGGCAATCGCGACCCCGAACCCGATGAGGTCAGCGCCTGCAGCCACTTCCTCGACGAGCAGATCGCGCTGCTCCGCCCGGACGTCATCCTCATCCTGGGACGACACGCGCTCAACCGCCTGCTGCCGGAGTCGGCGGGGATCTCGCGCCTGCACGGCGAGCGCGTGGTGCGCGATGACCGCGTCTACGTGCCGCTCTACCACCCGGCGGCCGCTCTCTACAACGGCTCGCTGCGCGAGACCCTTCTCGCTGACATGCGGCGGGTCCGCACCTATCTCGACGAGGCGGAGGCGATGCGCGCCGCACCTGTCGAGCCCGTCCCCGAACCGATCACCGCCGATCAGTTGAGCCTCTTCGCCCTGTGATCGCCCTGGTGCCGCTCGGCGGTCTCGGCGAGATCGGCCGCAACCTGATGGCGATCGACTGTGGAGACGACATCGTCGTGGTCGATTGCGGCCTGATGTTCCCCGAGCAGGAGATGCTCGGCATCGACCTGGTCATCCCCGACATCACCTGGCTGATGGAGCGCGTCGACCGCGTGCGTGGCATCGTGTTGACGCACGCCCACGAGGACCACATCGGGGCCCTGCCCTACGTGCTGCCGCGACTGCCCGTCCCCGTCTACGGCACTTCGCTGACGCTGGGCTTCCTGCGCAACAAGCTCAAGGAGCACAAGCTCCTCGACTCCACCGACCTGCACACCGTCCGGGCCGGCGACACCGTGCAGCTCGGCGCCATCGCTGTCGAGTGGATCCACATCACCCACTCCGTCCCCGACGCGTGCTCGCTGGCGCTGCACACCCCCGAGGGGGTCATCGTCCACACCGGCGACTTCAAGATCGATCAGACGCCTGTGCAGGGCTCGCCGCCCGACCTGGCCCGGCTGGCCCGCCTTGGCGACGAGGGCGTGCTGCTGCTGCTCAGCGACTCCACCAACGCCGAGCAGGAGGGCACAACCCCCAGCGAGCGCCGGGTGGGGGAGGGACTGGCTCCGCTGTTCGCGGAGGCGCCCGGGCGCATCCTCATGGCCACCTTTGCCTCCAACATCTCGCGCTTGCAGCAGGCGATCGACGCCGCGCGGGGCTGCGGGCGCAAGTGCTTCATCGTGGGGCGCTCCATGCTCAACAACGTGCGCGTCGGTCAGGAGCTTGGCTTCCTGCGCACGCCGGACGTCTTCGTGTCCCCCAAGCAGCACGCATCCGTGCCCGATCACGAGCTGGCGGTGCTCTGCACGGGCGCCCAGGGTGAGCCGATGTCGGCGCTGTCGCGGATCGCCGCGGGTGACCACCCCATGGTGCAACTGCGTGAGGGCGACACCGTGATCATCAGCGCCAACCCCATCCCCGGCAACGAGGAGGCGGTGCACCGCACCATCAACAACCTCTACCGGCGCGGGGCGCGGGTCTTCAACTCCTCGAAGCATCACGTGCACGCCTCGGGACACGCCAGCCGCGAAGAGCTGAAGCTGATGCTCACGCTGACCAGGCCGAAGTTCTTCGTCCCGGTCCATGGCGAGTACCGCCACCTCGCGATTCACGCCGATCTGGCGGCAGCGGTCGGTATTCCTCGCGACCACATCCTGCCCGTCGACAACGGCACGGTCATCGAGATCGACGGCGACGTCATCCGCCGCCGTCCGGAACGTGTGCCCGCCGGCTACGTGTACGTCGACGGCCTCAGCATCGACGAGGCCGGTGACGTCGTGCTTCGTGACCGGCGCTTGCTCGCCCAGGACGGGGTGGTCATCGTGGCGCTCACGGTCGAGCGCAGCACCGGGGCGGTCATCGCCGGCCCTGACCTTCTGTCTCGCGGCTTCATCGAGGACAGCGCCACCGACAACCTCTTCGAGGAGGCGCGGGCGCACACCCTCGGCCTGGTCGACAAGCTCCGCCCTGATGCGGAGTGGTCCGTCTGGCAGGCGGCCATCCACGAAGGGCTGTCGCGGTTCCTGTACTCACGCACCCGGCGCCGGCCGATGATCCTGCCGGTGGTCACCGAGGTCTGAGGCGAACGCCGGTTCGGCACGGCCGCCGGGGTGCTGATACGATCGACGCGCCTCCGGAGGCCCCGGGGAGCAGCCGCGTCCCGCACACTTTCCACCCCGAGGCTGCACACCAAAGATGGCACGACGCGCTTCCACGAAACCCCGCCCAGCAGCCCGCCGCCGTGCTCCCGCGCGCGGCGCCCAGGCGTCGCGCCGACGCCCGGTGGGGCACCAGCCCATGCTCACGGCGGCCCAGCGCCGCGAGTTGAGCGGTGTGGCGCTGGTCGGAGCAGGCGCTGTGCTGGCCGTGCTCCTGCTCATCCCCGGTGGTGGCTCCATCGCCGGGCCGGTTCACGACGGCTTCTTCGCCGCCCTCGGCGTCGGCGCCTGGTTGGTGGCGGCGGGCTTCGGTGTCACCGGCGCCCGGCTGCTGCAGGGCCACGAGTGGCGCGGTGGCGTGCTCGCCGCCATCGGTTCACTTGCGACAGTGCTCGCCGTTCTTGGGTTCCTCGGGTTGGCGGCAGCCGACAGCGCCGGATGGGTGGGCAACAAGCTCGGCCCCGGTGTCGCCGACCGGCTGGGAGGTCCCGCGTCGGGCGTGCTCATGCTGGTCGCCGCCTCGCTCGGCCTGGTTCTCGCCATCGATCTGCGGGTGGCCCCTGTGGCGGCCTGGCTGACCGAGCATCTCGCCGGCCCGCGGGAATCCAGAGCGGCCCACCGCGAGCGCCGCACCAGGTTCGATGCCACCAGCGACGTGGATCTGATGGGGACCGCTGCCCCCGTCTTCGTTCCGCCCCCGGCCGCCCCGGTTGCCGTGGAGGAGGCCTTCGCAGGCATCGCCACACGCGAATTCGAGAACGTCGAACCGCTCGGCGATGAGGGCTTCGTCCGCGAGTTCGAGGGCGCCGAACCGGCCCTGGGCCCCATCCCTGAGGTTGCACTGGCCCACGCCGCCGAGCTGGACGAGGGGGAGAAGGTGTGGGTGCTGCCCACCCCCGACCTCCTCGACACCGTGGCCGGCAAGCGCGAGCGTCTCAACGCCGAGGTTGAGCGCAACAAACAGACCATCGTCTCGACGCTGCGCAGCTTCGGGATCGAGACGCGGATCATCGGTGAGTCGGTGGGGCCGACCGTCACCCAGTACGAGCTGCAACCGGCGGCCGGTGTGCCGGTGCGCAAGATCGTCGGCTACCAGACGGACCTGTCGCTGGCACTGGCGGCGCCGATCCGCATCCAGCCATTCATTCCCGGCAAGTCGGCGATCGGCATCGAGGTGCCCAACAAGGCGGCCCAGCTGGTGGCACTCAAGGAGATCGTGCAGTCGGCGATGTTCACCGATGGCCGCACCCGCCTGGCCGTAGCGCTCGGCGCCGACGTCAGCGGCCACCCGGTTGCCGGCGACCTGACGCGCATGCCCCACCTGCTCATCGCCGGGGCCACCGGGAGTGGCAAGTCGGTGTGCATCAACGCGGTGCTCGGCGGCTTCCTGCTCCAGGCGACGCCAGCAGAGCTGAAGCTGATCCTCATCGACCCCAAGCGAGTGGAGCTGAGCAACTTCGCCGACCTTCCGCATCTGCTGGTGCCCGTCGTCGTGGAACCCGAGGCGGCCGTCGCCTCCCTGCGCTGGGCGGTCAAGGAGATGGAGGAGCGGTACAAGCTCTTCGCCTCGCATGGCGCGCGCAACATCGCAGCCTTCAACGAGCGCGCCATCGGGCTGGGCCTCTCGCCGCTGCCGTACACCGTCATCGTCATCGACGAGCTGGCTGACCTGATGATGGTGGCCGCCGGAGAGATCGAGGACCTCATCTGCCGGATCGCCCAGCTGGCGCGCGCCGTCGGCATCCACCTCGTGGTCGCGACCCAACGCCCGTCGGCCGACATCATCACCGGACTCATCAAGGCCAACATCCCGTCACGGGTGGCCTTCGCGGTGTCGAGCGGCACCGATTCGCGCGTCATCCTCGACGAGATGGGCGCGGAGAAGCTCCTCGGTCGCGGCGACATGCTCTACCTGCCCATCGACCAGGGCAAGGCACAACGGCTCCAGGGGGCGTTCGTCAGCGACCGCGAGCTCGACGCCCTCATCGGTCATTGGAAGGCACAGGGCAAGCCCGACTACCAGGAGGAGATCTTCCAGGTCGAAGCGTCGGTCTCGTGGGCGCGGGAGGCCACCAAGCGCGACCCACTTTTCGCCAAGGCAGCCCATATCGTCGCCGCCGAGGGACGCGGGGCGGCGTCACTGCTGCAACGCAAGATGAACGTCGGCTACACGCGCGCGGCTCGGCTCGTCGACCAGCTCGCCGAGCACCGCATCGTCGGCCCGTACGAGGGGAGCAAATCGCGAGAGGTGCTCATGGACGTCATCCAGGTCGACGAATATTTGGCGGAACTCGGCGACGAGTGACCGGCCGAGCCCTGTCATCGTGAGGTGCGGCGGGGTAGGCTGACTGCCGCGCGCGTCGGGCAGAACCACGAGGACGACCCCCTGAACTTTCTCCAAGGCCTGCACGGTGTTGTCGCCGTCGTGCTGCTCTGTGGCCTCCTCTTCGCCGAAGAGTCCGGGGTCCCGCTCCCGTTTGCGCCGGGGGAGATCGTGCTCCTCGCCGCCGGACTCCTCATCGCCGCCGGCGGCCTCAATCCGTTGGTCTTCATCCCCCTGGCCATGTTTGCCTGCGTGGCCGGCTCGATCGTGGGATACAGCTGGGCGCGACTGGTCGGGGAGCACGGACTGACCTCGCTGGCGCAGCGGCTTCATCAGCAACGCAACCTCGAGCGGGTGTCGAGACGGATGCGGTCGGCCGGGTGGATGGGGGTGGCGCTGAGCAGGCTGATCCCCGGACTGCGCATCTACACGACGCTGGTCGCCGGAGCGCTGCGCGTGCCGCGGCGCATCTTCATCGCCGCCATGGTGCCGTCGACGGTCATCTGGGTGGGGGTGTTCGTCGCTCTCGGAACCGTCGTCGGCATCCCGGTCGAGCATTTCTTCAACCACGTGCAGCAGCTGGCGGTGCAGGGCGCGATCCTCGTGGTCATGGGGCTGGGCTGCTACCTGGCCATCCGGCGGACGCCGCCGTCGACGGGAGCGGGCCTGGTGCGGGTGCCGCACGCGGTGCGCGCCGGCATCGCCGCCGCGATCGACCTCGGGGTCATCGCCAGTATCGTCACCGGGCTCCTCGCGCTCGGCCGGCGCCTCTTCGGAGTGGGCATCGGTGCCGGCTGGCTCGACGCGGTCATCGCCATGGTGGTCGCCGGGATCATCTACATCGTGGGGGCGCGTCGCGGTGCCGGCGCCACGGTGGGGGAGGCGCTGCTGCAGACCAGCTACGTCAGCGGGCGGCAGCTTCCCCGGCGCCCGCAGGAAGCGTGGCACGCAGCGCGGGCTCTCCTGGCCGGCTCGCCCGACGAGCTCCGCCCCACCGCCGACCTCCTCCGCGCGCTGGCCGACCCCGACCGGCTCCGCCTGGTGCGGCACCTGCTCGACCAACCGCGCACCGTGGAAGAGCTGGCAGCGCTGACCGGAACGGAGATCTTGGAAGTGCGCCACAAGCTCGACCGCTTGCTGCACGCCGGCGTGCTCATGGTGCGCGCCGACGGAACACAAGCGTGGTCGCAGATCCGGCCCGACCTCCTCGCCCCGCTGCTCGAATTCCTGTCGGCGGCCCGCCTTCCCGTCAACACACCGCCGGAGGCGGAGGCGGCAGCTGAGGCGAGCTTGAACGCCGGTGTGCCGGAGTAGCGGGCTGCGGGGATGAAGCTCGGCCGTCGTGACCGGTATCCTGCGAGCACATGCCGCAGGAGTTCTCCTTCGACGTCGTCAGCGACTTCGACCACCAGGAGCTGGTCAACGCCGTCGACCAGGCGCGCCGTGAGATTGGCACCCGCTACGACTTCAAGAACCTCACGGCAGAGATCGAGCTCGAGAAAGAGCAGCTCACCCTGACCACCGAGGGCGACATGCAACTGCGCGCCATGATCGATGTCCTCAAAACCAAATTCCACAAGCGCCAGCTCGATCTCAAGATCCTCGACCCGCAGAAAGCGGAGCCCGCCGCCAAGGGCAACGTCCGCCAGGTCATCAAGCTGCGTCGCGGCATCAACGACGAGCTGGCCAGAAAACTCCACAAGCAGATCCGGGCCGACCATCCCAAGGTGCAGGTGCGCATCCAGGGTGATCAGCTCCGCGTGACGGGCAGGGACAAGGACGCACTGCAGGGAGTGATCACGTCCTTGCGGGCCGCGGACCTCGACGTTCCCTTGCAGTTCACCAACTACCGGTGACCAGTCGGTCGGGCTTGCGGTGAGCGCAACCGTCCTCAGCGGCCTCGACCATCTCTGGCGTTGCCGCCGCTTGGTGATCTGATGGCGGGAGAGGAGCCCGTTCACCTGGTCGAGCTCTTCCCCGACAGCACCGCTGCCGGCGACGCGCTCCGCGCCAGAGGGTGGACGGTGGCGGTGGCCGAATCCTGCACCGGCGGCCTGCTCGGTGCTGCCCTCACCGCGGTGCCGGGGTCATCCGGGTACGTTCGCGGGGGCGTGATCGCGTACGACAACACCGTCAAGACGCAGTTGCTCGGCGTCGATGCGGGCTTGCTCGACAGCCACGGCGCGGTCAGTGAAGAGGTGGCCACCGCGATGGCGCAGGGTGCTCGGCGTCGGCTGGAGGCGGACGTCGGAGTGGGCATCACCGGCGTCGCCGGTCCGGGCACGGAGGAGGGAGGCAAGCCGGCGGGTTTGGTCTACATCACGGTGGTGTCGCCCACCGGGGAGCGGGTGGTTCGGCTGGCGGACGACCTTGGGCGTGAGGGCAACCGTGCTGTGGCGGTGGCGGCCGCGCTGCGCCTCCTCGTGGAGCTCGGGTGATCGACGTCGGCGGGGGCGACAGCCAGATGTCGCGGGCTCCTCGCACGATGGCGTTGTCATCCCAGCCACCAGCGTATACAGTGGGGCGTACATCTGTTCGATGCCAGCACTCAGCACCCCGTCCACTGACCGCACCAGCGATCCCACCTATTCCACAAGTCATGGAGTTTCTGCTTTGACAACAACACCAGAAAGTCGTAATATCGATCCCATCATCGAGGTCAACGGGCGGCGCGCAGCCGCCGTCAGCGGGAGTGAGGCGGTGACGACGACAGAGCGGGAGCGGGCGCTCAGCACAGCGCTCGGACAGATCGAGCGTGCCCACGGCAAGGGGGCGATCATGCGCCTCGGTGACGCGCGCACCCAGCGTGTGGAGGCCATCCCCACAGGTGCGCTGACCCTCGACATCGCGCTCGGTGTCGGCGGCGTGCCGCGCGGTCGGGTGATCGAGATCTACGGGCCGGAATCCTCGGGCAAGACCACCCTGACGCTGCACATCATCGCCGAGGCTCAGAAGCTCGGCGGGGTGGCCGCGTTCATCGACGCTGAGCATGCCCTCGATCCGCAATACGCCGCCCGCATCGGCGTCAGGACCGACGAGTTGCTCATCTCCCAGCCGGACACCGGCGAACAGGCGCTCGAGATCGTCGAGGTGCTGGTGCGCAGCGGCGCCCTCGACGTGGTCGTCATCGACTCGGTGGCGGCGTTGGTTCCCAAGGCCGAGATCGATGGTGAGATGGGCGACAGCCACGTCGGCCTGCAGGCGCGACTCATGTCCCAGGCGATGCGCAAGCTGACGGCGGCGATCTCGCGCTCCAACACCTGCGTCATCTTCATCAACCAGCTTCGCGAGAAGATCGGCGTGATGTTCGGCAATCCGGAGACCACCACGGGTGGACGGGCGCTGAAGTTCTACGCCTCGGTCCGCATGGACATCCGCAAGATCGACTCCATCAAGCAGGGTCTCGACGTTGTCGGCAACCGTGTCAAGGTCAAAGTTGTCAAGAACAAGGTGGCCGCTCCGTTCCGCGTGGCGGAGTTCGACATCATGTACAACGAGGGCATCTCCTACGCGGGCAGCGTGCTCGACATCGCCATCGACACCAAGGTGGTCGACAAGAGCGGCGCGTGGTTCTCGTACGGTGAGATGCGGCTCGGACAGGGGCGCGAGAACGTGCGCGACTTCCTGCGCCAGAACCTCGATCTGCTCGAGGAGATCGCCGGCAAGGTCAGGGTGCAGTCGCTGCCGGAGGTGACCCCGACCATCGAGGCGGCGACCAATGGGGTGGTGCCACCGGTCGCAGTCGGCTGATCAGGTGAGGGACCAGGGTCCCGCCGAACGCGGCAACGCGCTTGCCCCCGAGGACCCTGACTCCGCCGCGGCGGCCGAACGAGTGGCGCTTCGCATCCTCGCAGGCGCGGCGCAATCGGCTGCGGCCTTGCACCGAGGGTTGCGACGGCGCGGGTTCACGGAAGAGGCTGCAGGAGTCGCCACCGCCGCGATGCTCGGGCGGGGCTACGTCGACGACGCCGCCCTCGCCCAGTCGATCGCGGCCCGCAGCCGGCGCACCGGTCACGGTCGCATCCAGATGACGGCCCAATTGCGCGCTCGCGGTGTCGACGATGAGGCCATCGCGGAGACCCTCGGAGCCGTGGATCCCGAGGCGGAGCGCGCCGCTGCCCTCGCCCTGGGCCGCCGGCTGTGGGGACGGGCCTCTGGCGGCTCCACCGAACGTCTGCGGCGGGAGCGGATGGGCGGAGTGTTGCAGCGTCGCGGCTTCGACACCGAGACGGTTCACTGGGTCCTGCGCGAGCTGGAGCGCGACGCCTGACCCACAACGCAGACTCTCAGCATGGACTACACCCATCTGGGCCGCTCCGGCCTCTCTGTCAGCCGGCTCTGCCTCGGCACCATGAATTTCGGCCCCCAGGCCACCGAAGACGACTCACACACGATCATGGATCGTGCCCTGGAACACGGCATCAACTTCTTCGACACGGCCAACGTGTACGGGTTCCGCAAAAGAGGGGAGGGCTGGACCGAGAAGATCGTGGGTAGCTGGTTCGCGCAGGGTGGAGAGCGGCGCGAGAAGGTGGTGATCGCCACCAAGCTGTACGGCTCGATGAGCGATTGGCCCAACGACACGTTCCTGTCAGCGCGGAACATCATCACCGCGTGCGAGGGGTCGCTTCGGCGGCTGCAGACCGACCACATCGACCTCTACCAGATGCACCACGTCGACCGAGACACTCCCTGGGAGGAGATCTGGCAGGCGATGGACACCCTGGTGCGCCAGGGCAAGGTGATCTACGTGGGATCGTCGAACTTCGCCGGCTGGAACATCGCCCAGGCGCAGGAGACCGCCCGCGCCCGCCACTTCCAGGGGCTGATCAGCGAGCAGTCGCTGTACAACCTGCTCGAGCGCCGCATCGAGATGGAGGTGCTCCCGGCTGCTCGTGAGTACGGGCTCGGAGTCATCCCGTGGAGCCCGCTGATGAGGGGTGCGCTTGGCGGCATCCTGCGCAAGGAGAGGGAGGGACGCTCGGCGTCCGACGTGACCCAGGCCGTGCTCACCGACCACCGCGATCAGATCGAGCGGTACGAGGCCCTCTGCGACGACCTGGGCAGCCATCCCGCCGACGTCGGGATCGCGTGGCTTCTGAAGCAACCCGGGGTGACGGCGCCGATCATCGGCCCGCGCACAGTCGAGCAGTTGGACAGCAACGTGCGCGCGCTGGAGGTCTCACTCGACGACGCGGCTCTTGAGCGCCTGGACGCGATCTTCCCGCCGGTGGGGCCGGCTCCGGAAGCTTACGCGTGGTGATGCCCGGCCACTGAGTCGGCGCCCTTGACAAGCTGCGCTGGGGTGCTAGATTACCGCAGCCATGCGGGAACGACCGGACTCTGACCGCCGCGGACGCTGGGCACGCATCCTGCTGATCGTCCCCTTCATCGCGCTGCTCTTTCCCACCCTGTACGCTCATTCTGAACCGCGAGTTGCGGGGATTCCGTTCTTCATCTGGTACCAGTTTCTGTGGGTGATCCTCGGCGTTGGGATCACCGGGCTCGTGTACGCGCTCAGTCGCGGTGGTGACGAGCCGTGACCCATTGGGACGAGCTGGCGATCGTCATCGGCATCGGGGTGCTGGTGACCGTTGTCGGCTTCGGGGCTTCTCGCTGGCGCAGGGCCGACCTCGACCACCTCGAAGAGTGGGGGCTGGCGGGCCGAAGCTTCGGGACCATCGTCACCTGGTTCCTCCTGGGCGGCGACATCTACACCGCGTACACGTTCGTCGCAGTCCCTGGAGTGGTGTTTGCCTTTGGCGCATACGGCCTGTTCGCGCTCCCGTACACCATCATCATCTACCCGCTGGTGTTCCTCACCATGCCGCGGTTGTGGCAGGTGTCGCGCAACAAGGGCTACGTCACCGGCTCCGACTATGTGCGCGACCGCTTCGACAGTCGCTTCTTCGCGCTACTCATCGCGCTGACCGGGATCGTCGCCACCATGCCCTACATCGCCCTGCAGATCTTCGGGATCAAGGTGGTGCTGGCCAACATCGGCATCAGTCCAGAGGTGGCGCTGGTGATCGCGTTCGTGGTGCTGGCTGCGTTCACCTATGTCAGCGGCCTGCGCGCCCCCGCGCTCATCGCCGTCGTCAAGGACTTCCTGATCTGGCTGGTGGTGATCGTCGCCGTCATCTACATCCCCTACAAGCTCGGCGGCTTCGGCAGCATCTTCCACAAGGTCGAGCAGGCGGCGGCCATCGCGCCCAAGCTCAAGGCCAAGCCCGACGTGCTCCCATCCTCCATGTTCAATGCCTACAGCAGCATCGCGCTCGGCTCCGCGTTGGCTCTCTTCCTCTACCCACACTCAATGACGGGCGTGTTCAGCGCCAGCGGCCAGCGGGTCATCAGGCGCAACGCATCGTTCCTGCCGGCGTACTCGTTCCTGCTCGGATTGATCGGCCTGCTCGGCTTCATGGCCATCGCCGCCGGCATCAAGCCCACCAAGGCGTTCGGTAACAACGGGGCTGTCGCCGATCTCTTCCAGAAGATGTTCCCGAGCTGGTTCACCGGGGTGGCGTTCGCGGCCATCGCGGTGGGCGCGCTGGTGCCCGCCGCGATCATGTCGATTGCTGCGGCCAACCTCTTCAGTCGCAACATCTGGCGCGAGTACGTGCACCCCGCGATGAGCCGCCGGGAGGAGGCTACGGTCAGCAAGGTGGTCTCCCTGCTGGTCAAGGTCGGCGCTCTGGCCTTCGTGCTGGCCCTCCCGACCACTGACATCATCAACTACCAGACCGCAGGTGGCGTGTGGATGATCAACGCGCTGCCGGCTCTGATCGTGGCGCTGTACCTGAAACGACTCAACGTGTGGGCGATGGTGGCCGGCTGGGCCGGCGGCATGGGCCTGGGCACGTACGCGCTCCTCCAGGAGAAGTTCGCCACCAGCCTGCACGATTTCGGGTTTGGCGGCAAGATCTACATCGGGTTTGCGGCGATCATCGTCAACCTCGTCATCGTCGCCGCCGGCTCAGCCATCGCGGCGATGGCCGGCAGGTCCACCGAGGGAAACCTCAGCGAGGCTGACTACCGGCCGCCGGCGCCCGGCGACGCCCAGCGCGCCGCGTCGGTGGCTCCACTGACGCCGCCGTTGACGCAGGGGTCGGTGTGACGATCGGTCAGGCGGGCGCGGCCGGCGGTTGGTCCACTGTGCGGAGCAAGGCTCGCTCATAGCGCACCACAGGGGTGAGCGCAGCAAAGGCGAAGATCGAGAGCGCAAGGCCGAGCAGAACCAGGCCGTCGAGGTACCCGAGCCGCACCGCGACGCCGCCGAGCAGCGAACCGATGGCTCCGCCGCCTGCCAGCGCCACGGTGTAGAAGGCCATCAGCGCGGCCCTGTCCGCAACGAACGTCTCCGAACACTCGGCGAGGTACGTGACCGCGGCCGGACCAAATCCAGCGAGCACGAGCACTCCGAGGATGAGCAGAGGAAGGAAGAGTGGTGCCCAGGCCGCCGAGGTGTGGTTGAGCGCCAGCAGCGCTCCGGCGATCAGCCAGGCTCCGGGGGCGGCGCGTCGCATGATGTGCACCGCTCCGATTCGCGGGATCCATGGCGTCCAGAGCGCGATTCCGACGAGGAGGAGTCCGATCCAGCTGACCAGGATCACCGAGACCAGCCGCTCGTCGAAGTGATGGAGCAGCGCTTGCCCGGGCACCTGGGCGCGACGCAGAAGGGCCGGAAGGTGGGCTGCGTAGGCGCCGAGCAGTGCAAAGCAGGCGATCCAGGCGGGGATGAAACTGCGGATGGGACCCGGTCCCACGATCGCGCCAAACACGCGGCTCAGCGGGCTCACCGGCAGGGGTGGAACGTGCGGCACAAGCGCGGCGCAGACCGCTGCCGCTGCCAGGTAGAGACCCGCCAGAACGAGGAAGGCCCCGTGATGGAGCCAGTGGAAGGCGAACGGGCCGACCACGAAGCCGCCCGCATAGCCGGCCAGGTTGGCGGCTTCGAAAGCGCCACTGGCGTTGGCACGGATTCGTTGGCTGTGGGTGGTGGCCGCAGCGATCGTCCCCAGAGCAGTGGGGATGAAGCAGGCGGCGCCCACCCCCTCAACGAGCCGGGCGATGACGATCTGTTCCGGGTTGTTGGCCATGCTCAGCATCACAGCGCCGATGACGCTGAACAACGGCCCGCCGACCAGGAAGATGCGGCGGCCGAGCCGGTCGGCGAAGCGGGCCAGGATGGGGGCGAAGACCATCTCGGGGACCGCCTGGCTGGCTCCGATGAACCCCAGCACCAGGCCGCTGGGCCGGCCCCCGAACATGTCGACGAGGTCGAAGCCGACAGCGACCCCGGCGCCGGAAGTTCCAATACGCAGCAGGGCAGTGCCGGCCAGCAGGGCACGGACGGCACTCGGCCGGCTTTCCACCAGGTGCCTCTCGAGGGAGGCGGCCGCGGCCTGTTCGTCAGGGGACGCGGTCGGCACCTCGAGCGAGTCGGGTCCGGCAGCCGAGGCGGGGTGCAGAGAAGTCTCGGAGTCCACTCAGCCTAAGGGTAGTCGAGGTAGCCGGGAAGCTTTCGCCCGCACCCTCCCGCCACTACAATGCGACCACGTCTCGACCCTGGCCGCGCTTGGCCGCGGACGACGCAGCCGCACCCGACTCGGGGAGGCGACGTCGCCGACGAGACGCCACCAGGCGGGATGCCGAGGCACCCCAGGATCGCGACCCGAGGAAACCCCCATCACAATCGAGATCGTCGCCCTCGCCGTGGGCTTGGGCATCGCTGTGGTCTTCGCCGTCTTCGCCGTCGCCTACGCGCGCCGTGCTGCTGAAGGCGCCCGCGAGGTTCGCGGCGTGGCCGACACCGACCTGCGGGCACGGCAACAGTCCGCCGAGCAGGAAGCACAGCAGATCCTGGTCGGTGCCCGCGAGGAGGCCTTCCGCATTCGGGGCGAGGCCGAAGCGGACGTCCGAGAACGGCGCGCCGAGGTCGCTCGCCTCGAGCAGCGCAACAGTCAGCGCGAGGAGGGCCTGGAACGGCGTCTACGTGAACTGGAGCAGAGCGAGCAGCGGCTGACGCGGCGCGAAGAGGAGCTCGAGGAGCTCCGCCAGACCACCGAAAGCGAGCGCGAACTGGTGGGCCGGGAGCTCGAACGCGTCGCCGGGCTGTCCCAACAGGAAGCACGAGGCGAACTGCTTGCCGCCGTCGAGTCTGAGCTCGACGGCGAGGTGGCGGATCGCATCCGCGCCGCCGACCAGCGCGTCCGCGAGGAGGCATCCGAACGCAGTCGCGAGATCCTCATCGCGGCCATGCAGCGCCACGCGTCGGACCAGACGGGCGAATCGTCGGTGACGGTCATGCACCTGCCCAGCGACGACCTCAAGGGCCGGATCATCGGCCGCGAGGGACGCAACATCCGCGCGCTCGAGGCGGCGACCGGTGTCGACGTCATCGTTGACGAGACCCCCGAGGCGGTGGTTCTCAGCGGCTTCGACCCGGTGCGGCGCGAGGTCGCCCGGGTGACGCTGGAGCGGCTCTTCGCTGACGGGCGCATCCATCCCGCGCGCATCGAGGAGATGGTGGGCAAGAGCCGCAGCGAGATCATCCAGCGCATCAAGGAGGAAGGAGAGGCCGCTTGCCAGGAGCTGGGCATCCCGTCCGTCCATCCCGAGCTGGCCAAGTTGCTCGGCACCCTGCGCTTTCGCAACTCGTACGGGCACAACGTGCTCAGCCACAGCAAGGACACCGCAGCCATTGCCGGGATGATCGCTGCCGAGATCGGCTACGACGAACAGGAGGCCAAGGAGATCGGCCTCTTCCATGACGTCGGCCACGCGGTCGAGGAGGGCGTCGAGGGGTCGCACGCGATCATCGGCGGCGAGATCCTCGCTCGCCTTGGCCGCCCTGCCGCGGTGGTACAGGCGGTCCGCGCGCACCACTACGACGAGGAGCCCCATTCGGTTGGAGCCTTCATCGTGATGACCGCCGACGCCATCGCCGCCACCCGCCGCGGAGCACGCCGCGAGGCGCTCGCTGCCTCACTCAAGCGGCTGGAGAGAATCGAGGCCATCGCCTCCGAGTTCGAGGGGGTGGAGCGCAGCTTCGCAGTCCAGGCCGGCAAGGAGTTGCGCGTCATGGTCCGGCCCACCGAGGTCAGCGACGATCGCGCCCAGGTCCTGGCACGCCAGATCGCCAAGCGACTGCACGCCGAGGGCAGTTACACCGGCCGGCTCAAGGTGGTGGTGCTCCGCGAGACTCGCAGCGTCGAGTACGCGAAGTAACGATTGCATCGCGGGAAAACCCCCGATTCGCGATTGCGGCTCACAATCACGAGAATCTCATGATCACGTCCCAGCAACCGCCCAGGCACACGTCGTCACAGGGGAAACCAAACCCCATGGAAATCCTCAAGGTCTCAGCTACGAGCAAGCCAGTCGCCGTCGCCGGCGCCATCGCCGGCGTGGTTCGCACTCAGCACCGGGTGGAGGTGCAGGCCATCGGTGCGGGTGCGATCAACCAGGCCGTCAAGGCGATCGCCATCTCGCGCGGCTACGTCGCCGCGGGCGGGATCGACCTGGTGTGCATCCCGTCGTTCATCGACATCTCGATCGACGGCCAGGAGAGGACCGGGATCAGGTTGCTGGTCGAGTCGCGGTAGCGCGCAACCAGTAAGCCGGGTCAGGCACCATCGCTTCGGTCGCGATGGTGCCTGACCCCCTTCATGGCACCTGCTCCCTATTGTCGACCGTTGACGACGCCCGCAGCCGGTACTCGCTAGGCTTGCCGGCAGCGTGTACCTGCCTGTTCTGAGCTCATCCGCGTCGCACTTCAAACCGCTCCCGCTTGCGCAGCGCGGCGGAGGTGATGAGCTCGTGCGCAGCCGCGAACCCATCGTCCCTCGGTTGGGACGGCCGCCGCGAGTGCACCTGTGGCACATCGGGTGCCAGATGAATGACGCCGATCACGAGCGGCTGGCGGAGTCGTTTGCTGAGATCGGGTTCATTCCCGATGTGCCGCTCGAGGACGCTGACATCGCTGTGCTGATCAGCTGCGCCGTGCGGTCGAATGCGGAGCAGAAGGTGTACGGCAAGTTCAAGGAGCTCATCCCGTGGAAGCGGGAGCGGGCCGGCCGCGCCATCGCCCTGACCGGGTGCATGGCGGTGGAGCACGGGTCGGCGCTGCTGCAGCGCATGGCGGACCTCGACTACATGTTCGATGTGCGTGAGCCCGAGGGGTTCTTCGCGCGATTGCAGTCCCTGTATGGCGGCGACGTCGACGGGCCGGTGACCATGCCGGCGTCGGACCGCCTGCTGGCGTATGTGCCGGTGATGGGCGGGTGCAATGAGATGTGTACGTACTGCATCGTGCCGTTTGTGCGCGGGAGGGAGAGCAGCCGCAGCACTGCCGAGATCGTGGATGACGTGCAGCGGCTGGTTGGTCGCGGTGTGCGCGAGGTGACACTGCTCGGGCAGAACGTCAACAGTTACCGCGATCCCCTGACCGGTGCGGGGTTGCCGGAACTGCTCGCCGCTGTGGACACGGTGCCTGGGCTGTGGCGGCTGCGCTTCCTCACCTCGCACCCACGCAACGCGGTGCCCCGGCTCTTTGCGGCGATGCGCGATCTGCCCACGGTGTGCGAGCAGCTCCACCTGCCCGTGCAGGCCGGGGATGACGAGTTGCTTCGTCGCATGCGCCGCGTCTACAGCGTCGCCGAGTACCGCGAGAAGATCGCCACTGCAGTGTCGACGGTGCCCGACCTGGCGCTGACGACCGACATCATCGTCGGCTTCAGTGGTGAGACCGACGCGGAGTTCGAGGGGACGGTGACGTTGCTGCGCGACGTGCGCTACGACGTGGTCCACATCCAGGCGTACTCGGTGCGGCCCGGCACCGCGGCGGCGCGTCGACCCGACGACATCCCCCTGGTTGAGAAGAAGCGACGTCTCAACCACCTGCTCGACATCCAGCGAGGCATCGCCCTGGAGCGCAACCAGGCACTGCTCGGCCGCGACGTCGAGGTGCTCGTCGAGGGGGTCGCCGAGAATGGCCGCCCGTACGGCCGCACCCGCCAGGGCAAGGTGGCGTGGCTGCCGCCGGGGAGCGCGAGCGCCGGCGAGCTGTGTGGAGGCCGGGTGACCCAGGTGACCCACTGGCAGCTCGAGGTCGGTGCGGTGAGCGCGGCGGCGTGACCCGGCGGGGGCAGGGGCCGGCGCCCCACGAGAGCGGTGCCGTCCGCGAGGTCGGAGCGGTCATCGATCTCGACGACGCGGGCAGCACCCCGATCCTGCAGCAGTATCGGGCGGCCAAGGCAGAGTATCCGGACGCGCTCGTGCTCGCCCGGCTCGGCGACTTCTACGAGATGTTCGGGGCGGATGCCCAGGAGGCAGCACCAATCCTGGGTGTGGCCCTGACAGGGCGCAGCTTCGGCGCCGCCGGCCGCCTGCCCATGTGCGGCGTTCCCCACCATGCCGCGCCCACCTACATCCGGCGGCTGCTCGACGCCGGGCGCCGGGTCGCCCTCTGGGATCAGGTCGGCGAGGTGGTGGCCGGCCGGCTCGTGCAGCGCGAGGTGACTCGGATCCTCAGCCCCGGCACCGTCAGCGAGTCGGAGTACCTCGACGAGAGTCGTGTGGCTCGCTGCGTCGCGGTGCACAGCAGCGGCGGCCGCACCGGCATCGCGGCTTTCGACGCCGCGGGTGGGGAGCTCCTGCTCGCCGAGGTCGAGGGCGGGCTCGACTCCACGGCGCTGCGCGAGGAGTGCGAACGTCTCGACGTGGCCGAGCTGCTGGTCGCCGACGATGGTGGCGAGGTGCCGGCCAGCCTGCTTCCAGGCGCCGCGCGAACCAGCCTGCCGCCGGCCTTCTTCGACGCATCCCGTGCCCGCGAGCGCGTCCTTGCGGTCACCGCCGTGCCAACGCTTGACGGACTCGGCGTCGACGGTGTCGACCGCGCGGTGCGCGCCGCCGGCGCTGTGCTCGCCTATTGCGAGCGCGCGCGCCTGGTGCTGAGCGCCGGCTTCGTGCACGTCCGGCGCCGCAGCGAGAGCGCCACCATGCGCCTCGACGCGCAGACCCGCCGCAACCTCGAGCTGGTGGCGCCACTTGGACGCACCGGCGTGTCGCTGGCCGCCATGCTCGACCGCACCCGCACCCCCATGGGCGCTCGGTTGCTCCGCGCGCGGCTGCTCGAACCACTCACCGAACCGCTGCTGATTCTCGCCCGCCACGACGCCGTGGCCGGACTCGTCGATGCACCGCGCATCCGTGACACGCTGGGCGAAGCGCTCGCCGCCGTGCGCGACCTCGAGCGCCTGGTGGCGCGATGCGTGCAGGGCAGCGCCGGTCCGCGCGATCTCGCCGCCATCCGCCAGGCGTGCGCGGCGCTTCCCGCCGTGCAGGACATCCTTTCGGGCTTGCAGTCCGGCGAGCTGACCGCGGCCGCGTCACGATGCGTGGCGCCGGAGGGGCTCGGCGCGCGCCTCCGTGATCTGCTTGTCGACGATCCCCCCGTCACTGCGCGCGAGGCCGGCTGCATCCGGCCGGGTGCTGACGCCGAGCTCGACGAGCTGATCGCAGCCGGGGCTGGCGCACGATCGTGGATCGCCGGGCTCGAGGACGTCGAACGACGGCGCACTGCGATCAGCTCGCTGAAGGTCGGCTACAACCGCGTCTTCGGCTACTACATCGAGGTTCCCAACGCCCATCGCGGCGCCGTTCCCGCCGGCTACGTGCGCAAACAGACCCTGGTCGGCGCCGAACGCTACATCACCGCCGACCTCAAGGAGCGCGAGACGCTGGTGCTGGGAGCTCGGGATCGGGCGCTGACCCGTGAGCTGCAGCTGCTCGGCGAACTGACCGCCGAGATCGCCGGCCACGCCGCCGCGCTCCTCGACGCGGCGGCGGCGGTCGCCCTCATCGACGTGCACCGCTCGCTGGCGTGCGTGGCCGCCGACGAGCATTGGGTGCGGCCTCTCGTCGACTCCTCCGGGGTCATCGACATCGATCAGGGTCGCCACCCCCTCGTTGAGCACGCGCTCGGCGCCGGACGCTTCGTTCCCAACGACTGCCGCCTCGATGCTGCCGAGCGCATCGTCGTGCTGACCGGTCCCAACATGGCCGGCAAATCGACCTACCTGCGCCAGGTTGCCCTGCTGGCGCTGCTCGCCCAGGTGGGCAGCTTCGTGCCGGCGGAGCGGGCTCGCATCGGCGTCTGCGATCGCATCTTCACGCGCATCGGCGCCCAGGATGACCTCAGCGGTGGGCTCTCGACGTTCATGGTGGAGATGGCCGAAACCGCCACCATTCTGCGCCAGGCGTCGAGGAGCAGCCTGGTCATCCTCGACGAGATCGGTCGCGGCACCTCGACGTACGACGGCATGTCGATCGCGCAGGCGGTGGTGGAGCATCTCCACGAAGCACCGCATCTCAACTGCCGCACGCTGTTCGCCACCCACTACCACGAGCTGACCGTTCTCGCCGACCGCCTTCCGCGGGTCCACAACGCGCGCGTCGACGTCCTCGAGGAGGGCGACGGGGTGACCTTTCTGCATCGCATCGTGCCCGGGGCCGCCGATCGCTCCTATGGGATCCACGTCGCCCGTCTGGCCGGTGTGCCCACCTCTGTCCTGGTGCGTGCCCGTCAGCTGCTCGCCGATCTGGAACGCGAACGGCCCGTGGCGGGGTCCGGCGGTGACACCCCCAACCAGCTCAGCCTGGCCATCGCGGCGACGGAGCATCCCGTGGTCGCCGAGCTGGCCCAGCTCGACATCGAGGGGCTGACCCCGATCGCCGCGCTCAACAAGCTCGCCGAGCTGCGTGAGCGCGCTTCGCCTTGACCGCCGCGGGCACTGCGAAAGCGTCTGCTTCGATCCGCCGCCTGCCCCAGGCGGTCGCCGACGCCATCGCCGCCGGAGAGGTCGTGGAACGGCCCGCGTCGGTGGTCAAGGAGCTGTGCGAAAACGCCGTTGACGCGGGTGCCACCAGCATCAGCGTGGCCGTTGAGGGTGCGGGGACGGTGCGCATCAGGGTGGTCGACGACGGAGCAGGCATCGCCGCCGACGAGCTTCCCCTGGCGCTGGCCCGTCATGCCACCTCGAAGATCAGCGCGGCGGCCGACCTCGAAGCCGTCCGCACTCTGGGGTTCCGCGGCGAGGCGCTGGCGAGCATCGCCGCGGTGGCGGACGTCACTCTCTGCTCGCGCGCCGCAGCCACCGAATCGGGCGCCCGCCTGCGCGTGCGCCACGGTGACACCGTGGAGGAGGGGAGGTGGGGTGGCCCGGCCGGCACCAGTGTCGAAGTCCTCGACCTTTTCGCCGCCACCCCCGCCCGCCTGCGCTTTCTGCGCGGCGAGCGTGTCGAGGTGGCGGCCGCGCTGGCGGTGGTCAGCGACCTGGCGTTGATTCACCCCGAGCTGCGCATCACCTGCGTGGTCGACGGACGCACTCGCCTGCGCTCGCCGGGAGGAACGTTGGACGAAGCGCTGCGCTGCGTGTTCGGTCCCGACGCCGGCGAGCTGCTTCCTGTTGCCGCCGAGGGTGACATCAACGTCGGCGGCGCCATCAGCGAGCCGCGCCGTCATCGCGGGACACGCTCGGGGCTGGTGGTGGTTGTGAACGGACGGCGCGTCCACAACCGCGCGCTCGTCGCAGCCGCGGCCGAGGCGTATCGCGGCCTGATCCCCGCCCGCAGGTTTCCGTTCGGAGTGGTCAGCGTCGAGGTGGACCCGCTCGAGGTCGACGTCAACGTCCACCCCACCAAGCGCGAGGTTCGCTTCCGCGACGAGCGCCGGGTTTTCGCAGCCGTGCAGCGCGCCTGCTGGCAGGCCCTGCAGGGTGCGTCCGTGTACCGCGCGGCGGGCGGTGACGCTGGCGGTCTGCGCCTCGGCGAGGACGCGTCGCCATGGGCATCCACGGTTGCTGTCAGAGCTGCGGCGGAGGATTCGCCGCCGATGCGGGCCGTACCGTCGGCGGGGCCTGGCGGCGGGCCCGCGCCGACGGTGCGTGCCTCGCTCAGCTCACTCCGTCCCCTGCGTGCGCTCGGACAGCAGGCCGGCCGCTGGCTGCTGGCGACATCCGGCGCGGGGGTGGTCGTCGTCGATCCTCACGCCGCCCACGAAAAGGTCATCTACGCGGAGCTGCTGAGGGAATGGGCGTCGGGATCGCCGGCCGGGCAGCTGCTGTTGCTCCCCGCGCTGGTGGAGTGCGATGCCCGCCGGATCGAAGTGTTCGCCATGCACGGCTCGCTGGTGGCCTCCTGCGGCTTCTCCGTCGAAACGTTCGGGCCGACCACGCTGCGCTGCACAGCGGTCCCCGCCGGGGTGGCCGGAGCGGATCCGGCGCGCCTTGTCGGTGAGTTGCTCGACTCTCTCGGCGCAGGCGGTCCGATGACCGAACAGCGCCACCGCGCCGCCGCCCTGATCGCCTGTCATGCGGCGGTGAGGTTCGGCGATGAGCTCGCCGCCGACGCCCAGCAGCACCTCCTCGACCGGCTTGTCGAGACCCCCGGTGGCCTCACCTGCCCGCACGGCCGCCCGGCCGTCGCGCTCTTCGACGACGCCATGCTGCGCCGCCTCTTCCGACGCCCCTCGGGATGACGCCGGAGCGGCCCATCCTGGCGATCGGCGGCCCGACCGCGACCGGCAAGACCCTGCTGGCGGTGGAGTTGGCCCTCCGTCTGGGCGGAGAGCTGGTCAACGCGGATTCGCGCCAGGTGGTGCGCCGCCTGGTGGCGGGGACTGCCGCCCCGACCGCAGCAGAGTTGCGCGGCGTGCCCTGCCACCTGGTCGGCGTCTGCGAACCGGGCCAGCACTTCACGGTCGCGCATTGGCTGGAGAGCGCGCGCACCGTTCTTGCCGACCTCGACTCGCGCGGCGTTCCTCCCGTGGTCGTCGGCGGCACCGGCCAGTACCTGCGCGCCCTGCGCGAAGGGTGGGACTTCGGCGGCGTCGCTCCGCTCGCGGCGGAGAGGGATGAAATGACGGCCGTGGCGGCCACCCCGCGGGGCTTGAGGCAGCTGGTCGCGGAACTGCGCGAGCGCGATCCACAGGCAGCCACCGCTGTCGACCTCGCCAACCCGCGGCGGGTGATCCGCGCCCTCGAGCTGCTTCGTGCCGCTCGCCGACCTCTGGCTCAGACGCGGCGACGCGCGAGCGGGAGGGAACTGGTCCTGGTCGTCCTGGACGCGGACCGCGACCTGCATCGGGATGTGCTGGACGCGCGCTTGGATGTCATGTTCGGGGCCGGCGCCATCCTGGCCGAGGTCCGGGCCGAGCTCAGGTCCGGCACCGCGGCAAGCGCACTCTCGCGAGCCGGCATCGGCTATCGCGAGGGGGTCGCCGTTGTCGAGGGCAGAATCACCGTGGAGGAGGCGCGGGCCGGTGCGGCGCAGCGCACCCGGCGCTACGTCAAAGCACAACGCACCTGGTTCCGCCACGAGCCCGCGGTGCTGCGCCTGGAGCGCACCGTCGCGACGACCACCTCGGCTCTTGCCGCCCAGGTGGTGGCGGCGCTCCCTACTTCTGCCGGATCGCGTCGGTGAGGTACTGCTCGAGAAAGGCGTAGAAGCTGCGGCGCTGTTCGCGGTCCTCGTCCTCGCTGAGCTTCTTGCCGAGCCGGCGGGCCTCGATCCACGGCGGTACGCCACTGGCCAGGACGTCGTTACCGAGCTTAACCAGGATGACGGAATCGTCCTTCTCCTCGACCATCAGCGTGATGCGCAGTCGGATCCCTGAGGGCGATGCCAGCTTCCAGCTCATCTCCCAGGACCGGGTGCCATCCTCGGCGCGGCCGACCGCCACCTCGGTGTCGCGAAGCAGGTGCTCCTGGCTGTGGCTCTCGCTCTCGAGCAACGTGGTCAGGGCGGGGTCGAGATCGCGGTACACCCAGCGAACCAGCGACGCGCCGCGGTGGCCGACGTCGGGGAGAGCCTTCGGATTGTTGGCCTTGCTGCCGAGCGCGACCATGGTTCCGGCGTGGCGTCGGCAGTAACGATGCCCGGCGACCTCCGAGCCGTGCTCCTCACACCAGTGGGTACGGCAAGCATTGCCGCGGCTGTCCACGTATCCGCAGGCCTCCACCGGTTCGGCCTCGCAGCCGGGCTCGCCGCACCGTGCCACCACGGGCAGGGAAACACCCTGAGCCGCACCAAACGGCTCCATCCGGCGGGCAAAGTCCGCCTGGTCGGCGACTGTCTGTTCTTCTGGGGCGATCTTCTTCTTCTTCATTCCGTCGTCGTGGCTTTTGTCAGGCCCTCAGCATGGTAGGACCTTGCGGCTGCCGTGACGGCCCCGGCACGAGCCGTTTACGCACCCGACACCGGACCGTTCATGAGGCTCGCGCAGCGATTGGACCGACCGATGGGAACATCCGTTTGCGCTGTCGACGAATCCGTGGTACATTGCGGCCGCCATAGATGCCTTGGAGGTTGTCATGACAGAGCCGGTCGAGGGGCGTCAGCGCCAGATCCTCGAGTTCCTGCGCAGCCACGCCCGCCAGCACTCGTACCCACCGACGGTTCGCGAGATCGGCCACGCGGTCGGGCTCAGCTCATCGTCGACGGTGCAGAACCATCTCAATGCGCTCGAGACCAAGGGACTGATCCGGCGCGATCCCACCAAGTCCCGGACGGTCGAGGTGGTCGGCGCTGAGGAGTTGGCCCTGCCCCTGGCGACCAACATCCTCCGCCTGCCGCTTGTCGGACGCGTCGCCGCGGGCACCCCGGTCCTCGCTGCAGAGAATGTCGAGGACCACATCTCGGTCGGTTCCGAGATTGCGGGTGGCGATGACGCCTACGCGCTGACCGTGCACGGCGACAGCATGATCGGCGCCGGTATCAACGACGGCGACATCGTGCTGGTGCGCCCGCGCCACGACGCCCCAGCCAACGGGACCATCGTGGTCGCCCGCCTCGAGAACGAGACCACTGGCGAAGGCGAAGTGACTGTCAAGCGATTCTTTCGCGAGAACGGGAGAGTCCGACTCCAACCCGAAAATCCCAGCCTGGAGCCCATTTTCTCGCGCGACGTCGCCATCGAGGGCGTCGTGACCGCGGTCATCCGCGTCATCGGTTAGGAGGGGGGACCTACCCGGTGGAGGCAACCGCGTCGGGTCGCTCGTCCACCTGGGGCGCCTCAGGCAGGGCGCCGAGGAAGGCGTCGACGGCGGCGGCCAGCTCCTCCGATGCCTCGCCGTGGACGGTCACCCTGGTTCCGCCTTCGTCGTCAGCCACCGCGCTCACGGCCAGGTCGGGGCGCTTGCGATCGAGCAGCAGCGGGATGGCCGGCAGCACAGCCAGCGGCAGCAGCATGATGAACAACGGGCTCCACGCGGTGGCGATGAGAACGGCGAGGACGATTGCCACCGCCACCCCGACGGCGATGTCGGAGCCATAGCGGGAGCGGCGACGAGGTCGCAGCACGAGGTAATGCGTGCCGCGTTCCGCCACGGCTATGCCGGGCAGTGGGCGTGCGGCCACCTCGTCGAGGACGTCACCGGGTACCCGGCTGGTCCGAAGCGAGAATTGGTAGGGATTGCTGGGCATCGCTCATGCGTGGACACGGGCTCCGGCTGCTGCGGGGAGCCGCGCGCGAATCGCGCCGAACCCTTTGTACGCCTTAAGCGTGCCGTCGCGCAGCCCAGCGGCGAAGAAAGGGCAGCCGATGCTCGCTTCTGAGCCGCTCCTGCGCTACGGTGTGGGGGTGCTGCCATCGCCTGGGTCGGTGCCGTTCGACCCCGTGCTCGCCTCTGCGCTGGTCGTGGTCGCCGCGGTCGGGATCATGTCCGCCCGTGCCGCACGGGGTGAGCAGCGCGGGTTCTGGCGACGCACGGCGGGCTGGACGGCGACCCTCCTGCTGGCGGCCGCCTGGATCTCGCCGCTGCAGACCCTGGCGTCGCACTACCTGCTGACCGCGCACCTCGTCCAGATCACCCTGGTGATGGGCGTGATCCCGCCCCTGCTGCTGCTGGCGCTTCCCAATCAGTGCAGCGTCACCGTCCCGGGTGGGCTGGCCCGGGTTGCCCGCCTCCTCGTGCACCCCGTGAGCGGAATTCTCGCCATCAACGTCGCGTTCTTCGGCTGGCACCTGACCGGGGCTTACGACGCCTCCCTGCGCAACCAGGAGCTGTACGCGTTGCAGCAGATCTCGCTGCTGGCGGCTTCCGCGCTGTTCTGGTGGCCGATCGTTGTGCCACTCGGGGATCGCCGCGTGTTGAGCCGCTGGGCCACCCTCGGCTACATCCTCGTAGCCACGATTCCCCAGACCTTCGGCGGCATCACCGTGGCCCTTGCCAGACACGCGCTCTACCCCACGTACGGGCTGGCGCCACGCCTGTTCGGTGTCGGTGTGATGACCGACCAGCAGATCGCGGGGGCATGCATCGCGCTGGTCAGCAAGATCGCCCTGTTCACCGCCTTCGGCATCGTCTTCATGCGCATGCTCAACGAGGCACCGGGCGATGGCGGCGATGACGACGGCGGCGGCGGTCGGCGGCGGCGCGACAGCGACACGCCAAGCCCGCGGCCGTCGGGTTCGGTCCCGTGGCTCGCCGACCTCAACGCCGGGCGCACGGTCCCCGAGCCGGTGCCCGTGCGGATCAGGGTGCCGGCAGGAGCAGGTCCTCGCCGGGATTGATCGAGCTCCCGGCCAGATGGTTGAGACCGATGATCTGGTCGATATGGTCGCGCACGTCACCGCTCGAGTAGTGGTTGGCGGCGATCGTCCACAGGGTGTCGCCGGCGTGGACCTTGACGTGCAGAGGCTGGCCGACGCTGAAGCCGCCGTAGACGTTGCCGCCGAGGAAGAGCAGGCCGGCGGCGGCGGTGGCGACGCCGGCCGCAACCACCCGAGGATCGCGCTGCCAACGGCGCCGGCGTGGGCGGCGCACCGCCGCGCTCAGGTCCCTGATCATCGATCGTTCGCCCAAACGGATGTTCCCACGTGCCCACGGTACAGCGAACAGCTGTTCGTGTCAACCTGTCCCGGGCGGGTGGGGATAATCCAGCGATGAGCAACCCCGCCGTTCGCGTAAGGGTCGCGGTGTGCCTCTGCGATGGTGATCGCATCCTGCTTGCCGAGCACGTCAAGCACGGCCAGCGCCATTGGCTCCTGCCGGGTGGGGGAGTCGAGGTCGGAGAGACCCTGATCGAGGCAGCCACCCGCGAACTGCTCGAGGAGACCGGCCTGGTGGTGGACGTGGGGCGACTGGTCCTGGTGTGCGAAGCCATCGAGCCGGCCGGCCGGCACCTGCTCAACCTGGTGTTCGCCGCCACCACCACTCCCGGAGGGGAGCTGCGTGTGGGCCGCGACGGGGTCCTGGACGATGTCGCCTGGCACCACCGCGACGAGCTCGCCACCATCGACCTGCATCCGCCGATCGGCGCCGAGGTGCTCGCCTGCTGGAGCGAGGACTTCGCGGGACCGGTGCGCGTCCTGGGCAACGTCTGGCGCGCCGCGCGCTGAGCGAGGCGCGTCTGTCCAGCTTGTCGAGGGTCGGCCGGATGCCTCAACCAGCCGTGCTGATCTCGACCTCATGCAGGTAGTC
Source organism: Candidatus Dormiibacterota bacterium (assembly GCA_036732145.1). GTDB lineage: Bacteria > Chloroflexota > Dormibacteria > Aeolococcales > Aeolococcaceae > Aeolococcus. Next base: position 39,988 of record DAINCY010000004.1, read on the forward strand.
GCCGAGGCGCTGGTAGGCGGCGCGCTTGCGTTTGTCGGTGATCTCCGTGTACACCCGGAGCGTTTCCAGGGTGGCGTGGCCCAGCACCTCTTGGACGAGTCGCACGTCACCGTCGGTGGCCTCGAGCAGGGTGGTGGCCGCGGTGTGCCGCGCCGCGTGCGGCGTGCGCAGGTCGTCGATGAGCGCGAAGAGGACGGGATCGGCGCTGAAGCGGTGTCGCAGCGCGCGCAGGGCGTGACGAGCACCGTCGGTGGTGAGCCGGTTGTGGGGGAGGGAACGCCCCTTGGGCATGTCGGCGCGGGCCACGCTGATGAACAGCGCCGGCGAAGGGTCGGGACCACGCCTGCGGAGGTAGTCCTTGACCGCGGCGTGCGCGTTCTCCGTGAGGTACACGGTGCGGTGTTTGCCGCCCTTGCCGAGGACGCGAAAGCCATCGGCGCGCACGTCGCCGCGATCGAGCGCTGTGGCCTCGGAGATCCGGCAGCCGGTGCTGATGAGAAGGTGGATGAGCGCCCGATCACGGAGATCGCGCAGGCTATCGATGGGGAGGGCAGCGAGCAAACCGGGCACGGTCTGCGTGGCGACCGGATGGGGATCGCCGACGACGTACCGGGGAACGCTCACCTGCCGGCTCAGCTCGGCGTCACTCCAGCCTTCGTCGTACGCGTAGGAGAGGAATTGGCGCAGGGCGACGAGCGCGCGGGCGCGCGTCCGCGGATTGGGCAGCACCTCGGCCAGCTCGATCTGGTAGCGGCGCAGCACGGCGCGATCAACGGCCGCAGTGAAGTCGCCGGCCAGCGGGCGCCGAGGCAGGAAGGCGACGAACTTGGCGAGATCCTGGCGATAGGCCCGCACCGTGGTGAGGGGGCGGTTGCGCTGGATCCGCAGCCAGTCGAGAAACTGCTGCACCTGGTCAGGGAGGGGGTCGGAGGGTCCCGGGATCTCGGCCACCCAGGCGGGGAGGCGGCTGGCCGACGGCGCGGTGGGACGGCGGGAGCGGGGAGCGGCCACCTTCGTATTATCAGGAGCTTGGGATATTCGTGGGGGGTTTCGGGCGGACGCGCTGGCGGAGCGACGGTGGTACCTTCATCACCATCGAGCTATATGCCCAGTAGTGCATACTCTGAGCATGGCCACGACATTCGAGGTGCTGGGGGAGCCGAATCGCCGGCTGATACTCGAGTTGCTCCGATCGGCGGAACGTCCAGTCGGTGAGCTGGTCGAGGCCACAACCTTGAGTCAGCCTGCCGTCTCCAAGCATCTGCGGGTGCTCCGCCGAGCTGGGCTGGTCGAGGTCCGCACCGACGCGCAACGGCGCATCTACCGGCTCCGAGCCGAGCCCCTGCGAGCCGTGGACGACTGGCTGAGGCCGTACCGCCGGCTCTGGGCGCCGCGACCTGATCCACGGGAGCGGCCCCTGGACGCCATGGACGACGACGACCCCGATGCGAGACCGTGAAGACCGCGACCGGAGAAGGCGACGAGATGCCGCCGGGGGAGATCGGACCGGAAGATCGAGGTTCACCGAGATGGCTATATCGTGAGAATATGCATTATCAGTAGCTTCAGCCCGGGAGTCACGGCACCTCTCCGGGCGGCGCAAGTCCTCAGCCGGGTGAGCACCGACCTATGCTGTCCCGATGATGCCCGGTGGTCCCCGCCATGACCCTCGCTGAGCGCATGCCGGCGGCCTTCATCGGTCACGGCAGCCCGATGAACGCCCTGGAGCGCAACCGCTACACGGACTCCTGGCGCGCATTTGCTGCCGAGATCCCCCGGCCACGTGCCATCCTGGCGGTCTCGGCGCATTGGTACATCAACGGCACCGCGGTCACCGCCATGGCGCGGCCACGAACCATCCACGATTTCTACGGGTTCCCCGACGCCCTGTTCGCCCTCGAGTACGCCGCCCCCGGCTCGCCGGAGGTTGCCGACGAGGTGGTGCGCGTCGCCGCCCCGATGTGGGTCGGTCTGGACCGCGATGCGTGGGGAATCGACCACGGTGCCTGGTCGGTGCTGTGCCACATGTACCCGGACGCGGACGTGCCGGTCGTGCAGCTGTCGATCGATGCGACCAAGCCCTTCCAGTACCACCTCGCCCTGGGCTCGAGGCTGGCGCCCCTCCGAGACCAGGGCGTCCTGATCGTCGGCAGCGGCAACATCGTCCACAACCTGCCCCGGATGGACGCGAGCCGCCCCCACACGGGCTTCGACTGGGCGCAGCGCTTCGATCGCGACGCCCGCGCGATTCTCACCGAGGAGCCCGGGTCCATCCTCGACCTCACGCAGCACGCGGACTTCGCCCTGGCTGTGCCGACCCCGGACCACTTCCTGCCGTCCGTCTTCATCGCCGGCCTGGCAGCCGAGTCCGGAGAGTCGCTCGACGTCCTTGTCGACGGCTGCGCGTACGGAAGCCTCTCGATGACCTCCTACGGCCTCGGCGCCAGACCGGTCGACGTCGCCGCCGAGACTGACTCCTCGGAGGCGGGCAGCCTGCCCGACTCAACCGTGCCGCTGGCCAGCTCCAACCTCTGAGCGCGGTCCGCTGCGCGGCATGGGGGTCACAAGATGGTCTCCGGCGGTGCTGTAACTGTATGAATGGAGAGGCCGTCTGGCGCATGACCGTCCCCCCCGCCGTCTCCGAGACCACGGACAAGGCGTTCGATCGCGTCTTTCGAGCCGAATACGCCCGCGTGGTGGCAATCGCCGCCCGCGTCCTCGGGGACAACAGCCGGGCCGAGGACGTCGCACAGGACGCCTTCCTGGCCCTCCATCGCCGCCACTGCAGCGACCAGGCCTGGGCAGGTGGCTGGGTCTGCGCGGCGGCCGCCCACGGGGCGCTGAACGTGATCCGTGCTGACCGGCGACGCACTCGACGCGAGCAGCTGGCCGCGCCGTCGTCCGCGGCGGTCGATCCTGCCGTGGCGGTGGAGCGAGCCGATGACGGCCGGGTGTTGCGAGCTTCGCTTGCCCGGTTGCCGCGACGGGCGGCGACGGTGCTGGTACTGCGCCACAGCGGGTTGAGCTATGCAGAGGTGGCGGCGGCGATGAGCGTCAAGCAGGGTGATGTGGGAACGATGTTGCGGCGCGCTGAATCGGCGCTGCGTAAGGAGGTTGAACGTGCGGCATCTCAATGACGGGGCGCTGCGCCGTGTTCATGACGACAGGTTCGCCGTGTCCAACCGCGAACGCGAACATCTCGATGGGTGTGACCGCTGCGGTCGACGTGCCCAGCGCGTTGCCGCCGACGCGGCGCACGCGGCCCAGCTGCTGGCCGGCCCGCTGGCCGCGACCACGGCGACCGAGGCCGCGCTGGGACGGTTGCGTGAGAGCGTCGTGTCCGGTGCGGCCGATGGTGGCCGCGTCCTGCGCACCCCGCCGCGGGTCGTGGCGCGCCGGTGGGCGATCGGGGTCATCGCGGTGCCGGTGGTTGCGGCCGGCTTCGTCGTCTCGGCCAACGCGGCCGGGTGGCTCTCGATCTTCTCCCCCACCAAGGTGGCTCCCATTGCCCTCACCGTCGGTGACCTGACCGGCCTACCCGACCTCTCCGCCTACGGCCACATGCAGCTCAGCAAGCTCGATCCACGGCCGGTGTCGGATGGCGCGCAGGCTGCGGCGGCCACCGGCCTGCGGCCTCTCCGGCCAACGCTACCCGCCAACATCCCCGCCAGTGTGCGCTGGGAGGTCGTCGACCACGGCACCGCGACGTTCACACTCGATGCTGCCACCGCAGCCGCGGCCGCGGCGCGCAGCGGACGATCGGCAGCCGTCATCCCAGCTGGACTGAATGGCACCTCGGTGACCGTCACCGGCGGGCCGGCGATGGTCGCGGTGTACGGAGGTGGGTCGGCCACCTCGGGAGAGCAGGTCGCGGCGAATCCGCCCAGCCTGGTCATCGCTGAAGGCGTGCGACCCACGGCATCGACCAATGGCGCCACGCTGCAGCAGCTCGAGGACTTCCTGGTCGCGCAACCAGATGTGTCTCCACAGCTCGCCGCGGAGATCCGCGCGATCGGCGACCCCGCGAGCACGCTGCCGATCCCGGTCATCACGGGTTTGATGACCTCGCAGACCATCTCGATCGATGGCGTGCAGGGCGTGGTGACGGGCGACTCGACGGGCTTGGGGTCTGCCGTGATCTGGGAGAAGGACGGCGTCGTCTACGCTGTCGGCGGCCTTCTTTCCCAGAACGAGGTGGTCGACATTGCCCGCTCACTCCACTGAGGTCGCCGATGGCTCCGGTCTTTCACCGCGCGTCACCGGAGGCGACGTCCCGGCCATTCACGCCGTCGATCTCACCAAGACCTACGGTCACATCGAGGCGCTCGCCGGCCTGAGCATGTCCGTGCCTCGCGGCGAGATCTTCGGCTTTCTCGGCCCCAATGGCGCGGGCAAAACCACAGCGGTGAAGTTGCTCCTTGGGCTGACCACACCGACCGCAGGGGACGCCTGGCTGTTGGGCGAGCCGATCGGGCGGGCTGAGGCGCGCCGCCGTGTGGGCTATCTTCCCGAGCTCTTCCGCTACCCGGCATGGCTCTCACCGGTCGAGGTGCTGCGCTTCCACTGCCGTCTCATCGGTGTCCCCCGCCCGCAACGCGACACGGAGATCGAGTCGTCGCTGACCACCGTTGGACTGCGCGAGCGAGGCCTCGACAGGGTGGGGACGTTCTCCAAGGGAATGCAGCAGCGCCTCGGTCTCGCAGTGGCGATGCTCGGAGCACCGGAGATCGTGTTCCTTGACGAGCCCACCTCGGCCCTCGACCCGGTCGGTCGCCACGACGTACGCGAAATCATCCGGGCTCTGCGCTCCAAGGGGACGGCCGTGTTCCTCAACTCCCACCTGCTCAGCGAGGTCGAGCAGGTGTGCGACCGCGTTGCCGTCGTCGACCGAGGTCGGGTGATCGCGTCGGGTACTCTCGACGAGATCCTCGATGGCGGCGCGGGCGTGCGCCTCCGAGTGAGCGGGCTCGACGGCCTCCCTCGACTGCTGTCTCGCTGGGGAGAGGTGGCCGCCGAGGGCGAGTGGATCAGCGTGCGCGGCGTGGACAGCGAAGCCGTCGCCGACATCGTCGCCGAGGTGGTGGCTCGTGGCGGCCGGGTCCATGCCGTCGAGCCACAGCGCCAGTCGCTCGAGGATCGGTTCCTCGAGGTACTCCGAGTCGCCGATGACCAGGCCGTCGCATGAGCGTGGTGACCATCGCGATGATGACGGTGCGCGAGGTCAGCCGGCGCCGCCTGGTGCTCGCTCTGGTGCTGCTCAGCGGTGTCGCCGTCGTGCTGACGGGCTGGGGCTTCAGCCGCCTTCCCGGACTGCACGATCATGGTGTCCCCCTCACGGCGGCGGAGGTCACCGTGATCTCATCTCAGCTGCTCATCTTCGTTCTCTTCATGTTCAGCGCCGTTCTCGGCCTCGGCGCTGTGATGGTGGCGGCGCAGTCGGTGTCTGCGGAGGTGGAGTCGGGGCAGGCGCTCGCCGTCCTGGCGAGACCGATCGACCGTGCACAGGTGATCCTCGGCAAGTGGCTCGGCCTCGGCGGCCTGATCGTGGTGTATGCCGCGGTCGCGACGACCGTGGAGTTCCTGGTCGTGCTCTGGGCCACCGGCTACCTTCCCCCCCACCCGGTTGCCGCGGCGGCATTCGTGGCTGCCGAAGGCCTGGTGTTGCTCACCCTCACGCTGTGTCTCAGCGTGCGCCTGTCCGGCATCACCGCGGGTGTCATCGCCCTGATGCTGTTCTTCATCACCTGGATCGCCGGGGTGGCGGGGGCGGTGGGGACGGTCCTGAACAATGGACCGATCGAAGCGACCGGGACGATCAGCCGGATGCTCCTGCCGTCGGACGGGTTGTGGCGCGGCGCCATCTTCAACCTCGAGCCTTCGACCGTCGTCGCCCTCGCGTCCGGCAGCCGCGAGGCCGCCGCCAATCCGTTCACCTCCCTGACAGCGCCGACAGGCGCCTACCTCGCCTGGGCGGTGGTGTGGATCGCCGCCATCGTCGCGCTCACCATCCTCGCCTTCCGCCGCCGCGAGCTCTGAGAGCGCAGCCGCGATCCGGCGCCGGCTCCGGTCTTCGACCGGCCCCGGGTCAGCTAGGGGTCCACCGCTGGAGGCTCGGGCGATCCCTGATCGACCTGGGTTGTGGCATCTGCCACCTGCGGCGCGAAGTCCAATGACAGCGAGGGGTGCGTTCGCGCCAAACGCCTCCGTGCGCCGCCCAGCGTCGCCGGCGACAGGGATGCCACGGTGAGCGCATCGACGAACTCGTCCCCCTTGATGCGGTAGAGCGTGCAATCACTGACCGCTCTGACCGTCGCCGTCCTCGGCCGGCGCGCCAACAGGCCGATCTCGCCGAAGTAGTTCGGCGGGGTCAGTGCGCCCAGCACCCTGGCGACGCCGGCCTCTCCCGCCGCGTACACCTCGGCCTCGCCCTCGACAAGAACGAAGAAGTCGTCGGCGTGGTCGCCCTCGTGGATGATCACCTGCCCGGTGGGCACGGTCTCCTCCACGGCCGACAGCGCCAGCCGCTCGAGGGTTGCCCGGGCGGCGCCGGCGAGAATGTCGACACCCTGCAGGACAGCGATGCGTGGCTCGATCCTGCTGATCTGAGCCGCGGCCTGGCGGTCGATCTGGCGGACCTTGGGGTACGACAGGACGGTCAGCGCCGGGACGGAGAAGCCGACGATCAAGAGCGTGGTGGTGAGGCCGAAGGCGCCGAGGAGGATGGGCATGAGCAGCGCGCCCAGCGATATCGCCGCCAGCACCAGGGCGAAGAAGACGCCGAAGACGCGAGCCACGACGTCCGGGCTGACCACGCGTTGCAGAGCTGTGATGGCGAGGACGTCGACAACGATGGTGCCGCCGCCACGGATGACCTCGATGCCGAACGCAATCGCCGGCGAGTGGACGACCGTGAGGAGCGCCGTCGGCAGGCCGAAAATGATCAGGCCGGCGACGGTGATCGTGCCCAGACGTCGCATCGCCGCGATGCGGTTCATGAACGGAGCCACGACCAGGCCACCGACGCCCAGGGCGGCGAGGAGGTAGCCATACCCCTCGCTGCCGGTGCCCAGCTGCTGTTTGCTCAGCACCACGAACAGCACTGTGTCGGTGCCGTACAGAAAGCTCGCGACGATGCTGAAACCGGCGAGCACCACCACTGTCGAGGAGCTGAAGAACGCCCTGATGCCCACCCCCATCTGCTGGAGCGGTCCGAGCGTGCCGCCCTCGGTGGCATCCCCCGGCATGCTGCGCGCCCTGATGCGGCTGACCACGATCGCCGAGAACCCGAACGTGGCGGCGTTGATCGCGAACACCAGGGGCGTCGGCCCGAGCACCAGCAGCAGGGCGCCGATCGCCGGCCCGACGATGATGGTCAGGTTCTCGATGGCCGCCTGGACGCTGTTGGCCGCGGCCAGGTGCTCCTCGCCGACGATGGCCGGGATAGTGGCTCGGGCGGTGGGGTCGTACGACGCCGTCGTCACGGAGGTGAGCGTCGCCAGCACGATGATGAGCAGCGCGGGCGCATTCAGCGCTGCTGAGGCGGCCAGCCCAGCCTGCACGACCATCGCGACCGTGTCGAGCGTCACCATGAGCCGGACCCGCTCGACACGGTCGGCGACCACCCCGCCGAACGCGCTCGACAGCAGCGCGGAGAGGAAGCGCGCCATCGACGCGGCCGCGACCCAGGCGGGCGAGTGCGTGGCGTTGAACACGTAGACGATGAGGGCGACGTTGTATGCCCAGGACCCGCTCTGCGAGGTCACGAGACCGGAGAACAACAACCTGTAGTCGCGGATCCCAAACAGCGAGCCATAGCCGACCTTGGCCCGCTTCTCGGGTTCTCCCTCCACCTCGGCTCTCGCGGCCGTCACGCGGGCTCGATGGTGCCGCCGTAGCGTGTGATCACAGCCCCGCACTTGCCGCAGAATCGCCGTCCTTCGCGATTCGCCGATCCGCAGGAGGCGCAGTTCATGGTCGCACAGGGTACTTGGCACGCAGCCGTGCGCGAAGATCGGAGGCCCGGATCAGCGCCGCCGCCGTTGGTCCGTTCCCGGCTCCTTCCCCTCGAGCCGCTCCTCCAGCTGCAGGGTTCGCTCGAAGGCCGCCCATACCGCGTCGCTGACGACGGTCCGCAGCCGTCCCTTCTCGAGCTCGTAGAGCGCCTCGGCCGAGGTCCCACCCGGCGAGGTGACCATGTCACGCAGCTCGGCGACATGCTTGCCGCTCTGCAACGCGAAGTCCGCAGAGCCGGACATGGTGTCGAGCACGAGCTCGCGTGCGACGTGGCGGGGGAAACCCAGGTGGACAGCGGCGTCGGTGAGCGCCTCGATGAACAGGAAGATGTAGGTCGGCCCGGTCCCGCTCACCGCCGTGGCCATCGCGACCTGGCGCTCGTCGTGCACCTCGAATTCCCGCCCCAGGGCGCCGAGCATCGCCCGCACACGATCGCGCCCGCGCTCGTCGACGTCCTCGGTGGCGTACCAGACCGTCACCCCCCTGCCGATCTGGGAGGGCGTGTTGGGCATGGAACGCACCACCGCGGGGTGTTGCAGGCCTTCGCCGAGCGCTCTCGTGCTGGCTCCGGCGATGATGCTGATCACCAGCTGATCAGCTCGCAGGCTGCCGCGCAATTCAGCCATCACACCGGCCAGCATCTGCGGCTTGACGGCGAGCAGAACGATGTCGGCGTCCCGTGCTGCGGCGATGTTGTGAGCGGTGACGGCAATGCCGTGCAAGGTCGCGAGAGCCTCTCGTCGCTCTGCCCGAGGATGGCTGCACGTGACCCGTGACGACTCGATGAGGCGACCATCGACGAGGCCCGCGACCATCGCCTCCCCCATCACCCCGGCGCCAATCACCGCCAGACGGACGTCCTCGAGCGGGCGATCGGTCACCGCGCTCACGTGAGCTGGCCAAGGTAGTGCGGCAGCATGCGACGCCACGTCGGCCAGTCGTGGTCGTACTCGGTGCCCCAGGGGTCGACGCGATTGGGGATCCCCTTCTCCCCCATCACCGCGGCAAGTCGCCAGGAGTGATCGATGTCCTCCCACCGGCCCTGCCCCGACGCCAGGATGGCGAAACGACGCTGCAGTTGCTCGAGAATCGGCCCGTGCAGGCTCGGCAGAAAGTGCAGCGGGGTGGCGAAGAAGAGCGCGTCGCCGCCGTCGGGGCCGATGAAGTTGGCGAGGTCGTACGTGCCGCTCATACCGATGGCGTGGCTGACCACGTCAGGATAGCGGCAGAGAACGGCCACCGCGTTGAAGGCTCCGATCGACGCACCGCTGACCACGATATCGGCGCCCGGCGCCTCGCAGTCGGCCCAGATGGCGGGAAACATCTCCTCCCGGACGAACCGGTGAAATCCGTCGAGCAAGGCCGCCCGATACCTGGCATCGCCGTCGCCGCGCACCATCGCGTAGCCCGCGATGCTGTCGCACGAATACACCTTGATGCGACCGGCCTCGATGAGCTCGCCGAGAGCGTCGATGACGAGCATCCGCTCGATCTCCTCGGCATCGCCGCCGGCAGTCGGAAAGATGATCACCGGGCGGCCGAAGTGGCCCCAGCGCACCACGGTGACGTCGCTCTCGACGCGCTCGGAGTACCAGCGCTCCCGCAATTTCATGACCGCGGAGTCTGGCGCATCAGGGGTACAGGAAGCGCTGCTCGCCGGGGAAGAGCCAGCTGAGCCCATCCAGAAGACGGTCGCGCCAGCCCGTCCACGTGTGGCCGTCGAGGGATTCCACCACCTTCACCTCAGCGGCCATACGCCGGAGCACGTCGACCATGGCGAGGTTGCGCTGGGCGGCTGGTTCAAAAGCGCCGTAGCTGAGGAAGATCTGCTCGACCACCTGCTGCGGCTGCGACCGAATCGCGTTGACGAAGCGCACCACCGGGTCGAACACCGGACCACCGGGATGTTCGCGGCCCACCACCGTGTACAGAAAGGACGCCGACTGCAGCAACAGCCCGCCGTAGAAGCCGGGAGCCCGCACCGCCGCGGACAGCGCCGCGATGGCCCCGAAGCTGGCGCCGGCCAGCACCCGGCCGGCGGGCTCGGCGCGCAACGGGAAACGCTGCTCGAGCAACGGCACCAGCTCAGCGGTGAGGAAGCGGCTGTGCGCGGCACTGGCGCCGTACTCCCTGAGCCTATCGCCGGGGTGGCTGAACGCCACCACGCAGTCGGCCATCCGCCTCTGGTCCATGAGGTTGTCGAGCACGGTTCCGAACGACGCGTAGTTGAGGAAGTCACCTCCGTCGTGAACGACGAGCAGGGGCAGCCGGTCCTCACGGCGCATGCGCGCTCGTGTGTACAGCGTCACGTGCGCCTCACGGCGCAGCGCCTTGCTGTGGAAATGCAGCTCGGTGAGCTCGCCGTGCACCACAGCCGGATCTGCCAGCGCCCACCTGGGCGTCTCGTACCCCTGCGCGCGGAGCACCGACATGGTGCTGGCCGGCCCGGTCACCGACTCGGGGTTGAGCGGGTCGAGGATGTTCTCGACATTGTCTCCGTGACGCACCAGCAGCCGGTACTCGATGCGAGACGCAGGCGGCAACTCGATGGAGGCGTACCAGAGGTCGCTGCGCGGCAGCCGCTTCAGTGGAAGTGGCGCGGCGAGGCCGCGGACGGCGTGCTCGATCGCGACCCCGTCCGCCTCGCCACGGTAGAGGAATGTGCATGCCGCGCCCTCGACGAGCGGCACCCGGTTGTCGGCAAGGAGCTGGTCGATCGCCGCCGCGCTCACCCCCCCGGCCCGCAGCCGGGTGAGGGCCCGCTGCCGCGGCGCTTTGGGCGAGGTGGTGGTCACGCCGCCTCCGCGGAGGCCCGGACGGTGCCGTCCGTGGCGACCACCCGCGCTCGGCTGAGGTCGGCGACTCCGTTGTCGTCGAACGGCACACGGTCGCCCTCGTCGAGGAGGACACACGCACGCGGCGCCAGGCGCCGGGCCAGCAACGCCAGGTGATTGCGGTCGTCGATACGCAGTCGGCGTGCCGAGGCGGGCAGAGGCACAACGCCGCGCACCACGCCGATCCCGGCACCGAGCATCTCGTCCGGCCTCCCGCTGTGGTCGTGGTCGTCGACCACCATGACCCGCTCGGCTATCGCCATCGCCCCCGACGACCACGCCACCACCGGCCGGTCGCCAAGCCTGGCGCCGAGGTTGCAGACGTGCAGGCACTCGGTCAGCACACCGACGTGGCCGCCGGCGATGACCAGCGCGGCACACTCGGCCACCACCGAGGCCACGGCCTCGCGGTGGGCGGCGATGGCGGGGCGCTCGTGTGGCGGACACGCCGCATAGAACTCACCCAGCACAGCCTCCAGCCGTGAGGCGTGGCGTTCGTCGAGGGCGCGGACGGTCTCGATTGCCTCGTCCAGCTGGACACCGGACAACCGACGGGCACCGGCGTCGTGCTGACGAACCGCCTCGACGCCGCGGAGTGCGTGGCGGAGCTGCACCAGGTAGACCTCGCGGAGCTGGGTGAGCACGGTGCGCACCCGCCGCACCTCGTGGGCGTACTCAGGGTCGCTCTCCAGGATGTCGAGACTCCGACCGAAGAGGCCGAGGTTGCGCGTGCCCCCGCCGAGCGCGCGATCGAGGTCCGCATCGTTGCGCTCACTCTCCTCCCAGCCGGCCGTCACCAGGGCGATGGGACCGTCGACGCCGAGGGTGGCGAGCTCGCTCATGACCCTGGCCCCGTCCCCGACGGGCCCGAGCAGGACGGTGACGCTCACGAGGCGCGGACTTTGAGGATCTGCCCGACCACATCGAGCATGCTGCACAGCGTGTCGTAGTCGGGGTGGATCAGCCGCACCCAGGCGTTGGCCATGTAGCCGGCGTCCACCGGCTGGGTCGGGGTACCGGGCTCGGGCAGGTGCACGTCGAGGATGTGCTCGCCGAAGCGTTGCTGCACCTCGTCGACGCCGTCGTAGTGGCTGATCTGCCCATCCTGGTCGGGACGGAGCGCGACCATGCCGGCGGCGCGACGGCGTGACAGCGGCCGCTCCACGCGCCCATGGACGATGACGTTGGCCCATTCGCGATAGATGTCGACGTCGTTGCCGGCGGCGTAGAGGTCCCAGGCGCGCACCCCAGGCGGACGGCAACCGATCTCGTTGAAGCGCAACCCCTTCGGGCCGAAGAACCACTCCATGTGCGTGGCCGACGTGCCGATCCCCAGAGCCCGTGCCACCCGGCGGCCCATGGCGCGCACCTCGCCGTATTCAGGCACGCTGTCCACCCGGTTGGTGGCGACGAACTGAGGGCTGACCCAGCGAGTGCGCATGGCATCGAGCACGTTGGGGTAGTAGTGGGTGACGAAGTCGTACACCGGCTCGCCGTTGATCGACAGGGTGTCATAGAAGCCCTCATGCCCCTCCACGAACTCCTCGACTGCGATGGAGTCGGCTGAGCCGAAGCCCGCGAGAGCGGTGTCGAGCTCAGCGTCGCTATCGACGCGCACGGTCCCCGACGCTCCGGCCCCAGCACGCGGCTTGAGGATGAGTGGGTACCCGACTTGTGCCGCGAAGTCACGCACCTCCGCTGCGGTGTGAGCGGCGGTCGACGCGGCGCAGGGAACGCCCGCCTCGCGGAGTACCTCCTTCATGGATGGTTTGTCGCGGCACAACCAGGCGGTGCGGACCGACGTCCCGGGGATGGTGCAGTTCTCGCGGACCTGAGCGGCGGCCATGGTGTGGGCCTCGACGACCGCTTCGAGGCGATCGACCCAGACGCGTTCCTGCACCCACCGGACCACGTCTGTGACGGCGCCGACGTCGGTGACGTTGCCGAGTTGGTGGTAGTGCAGCAGCCAGCCCTGCAGGTCAGGGTCGAGCTGCTCGAGGGGACGCTCGCCGATGCCGATCACCGTCGCCCCGGCGGCGGCCAGCCCGCGCACGAACTCACGCTGGTTGGGTGGAAAGGCCGGCTCCATGAAGATGACATTCATTGCCGGTCGATCCTACCGGCGCGGTCGTCGCTGCCGTGTGCGGGCTTGCATACTCCGCAGGTGCCCATCGCCGTCTTTGCAGCCCCCTTCCTGCTCGACGCCACCCTCCGCTTCATCGATGCGGCCGCCTCGCTCCCCGACGTGCGGCTGGCTGTGGTGAGCCAGGACCCCGAGGAGAAGATCCCGGCGCCACTTCGCGGTCGCCTGGCGGCGCACTGGCGCATCGACGACGGCACCGACGCTCAGCAGATTGCCGACGCCACTCGTGGCCTGGCCGGTCAACTGGGTGGCGTCGATCGCCTGGTGGGCATGCTCGAGCAGCTCCAGGTGCCACTCGGGGAAGTGCGCGACGCTCTGGGCATACCCGGGATGGGCGCTGAGGTGGCACGCAACTTCCGCGACAAGTCACGCATGAAGGACGTCTTTGCCGCCCACGGCGTGCCCTGCGCAGCCCACGGGGTGGCCACGTCGGCGGCGCAGGCCTCCTCGATCGCCGAGCAGCTGGGCCTGCCGGTGGTGGTCAAGCCACCCGCCGGTGCGGGCGCGCGCAGCACGTTCCGAATTGACACCGCCGATCAGCTGGCCGCCTGGCTGCGCGTCGATGCGCCGTCCGTCGCTGCGCCGGCGCTTCTGGAGGAGTTGGTCACCGGCGACGAGCACAGCTTCGACAGCGTCTGCGTCGGAGGCCGGGTGGTGTGGCATTCCATCTCCAGGTATCTGCCGACGCCGCTGGAGGTCCTGGAGAATCCCTGGATACAGTGGGCGGTCCTTCTCCCCCGCTCCATCGAGGGGACTGAGTACGACGCCATTCGCGACGGAGCCTCGCGCGGGCTGCAGGCGCTGGGCATGGACACCGGCTTCAGTCACATGGAGTGGTTCCGGCTGCGGGAGGGACGCATCGCCCTTTCCGAGGTGGCCGCCCGCCCCCCCGGTGCGCAGTTCACCACACTGCTCTCCTACGCGCACGACACCGACATGTACCGCGCCTGGGCCGGGCTCGAGATCCGCGGAGAGTTCGATCCACCGCAGCGCCGCCACGCTGTCGGAGCTGTGTACCTGCGCGGTCAGGGCAGTGGCGTCGTCCGCGGGGTGCACGGCCTCGAAACCCTCCAGCACGAACTGGCCGACCTGGTCGTGGAGGCACGCCTACCCAGGGAGGGACAGCCGCGCAGTGAAAGCTATGAGGGCGAGGGCTACGTAATCCTTCGCCACGACGACACCGAGGTGGTCGCGTCCGCGCTTCGCAGAGTGGGCGAGGTGGCGCGCGTGGAGCTCGGAGAGGGCTGACGCTGTGCGCACTGTGCTGATGATCTCGCCCGGTTATCCGGCGGAGATGCCGTTCTTCGTCCGCGGGCTCGCCGCCACCGGCGCGCGGGTCGTCGGGGTCGGTGACCAGCCCGCTGACTCGCTCCCCCAGATGGCTCGCCATCACCTCGCCGCGCACTGGCACGTGCCCTCGTTCGCCGACGAGGAGGGCGTCATCGATGCCGTCCGACGACACGCGACGCACACGCGCATCGACCAGGTGGAGTCGCTGTGGGAGCCCACCATGGTGCTGGCGGCGCGCTTGCGCGAGATGCTCGGCGTGCCCGGGATGACGGTGGCGCAGACCATCCCCTTCCGCGACAAGGAGGAGATGAAACGGGTGCTCGACGCAGCCGCGATTCGCACGCCGCGACACCACGCGGCAACCACTGCCGATGGGGTCCGCGAGGCCGCCCAGGCGATCGGTTTCCCGATCATCGTCAAGCCCATCGCCGGCGCGGGGTCGGCGCACACCCATCGGGCCGACAATGCGCGAGAACTGGAAGCGGTCCTGCCTCAGCTGGTGAACGTTCCCCACGTGAGTGTCGAGGAGTTCATCGACGGCGAGGAGTTCACCTTCGACACCATCTGTGCAGGCGGACAGGTGCTCTACGAGAACATCTCCTGGTACCGGCCGCGACCGCTGATCGCGCGCTCGCTCGAATGGATCAGTCCGATCACGCTGGCGCTGCGCGATCCCACGGTGGATCACCTGGCGGGCGGGAGGGCGATGGGTCACGCGGTGGTGAGGGCCCTCGGCTTCCGTGACGGCTTCACCCACATGGAGTGGTACCGCATGTCTGACGGTGAGGTCGTGTTCGGCGAGATCGGCGCGCGTCCGCCGGGAGCGCGAACCGTCGACGTCATGAACTACACGTGCGACAGCGACCTGTACGCGCGCTGGGCGGAGGCGGTGGTGCTCGGACGTTTCACCGAAGGCGTGACGCGCAGCTACAACAGCGCATCGGTGTGCAAGCGCGCCCAGGGACAGGGACGGATCACCGCCATCGAGGGCCTGGGGCGCCTTCTCGGCGAGCTCGGCGAGTGGGTGACCGCGGTCGATCTCGTGCCCGTCGGCTCGCCCAGGCGCGACTGGCACCAGACCCTACTCTCCGACGGCTGGGTGATCGTCCGCCACCCCGAGCTGGCGTCGTGTATCGACATCGCCGACCGCTTCGCGGGCGAACTCCAGATCTACGCCGGCTGAGCGTTCCTCGAATGCGTCGCGCCGGCGGCACCGCGGGGCAGCGGCCCGTCGAGGCGCAGCTCGGCGACCAGACTGTCCACCACGTCGACGAGTGTGCCGCCGTCCGCAACCACCTCGCGCTGTCTGATGTAGCTCGGACCCCGCTCCAGGATCGCCAGCGTGTCCTGCACCTCAGCGGCACATCCCAGGCGCCGTGCGATCGGGGTCAACTCCTCGACGAGCTCTCTGAGCGCGTCGCGCAGTGGAACGGTCGTGCCCTCGTCATCAACGATGATCGAGGCGTCGATGCCGTGTCGCGCGGCGCGCCATTTGTTCTCACGCACAACCCAGGCCTTGGGAACGGGCAGCGTGTAGCCTCGATCGATGAGCGAGTCGAACCGCTGGACCAGGCACTGGCTCAGAGCTGCCACCACCGCGACCTCCCGCAGCGTGGGGATGCCGTCACAGATGCGCAGCTCGACGGTGCCGAAGCCAGGGTGTGGCCGGATGTCCCACCACACCTCGCGGATGGTGGCGATGGTGCGCGCCGTGATGAGCGTGTCCATGAAGCGTTCGAACTGGGCCCAGCCACTCAGTTGCCATGGCGGACCCGCGGTCGGCAACCCCTCGAATACTTTGGACCGCATCGATGCCAGCCCCGTGTCCTGGGCCATCCAGTACGGGCTCGACGCGCTCAGGGCCAGGAAGTGCGGGATGTACGCGGAGAGCGCGTTGACCATGGCGATCGCCTTCTCACCACTGCGTACGCCGACGTGGACGTGGATGCCGAAGATCTGCATCTGCCGCGCCGGCCACTGCGTCTCCTCGACCAGTCGCCGGTAGCGCTCGTTGGGGGTGATCTCCTGGTGCACCGGGTCGCTGAAGGGATGGGTGCCCGCGCACATGAGGAGAAGGCCGCGGCGTTCGGTGTACTGGGTCACCTCATCGAGCGTTGCGGTGAGGTCGGCACGGGCCTCGGCGACGCTGTGACAGATGCCGGTGATGATCTCGATGGTCGATTGCAGGAGCTCCGCCTTGGCCTTGGGATGAATGCCGTCGCTGTGCCCCTCACCCATCTCGATGAGCAACTCGTGAGCACCCTTGACGAGCTCGCGCGAGTTCGGGTCGATGATGGCCAGCTCCATCTCGATCCCAAGGCTGGTGCCGACGCTGGAGGCGAAATGGATGGGCACGGCTACGCCGACGCCGCCGCGTGCTGGTCGTGCGTCCAGAGCCCGAGCAGACCACGGAAGTGGGCGAGGAACATCTCACGCTCATGCTCAGGGTAGGTCGAGATGACGGTGTTGACGAGCAGGCGATCAAACGCGTCGCTCTCCACCCATTCCACGCAGACCTCGTCGATATGCGCCAGGTGGCGCGCGCAGAACTCCTGGTAGCGGTCGACGTCGAGCTGGAGATCGGCAAGCCGTCGGTACTCGGCCAGCTTCTCCGCGTACGAGAGGCCTGGGCGGTCGGCAACCTCGAAGTAGCTCCCTGTGTTGAGATCGACCGTCGGCCTGCGCCCGGTGACGCAGCAGAAGATGACCCATTTCAGGAGCGTTCGGATCGCCCAGGGAAAGTAGTAATGCAGGCTGGTGACAGCCAGATCGGGGGTGGCGTTGGCATAGTCGATGGGATACACGACCCCGTCCTTGACCAGACTTTCGCAGCTGTTCAGCTCCCAGCGAAAGAAGGCATTGACGAGTCGTGCGATGGTGATCACCTCGTCGCCGGCCTCGGCGCTCAGGAAGTTGTGGGACACCGAGTAGCGCACGTGCATAGGCCTCGAGGGATTGAAACGCATCACCAGGGTCTCGGCGCCGATGCCGAGACTCCGCGAGAAGACGTCGAAGTCCTCCACCGCCGCCTGGAGATGCATCAGTCGTTCGGCGGACTCGTCATACGCACGACGCAGAGAGGCGCTGTCCTCGATCCGCGTCACCCCCACCCACGCACCGCCATCGAACGGCTTCATGTACAGGGGCATGCCGACCTGGCTGGCGACCGCCTCGAGGTCGAAGTGGCGGACGTAGCGCTCCGCTGTGGTCGGGAAACGGGGATTGTCGGGGGGTACCTTGTTGGGCACCATCCAGGTCTCCGGCACTCTCAGCCCCAATCGCATCATGGCGCAGTACGCCGCGTGCTTCTCCATCGACTGGAACGTAAAAGGGTTGTTCAGCAGGTGCACGTCGTCCATCAGCGCCACCTTCTTCAACCACTCGCGTGGGAGGTGATACCACCAGGCCAGACGGTCGATGATCAGCGAGTAGCGCGGGACGGCCCGCAGATTGAACGGCTCGATGGTGACCCGCTCGGTGGTGAACCGATGGGTCGTGCCGCCAACGGTGATGGACGGCGCCACTCGTTCCAGCAGTGACTCGAACGCGACCGGCCAGTCCTCCTCGGCGCCGAGGAGCAATCCGATCACATGGGTCGCGGGCATGGAACAGCGAATACTGTCACGCCACGTCGCGGGTG
This sequence comes from Candidatus Dormiibacterota bacterium, assembly GCA_036732145.1. GTDB lineage: Bacteria > Chloroflexota > Dormibacteria > Aeolococcales > Aeolococcaceae > Aeolococcus. The sequence continues at coordinate 57,908 of DAINCY010000004.1, forward strand.
TGCGGATACTGTGGCGCCGGAGGTCCACTGGCGCCCCATCAGCCGTCGAGCCGGCCGGGTGAGCGGCGACCACTTGCCACGGATTTCGCCGACAATGCCGCGGCCATGACAAGCGCAGCACCGAGGACCGACTGGCACGGCTGGCTGGACCGTTGGGAGGCGCAGCAGGGCAGCCACATGCCCGACCGCGAAGAGCGCTTCACGGCGATGATCGACGCTGTGGAGGCGCTGTGTGGCCCTGCTCCCCATGTGGTCGATCTGGGCTGCGGGCCGGGTTCCTTGGCGCGCCGCATCCTGGATCGCCTGCCCGAGGCACGGGTCACCGCCATCGACATGGACCCGGTGCTCCTGGCCATCGGCCGCAACACGCTTGGTGACATGGGAGGACGGCTGCACTGGCTCGACGCCGACCTGCGCTCGCGGTGGAGCGCGCAGGCTCAGGGTCCGGTCCAGGCAGCCGTGTCCGCCACCGCCCTGCACTGGCTGCAGCTCAGCGCTCTGACCGCTCTGTACAGACACCTCGGCACCGTGCTCAGGCCCGGCGGAGTGTTCGTCAACGGCGACGGCATGGCCTATCCGGCGACTGAAACGCGCCTGGCCGCCGCGGCCCGAGCCATCCGCGAACGGCGCGCGACGGCCGCGGCAGGCTCAGCGGAATCGTGGGAGCAGTGGTGGGAGGCGGTCGAGCAGGAGGCCGGCCTCGCCGCCGAGGTGGCCGAGCGAAGAAACCGCCACCACGACCACCCCGACCACGATCACCCGGCAGACCTCGCCGTGCACGTCGAGTCGCTGCGCCAGGCCGGCTTCGCCGAGGTCGACACCCTCTGGCAGCACCTCGCTGATCGGGTCCTCGTCGCCATTCGGTGAGACTGCCGCGACGGTGGTCGGAGGAGGCGGTGCGATGATGGCCTCATGGCAGACCAGACCCCACCTTCGGGAGCGACCGGCGAGTATGGGTGGACACCACCTCCCGCTGCATCCCCTCCGCAGCCACCGGCGATGATCCCCAGCGGCGACGGCTACAGCTGGCGCCCGGAGGGCAGCCCGCCGCCGGCGATCTCGCCGGCCTCGATCCACCAGGCCCCCTCCCACAGCCAGCAACGCCGTGGCGGCCTGGCGGGTGGAATCCTCGCCGCTGTTGCTTGGCTCTTCAAGTCCGGTTTCGTGCTCCTCAAGTTCGGCAAGCTGAGTGGCACCTTCATCAGCTTCGGGCTGTCGCTGCTCATCTACATCGGCCTCTTCGGCTGGCAGTTCGGATTGGGCGCGCTGTTGCTGATCGCCATCCACGAGAGCGGTCACATGCTCTTCGCGCGTGCTCAGCGGCTGCCGGTGTCGGCCCCGTTCTTCCTCTTCGGGTTTGGCGCGGTCGTGACCACACGCGGCTTCCGCGACGCGCGGCAGGAGGCGATCGTGGCCATCGGGGGACCCGTCGTCGGCACGGCGGCGGCGCTGCTCTGCTATCTCTTCGCCCTCTCGCTCCCCGAAGGGCACACGCGTTACCTCTTCCTGGCGCTGGCCTACTGGGGGTGTCTCATCAACCTGTTCAACCTCATCCCCATGTCGCCGATGGACGGCGGACGCGTCGCCAGCGCGGTCTCGAGATGGGCCAACGTGGCTGGCATCGGCGTCATCCTGCTGCTCATCGCCGGCTACTCGGTGAGCGGTGCGCCGCTGAACCCGTTCCTGGTGATCATCCTGCTCTTCGGGATCTTCAGCACCGTCGGACGGTTCCGCCGCGGTCGCGCCGGCCTCGATCCCCCTCCCCTTCCGTCACATGTCCGCCTGGCCATCGGGCTCGCCTACGTCGCCATGCTGGTGATCAGCGCGGTCGGGATGTCTGCAGCGCACAGCACCCTGCTCTCTCACGGCATCGGTCAGCAGATCGTCTGAGCGCCCAGTCTCAGGTGGGAGACGGGGCCGGCGACGCCGGCTTCTGGCACTGCGGGAACGGGAAGGTCATCGAGTTGTAGAACGCACTGAACACGTCGACGTCGGCGGCGACGCTGTAGTTGAAGTCGAGCGCCAGTGCGTGCGTGGCGTCCAATCGCAGGCGGATCTGTCCGAGGAGCGCCAGCGGCCCGGCGGTGCCCGGGGCCGGTGTGGCCGGGGGCGCACCGCTGTGGGTGTATTCGTTGAGGTCGCCCGTCACCCCGCAGACCACCACGGTCTCCTGACCGGAGCCGGTGAAACCGGCCCCGCCGCCGGCTCCGAAGTCGGCGGTGTGGGCGCCGTTGCGCACCACGATCGTCTGGGGCCCGTCACTCGGATGGAAGAGCACTGATGGAGGGCTCTCCGCAAACGTCCAGGTCTGCGGGTAGAGCGCGCTGAATTGGCGGTCCTGCGACTGGTACTGCTGGAACTGCCCGGCAGCAGTCAGGGATGCGTCTCCGTTGATCCAACCGTTGACGGTCTGTCCCTGGACCTTGTACCAGCCCCCGTTCTGGTCGGTGTGTCCCACAACCGACAGCACCGCTCCCTGAGCGGCCGTGCCCAATATCGCGCCGGTGATGGCGGAATCGCCGCGGATGTTGAGACCCAGCGGGCTCAGCACCGTGCGCACGCCCGACGCCGCCGCGGCCGACGGAGTGCCGCTCCCGCTGGCCGTGCCGGTGCTCTGGACAGATGGGTTGGTCGCCACCCCGGTCGGTGCGCTGCCCTCGCCGCAACCCGCGAGCACGAAGGCGGCGAGAACGGCGCATGTCCATCGTGTCCGCATGGCGATGCCACCGTAGCGCACCCCGGTCACGCCGCGACGAGGACCTTGAGCACCGCCTCGATCGACGTCGTCAGGGCGCCGAGGTCATAGCCCCCCTCGAGCACCCAGACCGTCCGTCCCGCGCCGGGCAGAGTGGCGAGCGACAGGAGTCGGTCCGCGATCGCGGCATAGGTGCCGGTGTCGAGCTCCAGCTCGGCGAGGGGGTCGTCGCGATGGGCGTCGAATCCGCAGCTCACCACCACCAACTCGGGCTCGAAGGCGCGCAGCGCGGGTTCGACGGCGTGGTCGAATCCCTGCAGCCAGGTGGCCGCCGAGCTCCCCGCCGCAAGCGGCACGTTGACGGTGAGCCCGGCGGCCTCGGGGCCCCCGCGGTCACTCAGCGCGCCGGTTCCCGGATAGAACGGATACTGGTGCAGCGAGGTGTACAGCACGGCGGGATCGTTCCAGAACGTCGCCTCGCTGCCATTGCCGTGGTGGACATCGATGTCGACGATGGCGACCCGTGCCATGTCCAGCGCTGCGCGCGCGTGCTGCACGGCGACGGCGACGTTGTTGTACAGACAGAAGCCCATCGCCCTGCCGGCGGTGGCGTGATGTCCGGGCGGCCGAACGATTGCAAAGGCCGCGTCGTGCCCGTCGCTGACCACGGCGTCCACGGCACGCACGGCAGCCCCCGCGGCAATCCGCGCAGCCATGTCGGAGTAGGCCGTTGCGTACGTGTCTGGATCGAGGTGGCCTCCACCGGACGCGCACAGGGCTGCGACGCGGTCCAGGTGTTGCCGATCGTGGACCCGGAGGAGGGCATCGTCATCGACTGCGTCGGCAGGGAGTCGCGGGAGGTCGCGCAGCCCTGGGGTCGACGAGAGGTGGGCGCGAATCGCCTCCACCCGATCAGGGCGCTCCGGGTGTCCTGGTAAGAAGTGCGCTCGATGCCTGCCGTCCTCGACGACGGCGACCCGGCCCATCGGTCAGCCGCCGGAGCGCGCTGCTGTGATGCGGTCGCGAAGTTGGCGGGCCGCGGCCGCAGGACCCTGCGGCGCGGCCGCGATCCCGCGGCTCACGGACACGATCACGCCACCCCGGTCGGCGTCCAGCGCGACCTGCACCGCCGCTTCCAAGGCGCCGCCCTGGGCACCGACTCCAGGGAGCAGGAGCGGGGCGTCCGGCGCCAGCCGGCGCACCTCGGCGACGGCCGCAGGGGCGGTGGCACCGACGACGAACCCGAGCGCACCGCCGCCGGCGTCCCAGCCTCGGGCGTGTTCGACGATGCGCTGGTACAGGGCGACCTCCCCTGCCGCGGCGGGTCGCTCGAGGAAGTCACTGGCACCCGGGTTGCTGGTGCGGGCGAGGACGAAGACACCGCGGCCCGGACGCGCCAGCATGGGAGCGATGCTGTCGCCGCCCAGCAGCGCGTTGACTGTCACGGCGTCGGCCCCGAGCACGTCGAAGAGCGCTCGAGCGTACGCGGTCATGGTGCTGGCGATGTCGCCGCGCTTGCCGTCGAGGATGAGCAGGCGATCAGCCGGAACTGCTGAGCGCAGCCGCTCCAGGACCGCGTACCCGGCGCTGCCGAACTGCTCGAAGAACGCGAGGTTCGCCTTGACGGCGCACACCTTGTCGAGGGTGGCTTCGAGGAGGTGGTGGCACTGACGTTCCGCCGCCGCGGCGTCGGCCATGCCGTCGGGATCCAGCCCAAGACAGAGCAGTGAACCGGTCTCGGCGATGACCGAAGCGAGACGGGTCGCGAACGTCTCGGTGCTCGCTACCAAGCGTCGCGACTCGTGCTCGGCTGGATCGCGCCCTGGTCAGTGCGCGGTGAGTAGGGGATGTCGATCCGCTGCTGCTCGCTGGCGCTGCAAATTGGGCAGATGCGCGCCATGCGCCCGTCGAGGATCACCGCGGAGAGCCGGTAGATCGGCGTGGGTCTCCCGCAGTTGTCGCAGGGATTGATGACCGGCACGCTGCACCTCGCTGACACGGATTGAGCGCTTGACAGTATGGCAGGCGCTGTGACCAGGCTCCCTCCAGCGAGACGCCGCGCCGCAGTCAGAAGATTGCCTCGATCCTGGTGAGCACATCGGGGCTGAGTCGTGCGAGCACGTCGAGCGCTCCCAGGTTTTCGCGAATCTGCTCGACGCGACTGGCGCCCGTGATGACCGTCGAAACGTGCGGATTGGCGGCGCACCAAGCAATCGACAGTTGCGACAGCGACACACCGAGGTCGTCGGCGACCGCCTTCAATGAGCGCACTCGTCGGTTGGCCTCGGGATCGCTGAGCTGGCTGCGCAGCCAGCCATAGCCGGGCAGGGTCGCCCGGCTACCCTCCGGGATCCCGTCGAGGTACTTGCCGCTGAGCAGTCCGGAGGCCAGCGGGCTCCACGTGGTCAGTCCGAGGCCGATGTCGCGACACAGCGGCGCGAACTCCTCCTCCACCTTGGTCCGGTTGAACAGGTTGTACTCCGGCTGTTCCATCACAGGGCGATGCAGATGGTCACGCTCGGCGATGTCCCACGCTTCGCGGATCGCCGCCGCACTCCACTCGGACGTACCCCAGTACAGCGCGCGACCGGATTCGACGATGTTGTGCATGGCCCACACCGTTTCCGCCACCGGTGTCTCAGGGTCGGGGCGGTGGCAGAAGATGAGATCGATGAAGTCGAGCCCCAGCCTGCGCAGCGAACCGTCCACTGCATGGAGGAGATACTTGCGATTCAACGTGTTCCTGGTGTTGACCGAGTCCTCGATGCCCCAGAAGTACTTGCTCGACACCACGTAGGTGTGGCGGGCCCAGCCCAGTTGGGCGATGGCTTCGCCCATGATGGTTTCCGATCGTCCGCCGGCGTACACCTCGGCGTTGTCGAAGAAGTTGATGCCGGCGTCGTACGCGGCGGCGAGGCACTGGCGTGCATTGTCGCCCGCGAGTTGGGGTCCAAAGCTGACCCATGAACCGAACGAGAGCACGCTGACCTTGAGTCCGGATCGCCCCAGGCGGCGGTACTGCATCTCCATCCGCCGAGGATAGGGGACGGTGTCGCCGGCTGGCGCGCTGCGCTCCTGCTTGGCGCTCTCAGAGCGCTTCGTCGTCCTCGCCGCCCCGCCAGTGTCGCTTCACGCGATGCGTGTGGCTGAGGTGGTGGGGCACGTCCATGACCACAGTTCCCGGCCGGAAGAGCAGCGCCGCCTTCAAGCGCAGCGCTGCTTGATTGTGCAACACGTTGTGCCACCACCGCGTCGCCACCAGCTCGGGGAGCACCACCACCAGCGTGTCGTCGCTTCGCTGTCTATCGATGGCATCAATGTACGCAAGCAGAGGCCGGATGAAGGCGCGGTACGGGGATTCGATGATGACCAGCGGCACGTGATCGCCCCAGATCTCCCATTTGGCGCGCAGCTCGGCGATGTGGTTGTCGTCGTCACAGACATGCACCGCAATCACCGTCGATGACAGCGCTCGGGCCATGGCGAGACTCTGAAGAGCGATGTCATTCAGGTCTGCGACGGGGACGATGAAGGTGAGTCGCACGTCGTCGGGACTGGTCGGCGTCTCTGTGACACGGGTGGTCTCAACTTCGGCGTAGTGTCTGTGGACCGCGAGGAAGAGCATGATCAGCATGGGCACGATGGCAACGACCACGAAAGCCCCGTCGCGAAATTTGACCGCGGCGACGATGACGAACACCACACCGGTGCACGCAGCGCCGAGGCTGTTGATGGCCAGCCCGCGCCGCCACCCAGGCTCGCGGAGGCGCAGCCAGCGCGCGACCATGCCGCTCTGCGACAGCGTAAAGGCGAGGAATACCCCAATGGTGTACAGGGGTATCAACCTGTCCACGACGCCGCCGAACACCACCACCAGGACACCTGCGAGAACGCCGAGCACGATGATGCCGTTGCTGTAGGCAAGCCGGTCGCCCAGATGCCCGAACTGGTGGGGTGCGTAGTGGTCCCGCGCCAGGAAGAACAGCAGGCGAGGAAAGTCCGAGAAGGCCGTATTGGCGGCGAGGACGAGGATGGCGGCCGTGGCCGCGGTCACGATGTACGTTCCGAAGCTGCCACCGCCAAAGGCGGCGTCGGCCAGCTGCACGACGATGGGCGGCTGTGAGTTCGGGAACGGATGCAGACCGATGATGTGTGTCGCCACAGTGATCCCGACGAACATGGTCACGCTGAGGGCGCCCATGATCATGAGGGTCACCCTGGCGTTGCGCCACTCGGGTGACTTGAATGCGGGGACGCCGTCGCTGATGGCTTCCACGCCGGTCAGGGCGGTGCAGCCGGAGGCGAACGCTCGCAGGATCAGAAAGATGCCAAGCGACTCGGTGATCTTCGGCAACGCGGCAGTGTGGACGGGGAGGACAGAGTGCGTCGCGATCCTGAAGAAGGCAACGACCAGCATCACCACGATGCTGCCCACGAAGATGTAGGTTGGGGCCGCAAAGAGCGTTGCGGCCTCTCGGATGCCTCGCAGATTGCCCAGCAGGATGGCGCCGATCATGGCGGTACACGTGATCACCGGGTGGTCCGCGACCCAGGGGATGGCAGCGCCGATGAAGTCCTTGCCGCTTGACACCGAGACGGCAACAGTCAGCACGTAGTCGGTCATCAGGGCGGCGGCGGCAACCAACCCCACGCGGTCTCCAAGGTTGTCCTTGGCAACGATGTACGAGCCCCCACCCTTGGGATAGGCCTTGATCGTCTGGCGGTAGCTGACCACAACCGCGATCAACAGCAGCGCGATGGCGGCCATGATGGGCAGTGAGGCGTTGAGGGCCATGGCCCCGGCGCCCGCCAGGACCACGAGCGTTTGCTCGGTCGCGTAGGCGACTGACGAAAGCGGGTCCGATGAGAGGACCGCGAGCGCCTTGAGCTTGGTCAGGCGTTCATGCACGAAGTCCCGCGTCGCCATCGGTTTGCCGATCACCGCCGAGCGAAGTTTCGACCGTGCGCCGGCGAACCGGCCGACCGGTGCCGACGCTCGACGGGTAGCTTGGAGCCACCCCGGCGCCAGGCGCTCGAAGCCCTGGCTGCGTGCGCGGAGAATGCGTACGTAGCGATCGCGCTGGGGGCCGCGCGCCTCGACCCTCTCGAGGTCGGGGTCGATGCCCGGGAGCTCCGTGGCGATCACCTGGCGCGTCGTCGCCCATGCCCGCCCCGCGCGCTGGAGTGTCTCGGCGTCGTGGTCCGGAATCACGACATCGGGCAGGGCTGCGTCCTGCGGATGTCCAGCGCTCTCGATCATCGTTGCTCGCCGCCCGCCACCCGGTCGGCGCCCACGCGCTGCCGGATGCGCCGCACGGCGGCTGGATGCTCAGGGCTGACGAGAAGGCGACCGTCAGCGAGCGGGATGATGTCGTCGAGAGCGAACCGATAGCTCCTGTGGCGCAACCACCGACGCCCCTCGACGAGAACGTCGCTGCCGTGAGCCCGATGGATCACGGCGACGGTCCGGCCGAGCCGGCGCCCGTCGGCATCGACCACCTCGCAGCCGATGAGCGCTGCCGCCACCTCGCTGAGTCTGGCCATGCAGACAGCGTGCGACGGTCACCGTCAACGATTGGTTAACGCGGCCCGGCCGGCAGCGACGCACGCTCCAGCATCGGACCGAAGCGATACCCGTGCCGGCCTGCCGTTTGTATGACGGCCGGATTGCCGGGGTTGGCTTCGAGCTTTCGCCGCAGTCGCTGGATGAAGGTGCGAAGGTAGTTGCGATCGCCCACGTACTCGGGGCCCCAGACTCGCCCCAGCAAGGTGCGATGATCGAGAGAGGTGCCCGCGTGCTCAGCCAGGAGCGCGAGGAGCGCCCATTCAGTGGGGGTCAGCCGCACCTCAACCCCCGCCCTCGAGACCGCTCGGGCACCGACATCGACGACCACGTCGTTGCAGCGCACCACCTGCGGTGAGGTGCTCGCCGCGTTGACGCGGCGGAGCACGGCGCGAACCCGCGCCAGCAGTTCGTCCGCGCCGAACGGCTTGGTGAGGTAGTCGTCGGCGCCCATGTCGAGAGCGCGCACCTTGTCGCCCTCCTCATCGCGGGCAGAGATGACGATGACCGAGGGGAGCGGGCGCCCCTCCAGCTGGGCGAGGATCTCCCAGCCGTCGACGAACGGAAGGCCGAGGTCAAGGAGGACCAGCTCGAAGGGCTCGGCACGGAGGCGTTGGGCCGCCTGAATGCCGTCGTTGACGGCGTCGGCGGCGTACCCGCCCGCCTCCAACGCGCCCAGGATGGCCTGGCGCAGGCTGCTGTCGTCCTCGACGAGGAGGATGCGTTCTGCTTCGTTCACAGGTCCGGGTCCGTCGCGTCGACGGCGGCAGCAGGGAGCGAGAACGCGAAACTCGCGCCCTGCGTGGGCTGATCCTCATCCAGCCAGACACGGCCTCCTTGAGCCTCGACGAGGCCCCGCACAATCGGCAGGCCAAGGCCCATTCCTGCGGCACGCGGTGGGTTGGTCTGCCCTCCACGGACGAAGCGGTCGAAGATCTGACCGCGCAGCTCCATGGGGACGCCGGGACCGCGATCGATGACCCGGATGACGACGTCACCGTCGTCGGCTCGGGCCGCTGTCACCCGAATCGGGCTGCCGCCTGAAGCAGCGTGGTCTGCGTTCTCCAGCAGATTGTCGAGCACCTGACCCAGCCGGTTCCAGTCAGCCATGACCTCGGGCGTGGCGTCCGCCACCTCGACCGCGACCGGCCGCTCGGGGCTTTGGCGGTGCAGCCGATCAACGGACGCCGCGATCGCCTCGGTGAGGTCGACCTCCGCGGGGCGAAGCTCCACGATGCCGCCCTCGATGCGACTCATGTCGAGGAGGTCGGAGACCAGACGGTTGAGCCGTCGCGACGCGCCGGCCAGCGACTCGACCTCGGGCCTGAGATCGTCGGGGAGCGACTGCCCGCGCAGCAGCGTGGTCGTACCCGTGAGGATGCTCGCCATCGGAGTCCTGAGCTCATGCGAGATGTTGGCGAGGAACTCGCGCCGGAGACGGTCTGTTTCCTCGAGAGCCCGAACCTGCTGCTCGGTCTCAGCCAGCCGTGTCAACTCGATGTTGGCCTGCTGCAACTCCCGCGCCAGGCTCTCCGCACGACGCTGGGCAGCGCGGCGGCGCGAGCCGAGCGTTCCAACCAGGCCCGCGGTGCCGAAGAACACAGCGAGGTTGACGAGGTCGGTGGAGTCGGCGAACTGAAAGGTGTGGACGGGCCGCACAAAATAGAAGTCCACGAGGAGGAAACTGCAGGCGGCCGCGACGATGGCATCGCGCACCCCCGTTGCCAGGCCGAGGATGGCGACGATCCCCAGGTACACGAAGACGTAGTCGCGGGTGTTTCCCTGGTTGAGGGCGACGAGCAGGCCGGTCAGCGCGGCGGGGGCGGCGATCGCCACCCCCAGCGGAATCAAGAGAACGCGCCGGTCGACTGGCGGCAGCATGAACCCCTTGTACCAGTCGGAGAGCCCCGACTCCTGTACGCCGGCCCGAATCGACGGCTCCTCAGCCGGCGACCCCTCTCATCAAGGCCACGGTGCCAAGATTGAGCCGCCACAGCTGCGGTCGCTGCCACCCGGCACCGTCGGCCAACTCGAGCAGCTGCTCCCCCGTCAGGTACGAGTCGACGGTGTCGCTGAGGTAGCGGTAGGCCTCGCGATCGCCGGCAACCCACCCCCCGAGCCGAGGCAGGGCGTGACGGAGGTAGAGCTCATAGGTTCGGCCCACCAGCCCATGAGGAGGACGTAGAAACTCGAGTACCACCAGCCTTCCGTGGGGTCGCACCACCCGCTTCATCTCGGCCAGACCCTTCTTCGGGTAGGCCAGGTTGCGCAGGCCGAAAGCGGTGGTCGCGGCGTCGAAGCTGGAGTCCTCGAAGGGCAGGCTGGTGGCATCGCCCTGCACCCATTCGATCAAGGGGTGGGCGGTCCGCGCGACCGCCAACATGCGTTCGCTGAAGTCGAGCCCCACCACCCGCCCACCGGGGCCAACCCGGTCGCGCAGCTCAAGGGTCAGCTGCCCAGTGCCACACGCGACGTCCAGCGCGGCCCCACCCCGTGGCGGCGCCGCGGCATTGGCGGCGCGGCGCCGCCAGGTGCGGTCACGACCGAACGAGAGCACGGTGTTGGCGCGGTCGTACCCGGGCGCGATCCGGTCGAACATGGCGCGGACCCGGCGCGCATCGCGGGCCGCAGTCATTCGGTTGCCGCTCATCTGACGACCACCATAATCTTCGGGATGCCAGAGTTGAACAGGCCGGTTGGCCTGGGGCTAGCCGCCCGAGGGGACGTGCGGGAGGCAGTCGATTGGGCCGTCCGGGCCGAGCGGGCCGGCCTGGAGTCAGTCTGGGTACACGACAGCTACTTCGAGCGCGACCCGATCAGCTTCCTGGCTCCGATGGCACACGCCACCAAACGCATCCGCCTCGGCGCCGGCGCCCTCAACCCCTACACACGGCACCCCTTTGTGGTCGCCTCGACGATGGCATCGGTCGACAACCTGGCGGAGGGGCGTCTGTCGCTGGCGCTGGGCAGCGGCCTGCCGTTGCGGCTGGCGCAGATGAACATCCCCTTCGAGAACGCGCCGGAGCGGGTGAGCGAATCCATCGACCAGATCCGCACCCTCTGGCGTGGCGAGCGGCTGGTGCTCAACGACAAGGTGCCGCCGCTGGTACCGATGTTCCCGCCCCCCAAGCGGATCCCGATCTACATCGCCGCCTACACCAGGGCCTACCTCGAGCTGGCTGGAGAGAAGGCCGATGGCTACCTGGCCCGCCCGATGGAGTCCATCGCCGCGTTCCAGCTGATGCGCGAGCGCGTCCTCGACTCCGCGCAGCGCCACGGTCGCGATGCCTCAGCCATCGATTTTCGTGGCTACCTGCTGAGCTACATCAGCGACTCGCGCCGCGACGCCCTCAACCGGGCCAAGCGAGAGCCCTTCGTGATCTACATGATCTCCATCCTCTCTGACATCTCGATGTCCCGGGCAGGGTTTCCCAAGGAGCTGCGCGACGAGGTCAACAAGCTCTGGCGGGCCGAGGACTACCACCGCGCCGCGCAGGCCATCCCCGACGAGCTGCTGGAAGCCTTCGTGCTCGCCGGCACCAGGCAGGACGTCGCCGCGCGAGCGCAGGAGTACCATCGCGCCGGCATGACCGTGCCTCTGCTCCAGCCGGTGGTCCAGGATGAGGCCCAGGTCCTCGCTACCATGGATGCCTGTGCGCTCTACGGGTCGGAGTCGATCAGTCAGTCCTCCGTCTCCGCGACGCGCGAAGCCATCGCCGTCCGCAGCCGCGATGCGGGTGCGGGATCCGGCCTGCGTGAGCTTCTGAAGGGCGTCTACGAGATCACCCGGCCGTTCAGCTTCACCGCGTCTTTGGTGCCCGTCGCGCTCGGCGGCGCCTTTGCCTGGACGCAGGGCTCAGTGGCCCCCGCGCCATTCGTGGCCGCGTTGGCAGCCGGTCTGACCCTCCACGCCGGGACCAACGTCATCAATGAGATCTATGACGTGCGGCACGGCATCGACTCGATCACTTCGCCGCGAGCCAGCCACGCCATCGTCAAAGGGCGGGTCACCGAGAAGCGGGCCTTCGCCCTGGCCGCGGCCTGCTTCGCCATCACCATCTTGCTGGGGCTGTACCTGGTGTCCGTGCGGGGACCTCTGATGCTCGGCCTGGGCGCGCTGGGCGTGGTCGGCGGCTACTTCTACACGGCACCTCCCTTCCAGTACAAGTACCGGGCGATGGGCGTGCCCCTGGTGTTCCTGCAGATGGGCGTGCTGATGACCGTGGGCGGCTATTTCGCTGCCAGCGGACGCTTCGATTGGCGAGTGGTGGTGCTCTCCGCGCCCGCCGGCCTTCTGGTGGCGGCGATCCTCCACGGCAATGAGTGGCGCGACATCAGCGAGGACGTCCGGCTGGGCTTCACCACCCTGTCCGGGGAGCTGGGCAAGCGTGCCGCCTACGGAACCTACGTGGGACTGGTGCTCGGCGCCTACCTGGTGCTGGCGATGGCGGTGATCGCACGCATCGCTCCGACGCTCACACTGCTGGCGATGCTCAGCCTGCCGGCAGCGTGGTGGCTGCTCCGGGCCGCGGAGCGCGGCTATTCGGGCAGCACGGGCGACATCAACACCATCGACCTGATGACCGCCCGGGTTCACGCTCTCTTCAGCAGCCTGTTCCTGCTCGGCATCGCCTTCAGCTCCTTGGTGAAGTGAGCGAGGAGCAGGCCGCCCGCATCTCTGGTCGCGACGTGCTCGTCGGGATGGCCGGCGCCGGGGCGCTCTGGACGGTTGCGTTCCGGGGGAAGAGTGGTTTCTGGGCCAAGATGGCCGCTGGGGTTGGGTCACTCGGCCTGTACGCGCTGTGGGCCAACCCGGATCTGCGCAAGACGCGGGTCCGGCCTGCCGACGTGGCTCGCGGCATGGCTTCGGCGGGACTGCTCTACGGCATCTTCCAGATAGGCGATCGATTCGCGCGAAAGGTAATGCCCAACGGCGGCGCCGAGATCGACGAGATCTATCGCAAGCGGGGGCTGGCCCCAGACCCCTTCATCGCCGCCGCCCTCGCGGTGCTGATCGCGCCGGGCGAGGAGCTGTTCTGGCGGGGCCTGGTCAACCGCTACCTCGCCCAGCAACTCGGCCCCGTGGTCGGCAACGCCGCCGGCGCGACCATCTACGGAGCCATCCACCTCGTCTCCGGCAACCTCACCCTCACCGGCGCGGCCGGGGTTGCCGGCACGTTCTGGAGCCTTGAGCACCTCATCCAAGGGCGTATGGCGCCACTCATCGTCAGCCATGTCGCTTGGGACGTCTGGATTTTCCTGGTGCGCCCAACCGCCTGAGCGGTCGCGTGGCAGGGGAGCCATCCGAGCACCCTGGTCAAGGCGAGCCGCACCATGCTCGGGGGGCGCGCCTGCACCACCGGTAACGGTGGTGGCCGGTCACGCATATCCTCGGGCAGGCACCCTTTGTGGGCCCTGCTCGTGGCAGGACAATTGCGCTCGTGGGTGAAGCCAGATTGGACAGGTCGGCACGACGGACCGACGGTCACGGCGCCGCGGTGGTCATCTGGGTGATGTTGGCGCTGCTTTTGCTGCTTTCCGCCGCCGACGTCCTGCTCCGCTCCATCGACGGTCGCCGTGCTGCGACGGCAGAGTTCGGCATCCCAGGCGCGGACATCGCCATCCCCCTGGTATTCGCGTCAGTGGGAGCCATGGTTGCCTCACGACAGCATCGCAATGCAGTCGGGTGGGTGTTCCTCACAGCCGGATTTTCGTGGGCACTGGCCACCGCCGCCCAGCAATATGCGATCCGGGCGCTGCTTCTGCGGCCAGGAACCCTCCCTGGCGGCTTGGTCGCCGCCTGGCTGGGGTCGTGGGCCTTCCTCCCGATCGTACCGCTGCTGGGAATCTTCCTGCCGTTGCTCTTTCCCAACGGCGATCTGCCATCGCCTCGCTGGCGGTTGTTCGCCAGGGTGGCGGGTCTCGTGGCCATTGTCGCCATCGTCGTCGACGCGATCCCCCCGGCCTCCTTGGCCGTCACCGACGGGGGCGAACTGCAGAACAGCCCCCTGCTTGACCCCTCCTCGCAGCACGTGTTGAGCAAACTCGCCGCGATCCTGCAGCTGGTTCTGATCGCGTGCTCGGTGGTAGCCGTGGTCGGCATGGTCAGGCGCTATCGGCGCTCGGCGCACGAGTTGCGGCAACAGCTCAAGTGGTTTCTCTTCATGGGATCCATCCTTGCGCTGGCGCTGCTCGCCACCTTCTTCACTGCATCCTCCAGCTCGGCGGCGTCCAACATCGCATCCGCATTGTTCGTGGCGGCTGCGCTTGGACTGCCGACAGCGACCGCAGTCGCAATCTTCAAATACCGCCTCTATGACATCGATGTGGTCATCAGCCGCACCCTGGTGTATGGCGCACTTGCCGGGTTCATCACTGCGGTGTACGTCGGGATCGCGGTGGGCATCGGCACGTTGGTGGGCAGTGGTGGCAAGCCCAACCTGGGGCTGTCGATCCTGGCCACGGGAATCGTGGCGGTGGGGTTCCAGCCGGTGCGCGAGCGGCTGCAGAAGGTGGCCAACCGGCTGGTGTACGGGAAGCGAGCCACTCCGTATGAGGTCCTCTCGCAATTCTCCGAACGTGTCGCCGAGTCCTACGCGAGCGAGGATGTCCTGCCCCGGATGGCACGCGTCCTCGCCGAAGGGACCAACGCCGACCTCGCGGAGGTCTGGTTGCGCAGCGGTGACGCTCTGCAACGTGCAGCGGTCTTCCCATCCCAGCCGTCAGTTCCCGCCGCAGTGCACCTCAACGGCGCTGCCGAGCTGGCGATCCCCGATGCGGATCGCTCGGTGGTGGTGCGCCACCAGGGTGAGGTGCTCGGCGCCCTGACCGTCACCAAACGGCGCGGCGAGGCGATCACCCCGATCGAGGTCAAGCTCATGAACGACCTCGCCC